>NC_013525.1:817500-1137500 GCF_000025005.1 Thermobaculum terrenum ATCC BAA-798
GCCTAACGTAATGTGCAACCCTGATAGAGTGCTGGTCGGTTTGAGGGTCCCTCCTGTCTAGTATGTCAGAAAGCCTCTCAATTGTCTTTAATGTCTGCTTGCGTAGATTGTCAAAGTTTCTTAGGGAGTAATACACAGCTGCCAATGGTGATATTACAAGTACAATTGAAATTGGATTCAATGTATAAAGAATTGCTATTAATAGTCCTAGAGCAGGTTGTATAAGAAACTGAACGATTATTCCAGATAGTCCTGTACTGATGACACGCATTATATTTACATTTTCAGTTATTGAGACAATGGTGGCTACCAGGGTTGTATTGATTAAGAGGTAGACCATAGCACAACATAAAGCTATTAAGATACTGTTAGTATTTGAGAATTCCTGTGGAGTTAGAACATAAGTGTCTCCTGTTTGATTCCTGAGCATGTACCAGACTTGACCTGAAACAAATGTAGTAACGGCCCACTGACTACCGTTAAAAACGCTCTTTATTATTGGTTTGTGTATTATGACATCGGACAGAAAGGCGGCGATTGCTACTAAGGCGCATTGCTTAGGAAACAATAATATAGCTCCGAAAGTTGCTACAGTAGACATAGATAGATTCATGTTGTTCATGAAAAGCTGAACACGATATATGTCAGACAGCAGCACAAAGAGCACAAATGCAAGTAGCCCTATTCGATCTCTAGTAGACAGATAAGTAAAATTCTTAGCTGAATCTGTTATAGAGAGTATGCCTAGGACAGCAACTGCTATTATAAATAGCAGTGCTGCCCTAGGTATTTTCTCATTCAAGCTTTATTCTCCTGCTGGCCGTCTATTCCATGTTTATTATGCTAAGCCTCATGATACATCATTTTATGCATTTTTCACTCTAGGTAATTAGTACTATGGACCTAATAAGTTTTCAGCTAAAACAGCAAAATAAAAACATCGGTGTGTATGCACCGATGTTTTTATTACCTTTTTTATTTCATAAGTCTTAGAAACTAACCCCACTTGAGGCCGAAGCTGGACCACTTCATTTCAGTACCTCCTAATACTAGCTGCTGTTGAATTCTGTATACCGATGCGCGCATCTCTTTGATGCATAAATGCTACAAAATGTTAAGGTATAAGTCAATACCCTAAATGTAAAAATTTTTGTAAGTCTATATATTTCGCCACTTACAGTGTATGCCATTTATGTTCGTATTATAATCATCAATCTAAATTGTTGCATAAATGATACAAAACTCCCTGCGAGAGCTCTGAATTGAGGAGTGTTATAATGATCAATGACTTGTAAAAGCAGCTATGAATGAAGGGTGCGCTGTGAAGGTAGTACTGATAGATGCTTATTCGTTGATCTATAGGGCTTATCACGCTCTGCCGTCTGATTTGGCAACTTCCAAGGGGGAGAAGACCAACGCCATCTATGGCTTCTGTAATATGTTGGTTCAGGTAATAAATCGTGAGAACCCTGACTCTATTGCCGTTGCTTTTGATGTCGGTAAGGCTTTCCGTCATGATGAGTTCGTTGAATATAAGGCACAGCGTGCACCCATGCCTGATGATCTACAAGCTCAGATAGGAAGGGTAAGGCAGGTCATAGCCGCTTTTGATATCCCTGTCTATGAGGTACCAGGATATGAGGCCGATGATGTTATAGGTAGCCTTGCCAAGAAGTTATCCTCACAGGGGCATCAGGTGGTCATAGTTACAGGAGATAAGGATTTTCTGCAGCTAGTAAGCGATTCAGTTAGCGTCGTACTGCCCGCAAGGGGCAGATTCTCAGAAGTACAGGTATATACTCCGGATTTGGTTCGCCTGCAATATGGTTTCGATCCTAGGTACATAGTCGATTTCAAAGCTCTCATGGGAGATGCTAGTGATAACATTCCTGGCGTTCCTGGGGTTGGAGAGAAAACAGCTAGAAGTCTGATTCAAACTTTCGGTAGTCTCCAGAATATACTGGAGAATGTTGATTCGATCAAACCTGAACGTATACGCAATGCGATAAAGGAACATCAGTCGCAGTTAATACAGAATCTGCGACTAGCTACCATAGTCACTGATATAGATGTTGATATTGAACCCGTGATATCCCATGCATGGGCTCCAGACATGCAGAAAGTAAACGAGATATTCCGTGAGCTGGAGTTCCGTAGCTTAATGTACCGCCTACCTAAATACTTTGAACCCCAAAATACCTCGAGCGAGAAAGTTGCCTCTGTAGAGAGGAATGAGCAACCTCAGATCCAGGAGAAATATGAAATCGTAAGCGATCAGGAAAGCTTGCGCCGCTTAGTGAGGGAGCTTCTTGCGAAAGAATATATAGCTTTTGACACGGAGACTAGCGGCAAAAATGTAATGGAATCGGACCTGGTAGGTGTCAGCTTTTCTCCTAAGGCAGGGATAGCTTACTATGTCCCTATCAATGGCTTCAGCGATGATGGCACAAAAGACTTGCTTGATGAACTTAGCCCTCTGTTAGAAGGGGGACCGAAAAAGATAGCCCACAATGCCAAGTTCGATTACATGGCTCTCTACAAACATGGAATAAGGGTGTCGCCTCTCTACTTTGATACCTCAATAGCAGCCTTTCTGCTCAACGAGACCTCTGTAGGTCTTAAAGATCTCGCTGCTACGAGACTTGGTATCCAAATGACTACCATAGATTCGCTCATAGGCAAGGGCAAAAATCAGAAGACTATGCTGGAGGTCTCTGTGGATGAATGTGCTCGGTACGCTTGTGCTGATGCAGATATGACCTTCCGCCTGTTTACGATGTTAGAGAAGGAAATAGTTGAGCGAAAGCTCCAAGACTTGTTCTATACTCTTGAGATGCCTTTAGTGCCGGTCTTAGCTGACATGGAGATGACTGGCGTTGCCATAGATGCTGATGCTCTTAAGTCGCTGTCAACCAAGCTTTACGAGCAGATACGTGATATTGAGTCTCAGATATATGAGATTGCTGGCTATGAATTTAACCTTAAATCTCCGCAACAGTTATCTAAATTCCTGTTCCAGGATTTAGGGCTCAAGGGTATACGTAAGACCTCCAAGGGTTACTCCACTGATGCCGCTACCTTGGAAGCACTTAGCGGACAGCATCCAGTTATTGACCTGATTCTTAGCTACAGGCAGCTTACGAAGCTCAAGGACACCTATGTAGATGCACTGCCTCTAATGGTAAGTAGATCGACCGGAAGGTTGCACACGAACTTTAGTCAGACCTCCGCAGTTACTGGCAGACTTGCCTCAAGTGATCCCAACTTGCAGAACATACCAATAAGGTCATCACTAGGTAAGGAAGTTAGGAAGGCATTTGTGGCTGGCAGTCCTGAAAAAAACAATGCTATCTTCGATGAGCCTTCTGTTTTACTTAGTGCTGACTACTCGCAAATAGAGCTAAGAGTTCTTGCCCACGTGACTGATGAACCTAAGCTGAAGGAGGCGTTTTCCAGAGATATCGATATCCATGCTCTGACAGCTTCCAGGTTATTTGGAGTCCCCATAGAGTCTGTAGATGACAATATGCGGCGAATGGGTAAAACTATCAACTTCGGGATAATATACGGTATGAGCGGCTTCAGATTGGCAAGAGATACCGGCTTGGAGCAGCGTGAGGCCAATCTGTTCGTGAAAAGGTACATGGATCAATTCCCCAGAGTTAAGGCCTACTTCGAGCAATTGATTAAAGAAGCTGAGAAGAAAGGGTATGTGGAGACTCCGCTAGGTAGGCGTAGATATCTTCCAGATATCACCTCTTCAAATCCGCAAAGACGAGAGGCTGCAAGAAGGGCGGCGATCAATATGCCCATTCAGGGTATGGCTGCAGATATCATCAAGCAGGCGATGATAGATGTCCACTCAGCTCTGGAAAGAGAAGGCATAAAGGCCAAAATGATATTGCAGGTCCACGATGAGCTCCTTTTTGAAGTTGCTGAGAGCCAGCTGGATAGGGCTGCCGAGGTTATTGTAAGAGAGATGTCAACTGCTTTCGATCTCTCCGTACCGTTGGTAGTTGAAGCAGAATATGGTCCCAATTGGGGGGAAATGACTCCAATAAGGAAGGTTTCTGCAGGCCAAGAGGCTAACGCATAACGCCTTTGTTTTGGTATATTTATGAGTGTTACCATATCTCCCGGAAGGGTCTAATTTGTATTTAACACAGGAGGTTACTGATCAGTAAGAACTTAAGGGTCAACGAAAAGGTCAGAGCACGCGAGGTGCGTGTGATAGATGAGGATGGTACTCAATTAGGTATTATGCATCCTCTGGCAGCTCTGGATCTGGCGCGTCAGAAGGGTCTTGACTTGGTGGAGGTAGCCCCCAACGCTAATCCACCGGTCTGCAGATTGATGGACTATGGTAAGTTCCGCTATGAGCAGACTAAGAAAGAGCGAGAGTCTCGTAAATCTCAGAAGCAGATTGTCATCAAAGAGGTGAGGCTCAAACCCAAGATAGATGTCCACGACCTGCAGACCAAAGCCAAGCAGGCTAGGAACTTTCTGGAAGAGGGCGATAAAGTTAAAGTCACTGTGCAGTTCAGGGGTCGTGAGGTTGTACATCCTGAGATAGGCCAGGAACTCGTCCAGAGGCTAATGGATCTTATAGGGGATGCTGCCACTATAGAGCAGCAACCAAAGCTTGATGGCAAGAATATGACTGCCCTGCTTGCTCCTAGAAAGGAATCAGCTAAGCCTAAGAAGGCTAATCAGCCACAAGAAGAAAGTACTCAAGGGGAAGCAAAAGGAGATGCCGAAACTAAAGACGAATAAAAGTGCAAAGCGAAGATTCAAGATAACTGGCACTGGAAAGATCCTCAGGACGAAAGGTATGAAGAGCCACCTTCGGAGGAAGAAGTCTACCAGAGCCAAGCAGGATTTTGATCGCATGTTTGAGGTATCGCCTGCGGATCGCAAGAGGCTTCGCAGGGCACTACCATACGGAGTTTAGGGGGTAAAGATGCCTAGGGCAACTAACAGAGTAGCGTCTCATAGACGTCATCGTGAGGTTATAAAAGCTGTAAAGGGACATAGGGGTACCAGAAGTAAGCTCTGGGGCAAGGCTAATGAGTCCCTGATGAGGGCCTTGCAGTATGCGTACAGAGATCGCAGGAACAGAAAGAGAGACCTTAGAAGACTATGGATAACCCGTATCAATGCTGCAGCAAGACTCAATGGTCTAAGTTACAGCCAGCTTATGCATGGCCTGCAGCTAGCTAACGTTGAGATAGACAGGAAGATCCTTGCTGATATGGCAGTGAAAGAGCCTCAAGCCTTCGCTGGCGTTGTCGAGCAGGCTAAGCAGGCTATTGCCGCTCACTCTTGATGTCTAGAGGGTAATATTCTGATCACAAGCAGATCTAACCAGCAAGTCAAGTGGTTTAGACTGCTGAGAGAGCGCCGGGGGCGGAAAGCCTCCGGCGCATTTCTAGTTGAGGGGCCAAGGGCTATACAGCAGGCTATGGTAGCAGGACACAAGCCTCTCAAAGTTCTATATTCTCCTGAAGTGGTTGTCAGGAGGGATGTCGTGAACAAGGTCCTTGGTCAGATAGGTTCAGAGACCCCGCTCCTGGAGGTCTCGGAAGACGTGTTATCCAGTGTGTCTGATACTGTTACTTCTCAGGGCATAATTGCTGCCTTCGAACTTCTAAGTTGGCATCCTAGGGAGGGTGTGAACGCTAATGCTGGTCCGGTGCTTGTGCTGGACAGGGTATCAGATCCTGGAAATGTTGGGACGTTATTAAGGTCCGCTGCAGCTGCTGGCAGTGCAGCTGTGCTACTTTCTGAGGGATCAGCGGATCCTTATAATCCCAAAGCTGTAAGGGCTTCGGCTGGTGCTCTGTTCGCAGTCAGCTTTGCTGTGCTGCCTTGGGAAGAGATACATGAAGTGTTGCATACTGTACCGAAGAGGTTTGCAGCTTATTACTCAGACTCTTCACAGGCTTATTACTTAGCTGATCTATGCCCTCCCTGTGCTATACTTGTCGGAAGCGAGGCATCAGGGCTAAGCCATCAAGCATTGTCTTTATCTACTCACAACCTCTGGATTCCTATGCAGAACAATATAGAATCTCTCAATGCAGCTGTTGCAGGATCTATTCTATTATTTGAATCTAGAAGGCAAATGCTAATCAGGGAAGGTAGATAGAATATGAGCTTAACAGAAGATATCACTAATCTACGCGAACAGGCCCTAAACGAACTAGGTTCAATCTCAGATGAGCGCAGCTTGGAAAACTGGCGTGTAACTTTTCTGGCCAGGCGTGGCCGTTTGGCCGATATCATATCACGGATTCCTTCCCTTCCTGTTGAAGAAAGACCTGCTATAGGGAAAATGGCTAATGCCCTCAAAGCCGAGCTACAACAATTGTACGAGAGTAAACTATCTGATATTAGGCGATCAGCCATATCCCAAGTAGATGTAACCTTGCCGGGTATACCACCCATGGTCGGGGGGCTGCATATCACTCGCCAGACGATATATGAAATGGTTCGAATCTTTGGTGAGATGGGATTTAGCGTATATGAGGGTAATGAAGTTGAGACGGATGAATATAATTTCTCCCTCCTAAACATACCCCAGGAGCATCCGGCCAGGGACATGTGGGATACCATCTACATAGATGACAAGCTCTTATTAGCTACCCATACCTCGCCTGGGCAGATTCATGTTATGAGGAAGTACTGTCCGCAACCTATAAGATTTGTCTTGCCAGGAAAGGTACACAGATACGAGGCCGTAAGTGCAAGACGTGAGAGCATGTTCTATCAACTAGAAGGCTTGGCGATCGGTGAAGGTATAACCCTAGCCACGCTCAAGGGTACGTTTGAGAACTTTGCTAGACAGCTATTTGGACCGAACCGCAAGCTTAGGTTTCGTGGATCTTACTTCCCTTTCACAGAACCGAGTGTGGAGATAGACATAACCTGCTCATGCTTGGGTAAAGGCTGTATTCTTTGCAAGGGCAGTGGATGGCTAGAGATCGCAGGTGGAGGTATGGTTCATCCTGTGGTTCTCAGGAATGGCGGATATGATCCCTCGAAGGTCTCTGGGTTTGCTTTTGGATTCGGAGTAGAGAGATCTGTTATGCCTAGGTTTGGTATAGACGACATAAGATTGTTCTATGGTAACGATCTGAGATTTCTTCGCCAGTTTTCCTGATCGCATGTAAATAACCACATGAAGGGAGTCTGGAAGGGTGAGGGTACCGGTAAGTTGGCTAAGAGAATATGTAGAATTTTCCTGTTCTATTGAGGAGCTAGCCCATACTCTGACCATTGCCGGTCTAGAAGTTGAGAACATAGAACGTATAGGGCAAGAATGGGAGAATATATACGTTGGGTTGGTGCTACAGGTCGAGAAGCACCCCAATGCAGATAGGTTACAAGTAGCTCATATTGACTATGGTCATGGTCAGGTTAGTATAGTAACAGGTGCTCCAAATATAGCTCCTGGACAGAAGGTAGCCCTAGCGCTCGCAGGAGCTACGCTAGTAGACCCCTATTCAGATCAACACAAAACCTTCAAGCTAAAACCCTCTAAGATAAGGGGAATACTTTCCGAAGCCATGGCCTGCTCTGAGAAAGAGCTTGGCTTAGGGGAAGATCATACTGGTATCCTCGTGCTTGATCCGGAAGCTCCAGTGGGTGCCAAGCTACAGGATGTGCTTGGGGACCATATACTCGACATAGCTCTTACTCCTAATTTCTCTTACGCCAACTCAATAGTAGGTATAGCTCGCGAGGTCGCTGCCCTTACCGGTACGAAGGCGAAAGTCCCAGTTCCCAATGTAGAGTTGTCGGGGGATGTGGGCGTAGATGCCTGGGTTGAATCTGAAGATCTTGCTGCCAGGTACATGCTACAGAGGCTTGATAACATCAGGATAGGGCCCTCATCTGCGAAGATAAGGCGAAGGCTTCTGTTATGCGGGATGCGTCCCGTGAACAATGTGGTCGACATAACCAATTACGTCATGTTAGAGTTGGGACAGCCTTTACATCCTTTTGACGCTGATAAGGTGAGAGGAAAAGTAGCTGTGAGAAGCTCTTACCCAGAAGAGCAGCTAGAAACAATCGATCACCAGCTGCGGACTGCTCCTCCTGATACTATCATGATCGCTGATGATGAGAAGCCAATAGCCTTCGCGGGCATAATGGGAGGGCTCAATACAGAGGTCACAGACGATACAAGGAACATACTCTTAGAATCAGCCACTTTCAATGCCCCACGTATAAGACGCGCGGCTAGACTTCTTGGCCTGCGCAGTGAAGCCTCCTCCCGTTTTGAGAAAGGTATGGATCCAGAGCTTGCGGGTCTAGCCCTTGCAAGGGCTGTTGAGCTCCTGCAGCAGGAGTGTGGTGCCCAACCTAAGGGTGCTCCATTCGATTGGTATCCTAACCCTAAGAAACGCGCTTACATAGATTTTCCAGTTTACGAGGTAAAGCGATTACTTGGAATAGACATACCAAAGGATCAGGTAGAAAGGATACTTACCTCCCTTGAGTTTGAGGTACAAGAGGAAGGTGATTTGCTAAAGGTCCTACCTCCAAGCTATAGAAGCGATGTTTCCATACCAGCCGATATAGTTGAAGAGGTAGGGAGAATATGGGGTTATGAAGAACTTCCTTCGCAACTACCAGGAGGTACCATCCCATTCAACCTCACGGATAGGTTTTTCTGGATAGAGAAAAAGGCTCGTGAGTGGCTCGCAGCTGCTGGTTTGCAGGAAGTCATAAACTATGATCTTATATCGGCGCGTCTCATAAGCAAAATGGCAAGCCTCTATCATGAGGGTATGCATCCACCTGTCTGGAGACCTCTTGATGAAGTTATCAAAGTTATCAATCCCACTTCTCCCGAAAGAGAGTACCTCCGACCATCCCTGATCCCAGGCTTGCTGCAAAACGTTAGCGATAATCTGAGGTTTGTCGACAAGGTTTGGATATACGAGTTAGATAGGGTATTTATAAAGGCTAACGGAGAGCGACCTCAAGAACCTAAGCGTCTTGCTATAGCAATGGCTGGCACTAGATGGCCCATATCTCCGCATCTGCCTCAGGCTAAGACAACTATTTTCGACCTAAAAGGAACGATACAGGCATTTCTGCATTACCTAGGGATAGAGGTCGAAATGCTTCCCTCCCAACTTGGGCCAGACGCCGTTAACGTGTTGCAGGTATCTGTTGGTGGGAATGTTCTGGGTAACATATTCCAGGTAGATCCCACCTTACTTAGGGATTTGGATATTGATGAAGATGTTTTTGTGGCTGAGCTTGACTGGGAGCAGATCAAACAACACGCTAGACTAGATAGAAATTACGTACATGTATCTCGTTATCCGATCGTTAGACAGGACTTAGCAGTCTTAGTAAGTGCGAGTATACCGGCAGGAAATGTAACCAGAGTTATATGGGAACAAGGGAGACCACTTCTAGTGCAGTGTGAGCTTGCCGAAGTGTATCAAGGTGATCAGATACCAGAGGGTACTAAGAGCCTGCTTTATAAACTTGCCTTCCAGGCTGAGGATAGAACTCTGACTGAAGAGGAAGCTACTAAGGTTAGACAGAAGATCGAAAACGCACTAAGATCCGAGGTGGATGCAAAGATACGTGGTGTTGACATAGAATAAAAGTACTATGAGTCTTAGATCAACTAGGGATAAGAGCCTGACAGAGCAACCTCTAAGGTTGCATATGAACGAAAACCCCTATGGTTGCTCGCTGCTGGTGTATGAATCCCTAGCAATGAGTGAGCAACTTACTAGGGTGCAAGGCTCTGATCCCAATCACTTAGTGGCAGCCATTGGTAGATATGCTCAGCGCTCGCCGGACGAGATATATGTGGCAGATACCTTGAATGAGCTCCTGTTTAGGATATTCTTTATTCTAGGTCAGCATAACAAGGATTTGTTCATCGCCAACCCCGTATCTGAGCCTATACGCCGGATTGCCGATCTCTTGGGTCTGGAGTTGATTACTTTCAGAACACGAGTTAGTTCTGGACAGTTTGCGTTTGATTCGGAGAAACTTCTAGATCTGGGCGCGAAGGTGGTTTATATCCAGTCTCCCCATGACATCACAGGTGCGGTTGCAGCCTATAAGAATGTGGTAGAGATTCTAAACGCTGGCGTACTTGTAATCGTCGATGAAATCTACTCTGAATTCACGGAGCGTCCAATAGGGTTACTTGGAAAAGAGTTTCCTAATCTTATATCTATAAGAAGCTTTGCTCCTTGGGCGGGACTTTGGGGTATACCTGTCAGTTATGCTTTGATGTCGACAGATCTAAGAGAGAGGCTAAATGCTATTTGGCCTATTAGGCATCTTACTGCTGCCTCGCGTATAGCAGCTGGGGCTTCCTTGGATGACGTCCAGAATCTGATGGCCAGGGTTAGAAGGATAAGAGTGGAGAGAGGTAGGCTATACAGGCAGCTTCGTAAGCTTAACTTTGTGGAGCCTCTTCTATCACAAGGACCGTTTGTCACCTGCAAGGTTACTCGAGGCACAGCTGCTAAGGTCTGTGATCTCCTCAAAAGAGAGGGCATACTGATCTATGACTGTGCTAATAGTGGGTTGCCCGGCTATATAAGAGTATCCGTAGGAACTCCAGAAAACACTGATCAACTCATAGCTACCATGTGTCGTATATCCGTCGAAATATAAGCCTGCTATTCAGGCAAGTCTAAGGAACTTAGCACTTTGCTCTGGCTTTCCATTAGCTCTGCTATCCCCTTGTCAGCTAGAGAGAGCATAGCATCCAGTTCTTCCCTGCTGAATGATACCCTTTCTGCGGTAGCCTGGATCTCTATGTAATCTCCGAGATGGTTCTTAACTACGTTGAGATCCGTATCAGCTGTCGAATCTTCTGCATAGTTCAGGTCAAGCATTGGGGTACCATTCACTATACCAACGCTTACAGCTGCCACAGGACTTACTAGATCTCTATATGTGTCTGGGAAGATCTTCCTGAGGGCTAGTACTGTGGCTACGTAGCCTCCTGTTATAGAGGCTGTCCTTGTGCCCCCGTCTGCTTGTAGAACATCGCAGTCTACTATTATTGTGATCTCACCTATCTGGTCCAGCTTGACAGCCGCTCTCAAGGACCTGCCTATAAGGCGTTGTATTTCTTGTGTTCTCCCTTGTAACCTACCAGTGTGTGATTCCCTAGGTGTCCTTGTCTGTGTGGACGCTGGTAGCATCGAGTACTCAGCAGTTAGCCAACCCTGTCCTGTTCCCTCTAGGAACTTTGGAACGCCTTCCTGAATGGAGGCTGCGCATAGAACCTTAGTAACCCCACATTGGATGATTGCAGATCCTGGAGGGAAAGCTAACGGATATATCTCTATGCTATGAGGTCTGAGCTCGTTAGGTTTTCTGCCATCGACTCTTATTACATCTTGCAGCATACTTTCCCTTTCTACTAATTCCTATTTCTCAAGTATTGCTCTTATCTGCTCAGCCAGCGCGCCCTTACGTACAATCAAGGGTTTTTCCTTACTCAAGTCGACTACTGTACTTGGCTTGCCGATCCTACATGGTCCACCATCCAAGATAATAGCCACTCTGTCCCCCAGGTCGTGCTCAACATCGTCAGCCGTTAGAGGATTACGCTCTCCCGAGATGTTGGCGCTCGTTACAGCCATCGCCCCGCCACACTGACGGATGATCTCCCTAGCAGGCTCATAATCGGGGATTCTGAAGCCAACAGTACCATCTTTCGATCCCACTGCTTCGGCTACGTCTTCCCTGGCTCTAACCACCAGGGTTAGAGCTCCTGGCCAGAATGTACGCGCTAGTTCCATAGCGATGGCATCTATGTCTTTTGCATATTTCTCAAGATATGAGTCATCTGAAAGCAGTATTGGTATAGGCTTATCTAGAGGTCTCTCCTTAGCTCTGTAAATTTTCGATACCGCCTGTGGATCGACTATCGACCCCACACCATACACTGTATCCGTAGGGAAGGCTATAAGTTCTCCCTTCAAAGCGAAATCTATGGCTTGCCTAACGGCTTCTTTGTCTTCTATAGGTTTACGTATAGCCAATCTATAGAGCCTCCTTTAGCCTTATTACCGTTGCTCGATCTATTCCTTTGACTGCGGCCATTATCTCATCAATACTGGCTTCTCTGATCTTTGATACGCTACCGAAAGCCTGTATCAACGCCTTCTTGCGCTTCGGCCCTATACCTGGAACCTGGTCTAGAATGCTACCTACAGACTTCTTAGTGTGCAGTGACCTATGATAGCCAAGGGCAAATCTATGCGCTTCGTCCCTTATTCGCTGTAGAAGGTACAGGGCTTCCGAATCTCTGGGCAACATTATAGAGTCTGATCTACCAGGTTTGAACAGCTCTTCTTGCTGTTTCGCAAGCCCGAAGACTGGTATATTGCCGAGGCCAAAGCTCTGGAGGACTTCTACTGCTACTCCAAGTTGTCCCTTACCACCGTCGATAATTATGAGATCTGGAAGCTTACCCCAACTAGTTTCCCTGTACTCATTAGAGGTAGCTCGCTTAAATCTCCTAGTAAGCACCTCTCTCATCATCTCGAAGTCGTTTGGACCTTCAACTCCCTTGATGCGAAATCGACGATACTGGTTGCGTGCCGGGGCACCATCTTCGAATACTACCATGCTACCTACGGCATCGGCTCCCTGCACGTTAGATATATCGTAGCACTCTATCCTGCTAGGCTTGATAGGTAACTGGAGCTCTTTCTGCAGCTCCAACATGGCGCCAGTTCTTTTCTGCTCCTCGCTTAGCCACTTGAAGCGCTTTCTTTCAAGTCCTTCCTTGGCATTTTGAGCAGCCATGTTCACTAGCTCTAACTTCTCTCCCTCGGTAGGTACTTCGAGGATGATCTCTCTCTTGTGGTACTCTTGTAGTGCTGATTGTATAAGCTCTATCTCGTCTGGTGGGTATTGCAACACTATACGACCAGGTATGTTATACGTACCTATATAAAACTGCTCCAGAGCTATTTGTATTATCTGGCCTGGTGATTGGTCTTCTATAAGCTCAACAACTGAGTGGTCATGTCCCACCAACCTGCCATCACGGATAAATAGTCTTTCTATGCCAGCCTCACCCCCATCGAGCGCTATGCTTATTATGTCCATATCTTCGTTGGTTGGTAGGACTACCTTCTGTCTCTGCCTTATATCCTCTATGGCCTTGATCTGGTTACGATATAGCGCTGCCTTCTCAAATTCCAAGTTTTCGGCAGCTTCTTCCATCTTCCTTCTGAGCTTCTCTGTAAGTTCGTCGTGCTTGCCTTCAAGGAACAAGATTACCTGTTCCGTGGCTGCCCTGTACTCTTGAGGATCGGCTCTACCCGCACAGGCTCCCAAGCATCTGTGCAGGTAGTATGGTAGACAAGGACGTGACTGCTTACCATCGATGGGTTCGTTCTCTTTATGGCAAAGCATGAAGTGTTGGTGAATCAGCTTAATGGCTTCGGCAGCCGATCCCAAAGCAGTGTATGGACCATAGTACTTGCTGCCATCATTGATGATCTGCCTGCATTTGAGCACCCTTGGAAATTCTTCCTGGACAGTGACCTTGATATATGGTAAACGCTTGTCGTCCTTAAACATGGAGTTGTACTTGGGCATGTGGTGCTTGATCAAGGTCACTTCTAGGGTGAGAGCTTCGTGTTCAGAGTCGGTTACTATGTAATCTATATCATGTATCTGTGGGACCATCTCCCTGATCTTCTCTGGGAGATGCTTAGAGCTAAAGTAACTCCGCACCCGGTTACGAAGCACTTTGGCCTTGCCGACGTATATCACTTTGCCATGCTTATCTTTCATGAGATATACGCCAGGCTTTTCGGGGATAGCTTGTAGTCTTGTTATTATTTCCTCTTTACCGAGATTATTGGACATATAAGGCAAACACCCATAAGATTCTATCACAACAAGGAAAGAGCTCAGGGAATAGGACCTTATATAATTATGTTGTGTCTTTGGAGGTGTGTATAGGTGGTTTTTAGGTTCCTAAAGCGCAGGCAAGATCCACAAGAGAGAGAAGAGAAGATCGAATCGGGATTGGAGAAATCCCGAAGGGGTATCTTTAGTCAGGTAGCTGCTCTTTTTGATCGTGAAGAGATAACGGATTCGACTTGGGAAGAACTTGAAGAGCTTTTGATAGCAGCTGATGTTGGAGTGGAGACTACTTTGATGTTGCTTGATGTACTTCAAGATAGGGTTGAAGCAGAACGTATACGTAGGCCCTCCGAACTGAGAAAGGCTCTTAAGGAAGAGTTGCAGGCAATATTAGACTCTGCTCCCAATCAGCCAGTTGAAGTTAACGATGGCGAGCTGCTCGTCATGCTCATTGTTGGGGTCAACGGAGTAGGGAAGACCACTACTGTTGCTAAGCTCGCTCACAAGTTCGCTTCTGAAGGCGCAAAGGTTGTAGTGGGAGCAGCTGATACCTTTAGAGCTGCTGCTATAGATCAGTTGCAAATATGGGGCGAAAGAGCTGGGGTTCCTGTTATCGCTGGCGCTCCAAACTCGGATCCTGCAGCTGTAGTTCATGATGCTTTAGCGGCTGCAAGATCTAGGAGTGCCGATGTACTGATAGTAGATACCGCTGGGAGGCTACATACTAAATATAACTTGATGGAGGAGCTCAAGAAGATACAGCGTGTAATAGACAGGAACGGTAGCCCTGCTCAGGAGAACCTGTTGGTTCTAGATGCTACCACTGGGCAAAATGGACTTGTTCAGGCGAGGAAATTTGCCCAAGCGGTACATTTGGATGGTGTCGTGCTTGCTAAGATGGATGGCACTGCCAAAGGTGGTATAGCCTTCGCTATCGTCAACGAGATGAAAATTCCTATTAGGTATCTTACTACTGGTGAGAAACTGGGGGATATAGCGGAATTTGATTCTAAAGATTTCGTAAATGCCTTGTTAGGCTAAGGGGAGTGCTCGAGTATGTTTGAAAACCTTACCGATAGACTACAGGGTGCCTTTGATAAATTGACATCTAAGGGGAAGTTGCAGGAGAGTGATGTCGATCTCGCACTTCGAGAGGTACGCATCGCTCTCATGGAGGCGGATGTCAATCTGAAGGTCGCTAAGCAGTTCATAAATCAGATTAAGGAGAAGATCAGCGAGCAGCGTGCTCTGGAGAGCTTGACTCCTGCTCAACAAATAATCCAGGTAGTGCATCAAGAGCTCGTGAGTTTGTTGGGCAGTGACCAGTGCAAGCTGGAAACTGCCTCCACTCCCCCAACGATATACATGCTAGTTGGTCTACAAGGTAGTGGTAAGACTACCACGGCTGCAAAGCTCGCATTGTATCTTCGCAAGCAGGGTGCTCGCCCATTACTGGTTGCGGCCGATATCTACAGGCCAGCAGCCATAAAACAGCTTCAAACACTTGGTGGCTCTCTAAACATACCGGTGTATTCGGAGGGTACATCTGTACCTCCCGAAAATATCGCAACAAACGCAATCGACTTTGCTAAGCAGTCTTCTCTGACGCATGTGATTCTGGACACTGCCGGGCGTCTACATATAGACGAAGCCATGATGGCCGAGCTTGTTCGCGTACGAGATAAGGTCTCACCAACGGAGATCTTGTTGGTGGTAGATGCTATGACCGGCCAAGAGGCCGTAAAGGTCGCTGAGCAGTTTCATAACACCTTGGGCGTTACTGGCGTCATTATGACTAAGCTAGATGGTGATGCACGCGGTGGTGCTGCCCTATCGATAAGGGCAGTTACAGGGGTGCCTATTAAGATGATAGGCACTGGTGAGCGCCCGGATGCTTTCGAGCCGTTGATCCCTGATAGATTGGCCTCAAGGATATTAGGTCTTGGCGATATGCTCACACTAATTGAGCGCGCTCAGGCAGAGTTTGACGAAAGAAAGGCCAAAGAGCTTGAGCGGAAGATGCGAACTGCTACCTTTACTTTGGAAGACTTCTATGAGCAGCTCCAGACAATGAAAAGGATGGGGCCGCTATCTCAACTTCTAGAGATGCTCCCTGGAGTTGGTTCCGCTATACGCCGTCAGGATCTTCAGATAGATGATAGGGAGCTTAAAAAGGTAGAGGCTATAATCCTAAGTATGACTCCCGAAGAAAGGCAGCATCCGGAGATAATCAAGGGTAGTAGAAGACGCAGAATTGCTGCTGGCAGTGGAACAACAGTAGCCGATGTCAATGCCTTGCTAAACCAATTCAACCAAATGCAGAAGATGATGAAGCAGATTACATCAGGCAGAATTCCTAAACTGCCTGGTCTATTTGGTTAGTCTATAGGTTGGCAAATGTGATCTAGTTGGTATAATTTTGTGTTAACCTTTCTGCCCGGCATTGAAAAAGCCCGGCAAACCCATAGGAAGGAGATTTGCATGAAAGATTACGAGTTGATGGTTATCATAGATCCAACTACACCAGATGAGGAGATACCGAACGTATTAGACACCATCAAGCAGAACATCGCTGCTCATGGCGGTGAGGCAGGTGAGCCTGACGCAAGCCCCCCATGGGGTAGGAGAAGGTTAGCCTATCCCATTAGAAAGCATAACGAGGGCTTCTACGCGGTGCTGCGTTTCAGGCTAAGTCCATCGGAGTCACGGAATCTGGATCGGGATCTAAAACTCAACGACCGAATAATGAGGTTTCTCATAACTCGCACCGATAAATAAATCAAGGAAAATAGAACATGGCTAGAGATCTCAACAAGGTAATGCTAATAGGGCGTCTGGGCACGGATCCAGACCTAAGATATACCCCAAATGGGACGCCAGTTGCCACCTTCAGGCTTGCATGCAACAGAAGAAGAGCTCCCTCAGCTGAAGGAGAGCAGAGAGAAGAGACAGACTGGTTTACGGTTGTAGTCTGGAACAAGCTGGCGGAATTGATAGGTAATAATCAGCTATCTGTTACGAAGGGGTCGCGCATATATGTTGAGGGCCGTCTGCAAACCCGCTCTTGGGACGATCAGCAGACTGGTCAAAGGCGTACTGTTGTTGAGGTCGTTGCCAACGACATAATTCTTCTTGATTCCCGTAATCGACAGACTGAAAGATCCGATGAGCCCGATTTGGATACGCAGGAGGGCTTAGGAGATAGCTCAGATATAGAGATTGATGACATAAACTTCTAGACTTAGATTAAGGAGTGATATAAGGTGAGCGAAGAGCTTGAAACTCAGGTTCCTGAGACATCTGAAACCGAATCCACTACAACTGCTACAGCAACAGCTGAGTCTTCCCAGCCTGCTGCTTCTGAGGCTAGAGTAAGGCCAAGGGGTAGGTATGTACCTAGGCGGAAGGTGTGCGCGTTCTGCGCAGATCATATAGATAAGGTCGACTATAAAGATATAGCCCGGATAGGTAGATACCTGTCTGATAGAGCTAAGATAGAGGGACGCAGAAAGACTGGTACCTGTGCTAAGCACCAGAGAAGCCTTGCCGTAGCCCTTAAAAGAGCTCGCTACATGGCGCTAATGCCTTACACAGCACAGCATATACGTCCATAAATGGGATAGACTGCTAACTAACAGAGACCTGCATTTGCCAGGTCTCTGTTAGTTTTATTTGACAGTTGCTTTGGGGGATTGGATGGCGAAGCAAGTGCTCAGATCGTTCTTTGATCGTTTCTCATACAGGCGCTATTCCACTGTTAGTAGGGTTGATCGTGAATATCTTCTGCAGCGTCTAATAATTTCAGTTGTGGCGATAGCGTTACTAATTGTCGTACTTATTATCGCAGTTCCTCTGATCAAGCAGTATCTTTGGGAGCCATCTCGGACATTGGCTGTTGTGGGCAATGAACGTATTAGAAAGGCTGATTACGATCAGTACGTGAAGATGCAAGTATTAGGTATAACCGATGCACCTGAAAGTTTAGCCTCTCTCTACCAAGTTTATAAGACCGATCCCGAATCTTTCCCTCAAAGAGTCAAAGATGCTATCAATTCCTCCATGTTCTCAACGAGTGATGTTGATGCCTACACTCTTGATCAAATGATAAATAATTTAGTTCTGAACCAGACTGCTAGTAAGCTAGGTATAAATATTTCTGATCAGGAAGTACAGGCTAAGATAAGAGAAATTATGTCGGTAGTAGGTGCATCCGCAACGCCTACCTCACTACCTACCACTACAACGCCTTCAGCAACCTCAACACCTCAAGCTAAAAGCACTCCTAGGATCACACCCACGGCTGCTACCTTGCCGTCGGATTACCAGAATTTTGTGTCTTCGCTCCAGAAGTCCGCAGGTATTTCAATGGACATGTACGCATCCATGTTAGTACGCCCTGCACTTATACGTCAGAGATATCTTGAGACCAAAGTTCCTAAAAGTGCTGAACAGGTACATGTACGTCATATATTAGTCAGCACTAAGCAGCAAGCTGAAGAAGTTATTAAGGAGCTTAGACAAGGTAAGAAGTTTGAGGTTATCGCTAAGGAGAAGTCGATAGATGACCAGACCAAGTTGAAGGGCGGTGACCTGGGATGGGCTCCCAGGGGTATCTACGAGAAGTCTTTTGAGGATGCCGCTTTTGCCCTCACTAAAGTTGGTCAGATAAGCCCACCTGTTCAAACTAGCTATGGTTGGCATGTAATTCAACTGCTAGGGAGGGAAAAGGATCGTCCGCTAACCGAGACACAGAGACAGCAGTTGGGGCAGTACATGTTGCAGCAATTTATACAGGAACAGAGGCAGCAGATGCAGAAGTCCGGAGATCTAAAGGTGAATATACCACCTACCCCTACTCCCATATCGTCACCAACGCCTACTGTTACCGGGTAATCAAGGTTAGTACTTGTACCAAGATTGGGATTGGGCTTATTCTTACTATGGGTGGAACTCTTTGAAAGGAGAAGTTTTCAGATGAATCCTGGGAAATACGCTTATCTTAGTGGCAATTTTGTGCCCATAGAAGAAGCCAAGATCTCTATAATGACCCATGCTTTCAACTATGGCACAGGTTGCTTTGAAGGCATCAGGGCTTACTGGAACCCGGATCAGTCGGAGATGTATGTGTTCAGGCTTGCCGATCATTATAAGCGTCTCGAAAGGTCTGGCAAGTTGCTAATGATGGATCTTCCAGCCAGCATAGATGAGCTGTGTAATATAACTGTAGAGCTCCTTCGCCGTAACGAACACAAGGAAGACACTTACATCAGGCCTTTGCTCTATAAGTCTTCCACTGTGATTGGCGTCAGACTACACGACCTGGAGCACGACTTCGCTCTCTTCACATCACCTATGGGGCAATACGTTGAGGTCGAGGAAGCAGCGAAGGTGTGTGTCTCTTCTTGGCAGAGGGTGACGGACAATTCAGCCCCAGCAAGGGCGAAGATAACAGGTACTTATATCAACGCTGCGCTTTCCAAGACAGAGGCATCACTAGATGGCTATGATGAAGCAATTGTGCTTACTGATAGCGGTCATGTATCGGAAGGCAGCGCGGAGAACATATTCCTGGTAATGGATGGCGTGCTCGTTACACCTCCAGTGTCAGATAACATCCTTTCTGGTATAACTCGTTCTACTCTAATTACCATCGCTAAGGATATACTGGGTATCCCCACTATTGAGCGGAGCATAGATAGAACGGAGCTGTACGTAGCTGATGAAATATTTCTATGTGGAACTGGAGCTCAAGTAGTGCCTGTGGGGGAGGTTGATAGAAGAAGGATTGGTAATGGAGGCGCAGGCCCTGTGACGAGTGAACTTAAGTCTTTATACGAAAATATAGCCAGAGGGATAGATGAGCGTTACCCAGAATGGCGCACTCCAGTTTATAATCGAGCTACTGCTGATGTAGCCGATTCTCTTATGACGTCTACGTCCTGATAAGTAAGAATGAGTAACGTTAATTCTGAGGACCCTGTCAAGGGAGAGGTAAATACGACTGAATCTGGTGGGTCTAAGCGGGTTGAGGAAACTACTCAACCCGCACCATCACACCCCCGAAGTTTTTGGAATCTTGCGGGTTTATTATTGGCTACGATTGTCCTGCTATTTCCAGTTGTCTGGATAGTGGTTGTAGTTGGCAGGGCAATAGGTAGATTCCCAGGCTCTCAAATCGATTGGCTATATGCAGCCCTGCTTGTTGCGATACTGGCAGTGGTCGTATGGCTACTGTCTAGAATTTTTTCATCACGTAGAGGCTA
The DNA here is from genome assembly GCF_000025005.1 of Thermobaculum terrenum ATCC BAA-798. NCBI lineage: Bacteria > Bacillati > Chloroflexota > Chloroflexia > Thermobaculales (SeqCode) > Thermobaculaceae (SeqCode) > Thermobaculum (SeqCode) > Thermobaculum terrenum. Next base: position 837,651 of record NC_013525.1, read on the forward strand.
GATCTACTTCCTGGCTCTGCCCCTTCTGCTTACCTGCCGCACCGGTTTATTTCTCTCAGGTCCTCTCAGAGACGTTGATGTAGGCACATACCTCTTACGTCTTCGCTCTGCTTCTACCTGCATTCTGTACATTTCCTGGTATTTAGTGAAGTAGAAGTATAGGCTGTAAGCTATTGTGGCGTATATAAGCAATAGCATAAAGTAAAGCCAGGCTCTTCTGTTGAAGATTACGCCTTGGTAGAAGCATCCCGCTACCAACAGCGAGGCTATACCTAGCCAGAAAAATGTCCCGCCCATTAGCCTCAGGTACTTGGATGCTAGGGGGTTGCTCTCAACATATCTCTTGCTCCAGTACCATATGCCGGCCCCCAGTAGGGTACTGACGATATATACTACTAGTACACCAAACAGCGCAGGCTCTGTAGTCAACTCTTGACCAGATAGTATTCCAAAGAGGTAATCTACCATTCAGAGCTCCTGTAAATAGTCTCATGACCTATCATATAGGAGTTTTCTCTTAATTTCCTCTATAGCATTAGTGACCTGTATACCCCTGGGGCAGGCGTCTGTGCAGTTGAAGACTGTTCTACAGCGCCATACGCCATCTACATCGTTAAGCATGGCCATCCTCTGCTCAAACCCCTTGTCTCTGCTGTCGAATATGAATCTATGCGCATTAACCAGTGCTGCTGGACCTAGAAAGTCGGGATTAGACCAGAATGGCGGACAAGCGGTAGTACATGCGGCGCAGAGTATGCACTTAGTTGTATCGTCGTAGAGCTCCCTCTCCTCAGGAGACTGTAGTCGTTCCCTCTCAGGAGGTTCTTCGTCATTTATTAGATAGGGCATTATTGCCTTGTATTTTTCAAAGAATGGTTCAAGATCTACCACTAAATCGCGAATCACCCTGAACCCAAGCAATGGCTCTATCGTCATCCTTTGACCTATATCCCTGACCAACACCTTACATGCTAGCCTGTTTACACCATTTATTCTCATTGCATCAGAGCCACATACACCATGAGCGCAAGATCTGCGGAAAGTCAGGGTACCATCCTGATACCACTTGATATGGTTTAGTACATCAAGCACCCTGTCTGTAGGCTCCGCTTCTACCTCATATGTAGCATAGTAAGGCTTCTGGTCTGTCTGCGGGTTATAGCGCCTGATCTTGCAAGTTACTAGCATAGTCTTATCCTCTATGATGTCTATTCCTCTAGTACTTTCTCTCCTGAGGCTGGAACTTAGTTATGGTTACTGGCTTATACTTTATCTCCTTATTACCGTCTTTGTTCCAGATTAAAGTATGCTTCAAGAAGCGTGCATCATCCCTCTTTGGGAAGTCCTCCCTGTAATGGGCGCCACGGCTCTCTTCGCGAGCCAGTGCACATTCTATAACTGCCTCAGAAATGTCCAGCAGTGATCCCAACTCCAAGGTTTCAGTCAGTTCTGAATTGAACCAGGTTTGTCTGTCCTGAAGCGCAACATGTTGATAACGCTCCTTAAGCTCCTGGATGCATTCCCTTGCTTGCAACAGACCTTTGGCGTTGCGTACCACAGAAACCTTATCCATCATCTCTTCCCTGAGCTGGTCCCGGATACGGGCTGGAGATTCACCATGCTTCCTTGAGAGGAGTTCTGAGATCTGCTCTCTAGCTGGTGCGTCTGGCTTAGGGGGTAAGGTTAACAAATCGTTCTCACATACGAACTTTGCCATATGCTTTCCAGATCTACGCCCAAATACTATCAAATCTACTAGTGAATTCGTGCCTAGCCTATTTGCACCATGGACGGATACACATGCACACTCACCAGCAGCGTATAGCCCATGAACCGGGGTGTTATACTCATCCTTGAGCACTCTCCCATCGACATCGGTAGGAATACCCCCCATGGCATAGTGTGCTGTAGGTTGTATGGGGATAGGCTGATGAACGGGATCGATTCCGAGATAAACTTTTACGAATTCAGCCAGATCTGGTAACCTCTTCTCTATTACCTCGGCACCCACATGAGTTAGGTCTAGATGGACATAGTCTTTGCCGTCTATTCCTCGTCCTTCTTTTATCTCTTGATAGATGCATCTGGAGACCATATCTCTAGGTGCTAGATCTAGGAGCGTAGGGGCATAACGCTCCATAAACCTCTCCCCTAGATTGTTACGAAGTATTCCACCTTCTCCTCTAGCACCCTCGGTAAGCAGGATTCCTAGTTTATATACCCCTGTGGGATGGAACTGGTACATCTCCATATCTTCAAGGGGCAACCCGTGCCTGTAGACTATTGCGACTCCGTCTCCAGTACAGGCCAGAGCATTGCTGGTAATCTTCCACGCTCGTCCATATCCTCCTACCGCGAGCAGCACGGCTTTCGAGTGGAAGACATGGATCTCACCGTCCTGTATGTTAAGTGCAACTACTCCGCAACATGCATCGTCCTGAAAGATTAAATCTAATAGTTGGAACTCAGAAAAGAAGTGAACATCGTGCTTAATACATTGCTGATATAAGGTCTGAAGGATCATATGTCCCGTGCGGTCTGCCGCAAAGCAAGACCTGCGTACTGGCCCTTCCCCAAAGTTTCTGGTATGACCACCGAACCTGCGTTGGTCTATCTTGCCGTCTGGTGTGCGACTGAAGGGCAGTCCGTAATGTTCAAGCTCGTAAACACCTTCTATAGCCTCTCTAGCTAGGATCTCGGCAGCATCTTGATCCACCAGGTAGTCCCCACCCTTGATGGTGTCAAACATATGCCATTCCCAGTGATCCTCTTCTAGGTTCCCTAGAGCTGCACCTATACCACCTTGTGCAGCTCCAGTATGAGACCGAGTGGGGTAAAGTTTACTGATGACCGCTGTTCGTATATTGGGGTTTTGAGCTAGCTGCAATGCTGCCATCAAGCCGGCGCCACCGGCACCAACTATCACTGCATCGTACCTATGATACACCTCAAGTCTCCTTAGCTAGTCTGAGGTTGGAAGGTTAGTATTACCAACGCTCCGAGAACCGTGAATATGAGAGATATGGAGTAAAGGGCTGATAGCGCAAACAACCGCCAGCTGCGGGATCTGATGTAGTCGTGGATTATTACTCTTATACCGTTGACTCCATGACTCATAGCCAATAGCAACAATACTAGATCGTAAGTCCTCCAGAATGGAGTTGCATATCTAGCTGCCACGAAAGCATAGTTTATCTGCTCAACAGGAGTGGCTATATGCATGATGTACACATGCCCTAGTGCCAGAAACAGAAGAAGCACGCCTGAAATCCTGAAGTAATACCAAGACCAAAGCTCGAAGGTGCCTGTCGGCCTCTCTGCCCTTCGTCTATCGTACATACATAGCCCCTCTCTAAGCCTTGAAGAATATTGGCCCAAGTAGCAAGATCCCCGTGGGGATCAGGCATACGATAGTCAGACCTAAGGCCGCATAAAACATCTGCTTCTGATACTTATAGCCGGATGGCCAGAAATCTATAATTATGATTCTTACCCCGTTGAATGCATGATAAAGTACACCCGCTATAAGTACGAACTGGAGAAATCTCATGATTGCCCACTCGTGATATATACGAGTTATGGCATCGTAGTATTTTGGTCCCCACCCAATCAGCGCCGTGTCCACTATATGTATGAACAGGAACAGTAGAACCCCAACACCGCTGATTCTATGAAAGATCCATGCCCACATACCCTCTCGACCACGGTACATCTGTCAACTGCCTCCTGCTGGTAGAAGATGATCCAACCATGGGCATTATAGATGCGACTTGGGAGTTAGACAACTGTTCCTACATTTTCTGTAGCTTCTCCACTATAGCCCTAGCTACTTCGCTGGTGCCTGAAGCCCTATCACGCTGATCCATGGGAAGTAAATCATAGGTTACGGTCTTACCCTCTGCGATCACCTCAGCTATGGCTCGCTCAAGCTTATCTGCAGCGTCACGTTCACCTAGATGCCTAAGCATCATGACACCAGATAGCATCATTGCCATGGGGTTGGCTTTGTTCTGCCCTGCATATTTGGGCGCACTACCATGTATTGGCTCAAATAGAGCACCGTCCTCTCCTATGTTGGCTCCCGGTGCTACTCCGAGTCCACCTACCAGTCCAGCGCATAGATCTGAAATTATATCTCCATATAGATTGGGGCATAGGAGCACATCGTAGAGTTCAGGCTTCTGGACCAACTGCATGCACATGTTGTCGACTATGACATCGTTACATTCAATCTCAGGATACTCTTTGGCTACCTCGCGGGCGATCTCAAGGAAGAGTCCATCGGTGTATTTCATTATGTTGGCTTTATGCACTATAGAGACTTTCTTTCTGCCATTTTGTCGTGCGTATTCGAAGGCAAAACGCGCTATTCTTCTCGTCCCCTCTACCGAGATAAACTTTATTCCTATCCCGCTCTCGTCTGGAATCTTGGCAGAGGATAGCTTAGAAAGGAATTCTGTCGCTTCCTTGGCCTCCTGAGTTCCTCTCTCAAACTCGATACCGCTGTACAGATCTTCCGTGTTCTCTCTAACTACCACTAAGTCAATGTTCTCATACCTGGATTGGACTCCCTTGTAGGTTTTGCAAGGGCGAAGGTTAGCATATAGATTTAGAGCCTTCCTTAAGGCAACGTTTACGCTGCGGAAGCCCGTACCGACTGGAGTCGTTATAGGTCCCTTTAGTGCTACTTTATTCTTCTTTATGCTGTCTATAACCCTCTGGGGTAGTGGAGTACCCTCGGCTGCTATAACATTCTCTCCTGCCTGCTGAATATCCCACTCGAACGGAACTCCAGTGGCTTCCAAAACCATCTTGGTGGCCTCAGTAAGCTCTGGCCCAATGCCATCTCCTGGTATTAGGGTGATTCTATAGGTCACTGACTACCTCCACGACTTAGTAATTTAGAATCGTTTGTACTTCTACAAAAAATTATGGAGCCTCTGAAATAGGCTCCATAGCGCATTCTACTCTGATTCTGAGTCTAAGGAGATCTTTTCGTCCAAGCTGAAGTTAAGGTTTGGAAACTCCCACTTCTTGGCTACGCCGTCTCTGTCGAGCGCTATAATGTAGCCCCTCTCTTTGTCCTTGTTAGAGAGCAGTGTCTGTACAGCATCCTGAAAGGATTGCTTTGCCTGTCTTTTGAGTGCTTCTACGTTATCTTGCTTCACAATAGCAACAAACTGTGGGCCACCTACATGCCCTAGAAAACCATCTGAGGGTTCACAGTTATTTACAGCTTTTTGAAGGCACTCGGAGGCTGTTCTTATGAGATTGTCACCCTCGCTAAATGAGTAGGCTTCATTATAGATCCTAAAATTGGAAATAGTGATGCTCACAACTTTCCAGTCTGTTCCGGGTCTGATACGCTTATCGATCTCTTCCTCTATTGCTCTCTTTCCCGGAAGACCGGTTAGATCTGATATCTTCTCACTATAAAGGTGATATAGTCTGGCTCTTATTCTGATAAGTAGCTCATCGATATCAAAGGGCTTTGTAACGTAGTCTTCCGCACCGCTCTCATAGCCGGCTACCAGATCAGAGGTTAGACTCTTAGCAGTCAGCATTATTACAGGGATATCTTGTAGCTTGGGATCGGCTTGCATCCTGGTACAGACTTCGTACCCGTCTATGCCCGGGAGCATGATATCCAGGATGACAAGATCAGGTGGACGTATCCTCATAAGATCGAGGGCATACTCACCTGAGGGAGCGGTATCTACCGTATATCCCTCCATGGTTAGATGCTCTTTCAACAGATCTAGTAGTGCCGGTTCATCATCTACAACTAAGATTCTACTCATTACGTACCTTACTGAGCTGCTAATTGCTCTTCCCTTCTATACTTGTCGGCCGTCCTTAGCTTCCTTTTGAGTTCGGACTCACTAATGTCCAGTATCTCTGCCGCCAAGGCATGATCACCTTTGGCTTTCTCTAATGCTTCGAGTATGATCTTCGACTCTATTATCCGCATAGCCTCATCGAGAGAGCGAGTCTTATCTATGACCTCACTCAGGTCTATATTTCTGCCAGTCCTAATCTGGCTGAATACAAGATGGTGAGTAGTTATTACTCCTCCCTGAGCAAGTATGACGGCTCTCTCGATAGTGTTTTCAAGCTCTCTAACATTACCTGGCCAATCGTGCTCCATCAATACCTTTATAGCCTCTTCCGATATGCTCGCGGGAGGCCCGTCCTTATGGTACCTGTGCTTCTGAAGGAAGTAGTCTACTAGCAGTGGAATATCTTCCTTGCGTTCTCTTAGTGGAGGCAGGTGTATGTGAATGACGTTCAGTCTATAGAAGAGATCTTCACGGAATTTACCAGCTGCAACCTCTTCCTCTAGCTTCTTGTTGGTGGCAGCTATCACCCTGGTGTCTACTTTGATGGTAGAGGAACCGCCGACTCGCTCGAACTCCCTCTCCTGAAGGACCCTCAACAGCTTCCTCTGGGTGCCAAGTGTCATTTCTCCTATCTCATCAAGGAATATAGTGCCTTTGTGAGCAAGCTCGAACCTACCTTTCCTCTGCCTGTCTGCACCCGTAAAGCTGCCCTTTTCGTGTCCAAAAAGTTCACTTTCTAGTAGGGTCTCTGGTAATGCTGCGCAGTTGACCTTGACTAAAGGTCCTTGGCTGAAGGTCGAGTTGTAATGTATGGTCTCCGCAACCAGCTCTTTCCCTGTTCCTGTTTCTCCCGTTATAAGGACTGTAGCATCAGAAGCAGCTACCAGTCCTATGGTTTTATAAACCTCTTGCATCACGGGGCTATTGCCTATAATCCTGGAGGTCTTGTCTGGGGCTACGGCCTCTTCTGCTCTTCCTCTGACCTTGGTTGATAGCTTTTGTTGTTCAAAGAACCTGTTGATAGTCCTTGTTATATCATCGAGATCGAAAGGCTTTGTAATATAGTCCCAAGCACCAAGTTGCATGGCCTTGATGGTAGTGCTGGAATTACCGAAAGCTGTCATCACGATCATAGGGACGTTCATCCCTCTGGCCCTGAGTTGCTTGAGGACCTCGATACCATCGATCTTAGGCATGCGCACGTCCATCAATATTAGGTCAGGGGAAGACTGCTGGACCTGATCTATTACTTGTTCTCCATCCAGGGCTATCGAGACCTGGTAACCTTCATCTTCCAACAGGTCTCTCAGTATCGTTCTAATAGAAGGGTCATCGTCAGCTACTAGAATATGGCGATTATTTTCCGCCAATTGACTACTCCTGTGGGAATCTCCAAAAGTTGTCATCCGAAATAAAAAGTTCCCTACGGCAAAAATTATATGCTAATTATCAGCTTAGCTGCAATTAGGGTGTACGATCGGCTGTGAGTATAACGGTAAGGACTCCGAATAGTATTATGAACATCCCAATCATATCTCGTAAGGTTACTGGTTCCTTTACAAACAGCCATGCTAGAAGGGTTCCCCCGGGCACCTCCAGCGTCGATAGAACGTTAGCATGTGCAGCGTGTATCCTCCTGAGAGCCGCGTTGTAGAGTGTATGTCCCATACCGAGAGGTACGATGGCGAGGGCTAGAAGGGCAATGATATTGGTCATACTGTAGGAACTGTTGATCATTGAGTGTGCTGCTAGAGGCAGTAGCCACAATGATGCCGTCAAGTAAGTGCCCCCAGCATATACCAGGAGAGGATATTTATTTCTTTCCCCTCTCCCCATAACTGAGTAGACTCCAAATGCCGCTGCTGATAGGATAGCCAAGAAGTTGCCTATCAACCTGCTCTTATCAAGCCCCAGGTCAAAGCCAGAAAATATCATTACTCCCACGACTACTATGCAGATACCTAGCCACTGCCTCCAGTTGATGCTTTCGTGTAATGCCAGTGCTGCAAAAAGGGCGACAAACACTGGAGCGGTATATACGAGCGCTAGGGAGTTGGAGACGGTAGTATATTCAAGAGACGCTATGTAGAAGAAAAAGTGCATTGCTGCTACTAGCCCATACGCAAGAAAGCGGTAGTTGAATGGGTTGTGCTTCAAAGATAGTTGAGACGATATCAAAGCTGCGCCTAACACTAACAGACCAGCTATAAGCATTCTCCAGAAGGTTATCTCAATGCTGCTGATATCTTTGATTACCCTTATGAGTACGGCACTTGTACTGAACATCGACACGGCAACAAAAGCCAAGGCGATGCCTGACAACTGTTTAGTTCTATCCTTGGTGCCTTGCTTCATACCTTCTAACCTACATAGTTAGTAGATACGCTATAATCCTTTCTAGGTTTACATTTCATAATTTGAGGAGAAAAGTGTCTTCAGATCAGGATCTAGCAAAGTTGATAAGAGACGTCCCCGATTTTCCCAAGCAGGGGATATTGTTCAAAGATATTACCACACTTCTTAAAGATAAGGACGCGTTTAAGAAATCTATAGACCTTCTGGCGGAGAGGTTTGCTAACGACCATATAGACAAGGTCGTAGCAGCAGAAAGTAGAGGCTTTATCTTTGGTGCTCCTCTAGCCTACCTGTTGAATGCTGGGTTTGTGCCTGTTCGCAAGTTGGGCAGGCTACCCGCTAAAGCTATAAGAGCCGAATATACCCTTGAATATGGCACTAACTTTGTTGAGATACATGTGGATGCCATAGAGCCTGGAGAGAAGGTTCTTATAGTAGATGACTTACTAGCTACTGGTGGCACGGTGGGTGCCACTATAGAACTTGTAAAGAAGTTAGAAGGGGACATAGTAGCGTTAGCTTTCCTGGTAGAGCTGTCCTTCCTGAAAGGGAGAGAAAGGCTGAAGGACTACAGGATAGAAACCATAATAACTTACTAGTCTTAGGAGGCAAATAAACTGAGTACTTCGACTTATTACGACGTGAAAGACATGTCTCTAGCAGCTAAGGGCCATGACCGTATAGCTTGGGCTGCTCGTGAGATGCCAGTGCTTTCTAGGATAGCTGACAGGTTTGATCGTGAGAAGCCGCTGGCTGGAGTGAAGATAGCTGCTTGTCTACACGTAACTACTGAGACGGCTAATCTCATGCTCACTCTTATGAGAGGTGGAGCTGAGATAGCTCTTGCTGCGAGCAATCCACTCTCAACGCAGGATGATGTTGCCGCAGCACTTGTTGAAAAGGGTATATCTGTGTTTGCGATCAAGGGTGAAGATGAGGATACCTACTATAGCCATATAAGAGCTGTATTGGATACACATCCTAATATCACCATGGATGATGGTGCCGACCTGGTAACAACTTTGCACACTGAGCGATTGGACATAATAGACGATGTAAGGGCGGGAACTGAGGAAACAACCACTGGGGTTATTCGCCTCAAAGCTATGGCTGCTGATGAACAACTTAAGTATCCCATCATAGCTGTCAATGAGGCTTATACTAAGCACCTGTTTGATAACAGGTATGGCACTGGCCAGAGTACGATCGATGGTCTTCTAAGGGCGACGAATATCCTCCTGGCTGGAAAGGTATTTGTCGTTGCGGGTTATGGTTGGTGTGGAAAGGGTTTGGCCAGCAGGGCTAGAGGTATGGGCTGCCAGGTCGTGGTCACTGAAGTAGATCCCATAAAAGCCCTTGAGGCTGTAATGGATGGTTTCCGTGTTATGCCAATGACTGAAGCTGCCAAGATTGCTGATGTTATAGTAACGGTTACTGGAGGGCTTCATGCGGTCAACGCTGAAGCTGTTCAAAACCTCAAGGATGGAGTTATCTTGGCGAACTCGGGCCATTTCAATGACGAGATAGATATTCCTGCCATAGAGAAGCTGTCAGTAGCTAGAAGGATGAGAAGAGATTTTGTCGAGGAGTTTGAGCTCAAAGATGGCAGGAAGATTTATTTGCTTGCAGAGGGCCGGCTTCTAAACCTTTCTGCAGCTGAGGGACATCCGGCAGCCGTGATGGATATGAGCTTTGCTAATCAAGCGCTTTCGATCGAATGGTTGGTCAACAATGCTTCTGGCTTGGAGCCCAAAGTATTCTCCGTTCCCGAGGAAATAGACAGGAACGTGGCCCAGACTAAGCTTGAGTCTCTAGGCATTACAATAGATAAACTGTCGGAAGAGCAGCTAGCCTACGCTTCAGAATGGAGATCTGGTACCTAATACCTATGTGGAGGAAAAGTCGAATATGAGCAGTGTCATTAAGTTCGGTACCGACGGTTGGCGTGCTGTCATCGCCGAAGATTATACGTTTTCTAACGTACGATTGGTTTCGCAGGCGGTTGCTCAGTACTTGAATAAGGATGTAGGTGGGAACGCACCTGTCATCATCGGCTATGACACTCGCTTTGGTAGTGAGTACTTCGCTCAAGCTGCTGCAGAGGTGTTGGCAGCTAACGGAATCAAAGTCGTGCTAACCGACAGATGTACTCCCACTCCTGCGGTATCTCTGGCGGTTATAGAGCAGCATCTGCGTGGGGGTATCGTAATAACAGCGAGCCATAATCCGGGCATATGGAATGGGTTTAAGTACAAACCTGATTATGGCGGCTCGGCCTCACCCGAAGTTATAGCGAAGATAGAGGCTGAATTAGCAGGATTGCAGCCAGGTGATGTTCAGAGGATGCCCATTGAAGAGGCTAAGTCCAAGGGATTAGTGGAGCTGCAGGATGTAGGGCCAGCATATCGTAAGAGGCTATCCGAGTTGGTAGATGTCGAGACTCTCAAGGGTCGCCAGGGAACGGTCGTTTACGACGCTATGTTTGGAGCTGGAATAGGACATCTTCCCCAGCTGCTAAGCGGCGGAAACCTGAAGGTAGTTGAGATAAACAACGAACGTAATCCCATATTCCCAGGTATGCATGCTCCCGAGCCCATAGCTCTAAATCTCCGCAAGCTATGCGAAACTGTGCCTCAGGCTGGTGCATCTCTGGGAATTGCTACTGACGGTGATGCTGATCGTGTGGGTATAGTAGATGAGAGGGGTGAGTTTGTCGACCAGCTCAAAGTATACGCTCTCATAGCTTATTATCTGCTTGAGGTCAGAGGTCAAAGAGGCCCCTTGGTCAAGACCATATCTCAAAGCTATATGGTCAATAGACTTGGAGCTCTCTACAATGTTCCTGTCTATGAGACTCAGGTAGGGTTCAAGTACGTTGGCCCCAAGATGATGGAGGTCGACGCCATACTTGGAGGAGAGGAAAGCGGCGGATTTGGGTTCAAGGGGCACATTCCAGAGAGAGATGGGACCTTGGCTGGTCTGGTGATCCTTGATCTTGTCATGCATCTGGGACTACCTCTAAGTAAGGTAATACAGCAGATAGAAGAGAAGGTAGGTAAGTCGTACTATAAGAGAATTGATCTTACCTTCCCAGCAGAGCAGCGTTCTGAGATTATTGAGCGGCTTAGGAGTAATCCTCCTGAAACGTTGCTTGGACAAAAAGTGGTGAAGTTCCAGACTGAAGATGGCTTCAAGTACACTCTTGAAAACGACACTTGGTTGCTAATACGATTCTCTGGAACGGAGCCTGTTATAAGGATCTATACCGAAACTGATTCGCCTGACAAGCTTGATCAAATGCTAAATGAGGGGCGCAAGCTAGCTGGAGTATAGGATTGCTGTTATGAACCTTGAGGGAAAATCAAGAGAAGATTCTTTGGAGCTTATAGCTAGCGAAGTAAGGAAGTGTACTAAATGTCCTCTTAGTGCTACGCGCACCAATGCTGTTCCTGGGGAGGGTAATCCCTCCGCACAAATAATGTTCATTGGCGAAGGGCCTGGTTTTAATGAGGACAGACAAGGTAGGCCGTTTGTTGGGGCAGCTGGTGCTTTTCTAAACGAGTTGTTGCAATCAGTTGGACTCAGGCGTGAGGATGTCTTCATAACTAATGTGGTCAAGTGTAGACCTCCTGGGAATAGGGATCCTTTGCCTGAGGAGATACAAGCGTGTAGCTGTTATCTCGATCGTCAGATCGAGCTTATCAAACCTGCGGTCATAGTGACCTTGGGAAGATATTCGATGGCCAGGTATTTTCCTAATGAGCGTATCTCTAGGATTCACGGCCAGCCAAGAAGAATAGGGGATCTAACCGTGGTTCCCTTGTTCCATCCAGCTGCTGCTCTGCATCAACCTGCGCTCAAAGAGACCTCGATCTCCGACTTCAAGAAGATACCTAAGATAGTAGAAGAGGCCCTTGCTGCTCGTGCTAGTAAGCAGGGTGAAGACCAGGATGATCACGACAATGATAATACTGAATCTCTAGAACAACTGAAACTTTTCTAATTAGAGATTCTAACATAGAGATATGTATCTGAAAGGATCTAGAAGTGCCTGACAGTGTCAGAGTAATACCCCTTGGCGGTGTAGGTGAAGTAGGCAAGAATATGCTTGCCGTAGAATATGGGAATGAGATCCTTTTACTGGATTGTGGTCTGGCCTTCCCCGAAGAGGATATGCTTGGCGTGGACCTACTCATTCCCGATATCCAGTACTTACTCAAGTCTCGTAAGCGTATAGTAGCTTATTGTATTTCGCATGGTCATGAAGACCATATAGGTGCTTTGCCCTACATACTCCGTGATATAGATGCGCCCATATATGCCACCCCCTTAACTAGGGGGCTAATAGAGGTAAAGCTAAAAGAAGCTAACCTATTGCAGTCTGCACGCCTTAGAACATATAAGGACGGAGATGTTGTCAAGATAGGTAAATTTACTGTAGAGCCGTTCCATGTTACTCATAGCATCCCTGATGCAGTGGGACTAGCGATAACATGCCCTGTGGGTACTATTGTTTACACAGGTGATTTCAAGTTTGATCCTACGCCTGTGGATGGCAAGCAAGCAAATTACGGGCTTATAGCTCAAATAGGCCGAAGGGGTGTACTTACTCTTCTGTCCGACTGTGTGCATGTTGAGACTAAGGGCCACACACCTAGCGAGCAGGTTGTAGGTGATACCTTCAGAAGAGTATTTGCTGAAGCTAAAGGAAGGATCATTATAGCTACCTTTGCATCCCTTATAGCTAGAGTACAGCAGATAATAAACGTTGCTGCCGAATATGGCCGCAAGGTAGCAGTTGTCGGCAGGAGCCTTGAGAGTAATGTTGCTATGGCGAGAGAGCTAGGGTACCTGGATCCTAAAGATGGTACTCTCGTTCCCCTGCATCAACTGCGGAAGGAAGATGCAGACAGATCTGTGCTGATAGTCACGGGTAGTCAAGGAGAGCCCACTAGCGTACTCAATCGCATTGCAAACCAGGACTACCGCCACGTGAAGATAGTGCCCGGAGATACAGTTATTATCTCGGCTACTCCAATCCCTGGCAACGAGACAGCCGTATCCAGAATAATCAACAACCTGTTTGCACTGGGCGCCGACGTCATCTATAGCGCCATAGATACCGTGCATGTTTCAGGGCATGCCAGCTCGGAAGAGTTGAGACTCATGCTTAATCTTGTACGGCCAAAGTATGTTGTTCCTGTACATGGTGAGATGAGGCACTTAGTAATGTACAAGCGCCTCGCTATGAGTGTGGGCATTCCTGAGGACCACATCCTAATACCTGAAAATGGAGCCATAATGGAGTTCAGTAAGGAGCAAGCCCGCATAGTAGAGGTTTATCCGAATAACATGGTGTATGTTGATGGCATATCTGTCGGTGACGTGGACCATGTGGTGCTGAGAGATAGAAAGCTGCTTTCAAGAGATGGTATGGTGATAGTCGTGGTAGGTATCGATCGAAATGACGGTAGCATTCTGGCAGGTCCAGATATTATCTCTAGGGGCTTTCTGTACGCAGGCGAGGATGATAACTTGCTGGAAGAGGCCAAGGAGCTAGTATCTAACAGTATCAGGCATCAAGAGGAAAGTCCTCCCCCACCAGAATGGAGTTGGGCTCATCGTAAAATCAAAGATATATTAGGCGAATTCCTCTACAAACGGACCGGTAGACGCCCTATGATTTTACCAGTGGTAATGGAGATCTAGTCCATTGGTAAAAGGGGGCTTTTGAGTGTCATCCAGTACCAAAAGACAGCCGGTAAAGGCTAAGTCCGGTAGCCAGCGGTCTACAAGCAAGACTATGGTTAGAACTCCGAAATCTAGCAGGTCTTCGTCGCAACCTAAAAATCGGTTGTCTCAGACGCCGACTAGTGGACGATACCCTGCGAGCACGCAGGTACGACTCTTTGGCATCATGTCGCTTATTCTAATAAGCCTTGCTGCGATCTATTACACTTCTGTTGAAGGCTCATTATCTGGGGCTGTAGGCGAGCTATTCTCGCACCTGGGTATAGTATCGATCCTGGTACTAATTGTGTTCGTAGGTGTGCCTGTTCTGGCTCTATTTGCTCCACGCCTCTTACTGGAATACGTTGATGTGAAGAGATTGTCTGCCGTCTTATTTCTAGCTGTGTCTGGGCTAACCTCGTTGGGGTTCTTGCAATTAGGAGGTGTGTGGGGTAATAGCCTGGCAGATGTTCTCTGGCAGGCCATGGGGGTAGGGGCAGCGGCGTTAGTTCTTGTAGGACTCCTAATAGGTTTACTGCTCCTTGGCGTTCCTCTCAGGAATATCCGAGATGGGTTCTTCCTTTGTCTTAAGCTAGCTGTGAGAGGCTCTGTGTTGTTAGCTAGGCTTATTTCTAAGCTTGCAAAGCTTCTCATATCCTGCTTCCGTGCCGTATTAGTTCGCTTTGCTCAATTTATGAAGTCCAGGAGGAAACCTGTAGTAGTTGTCAATCATGTCAAGCCCACTACCACCAAGAAAGTCCCGAGGGATATAAGGGAGATACCCAAACTAGTCCTCCCTCAGAAGGAAGATCCTGTTGTCTCACAGAATATTAGTAGTGGTCCGCTACCTCCTATAGAGCTGCTTGAGCCTTCTGAACAGGTTGAGATTAGTGAAATAGATGCCATGCAAAAAGCAAAGATCATAGAGGATACGCTAAGTACGTTTGGTGTAGAGGCTTATGTCAGGGAGATCAATCCAGGACCTACGGTCACTCAGTTTGCCTTAGAGCCTGGCCGAGGCACCAAAGTTAGTAAGATTACATCCCTTCAGAATGATCTTGCCCTGGCTCTAGCAGCTTCGTCTATAAGGATAGAAGCCCCAGTACCAGGCAAGCCGAGGGTGGGTATAGAGATTCCAAATAGTCAGTCTATAACGGTCAAGCTAAGGGATGTAATGGATACCTCGGAGTTCCAGAACTCTAAAGCAAAGCTCAAGCTCGCTCTTGGTAGGGGTGTAACTGGTAGACCAGTAGTGGGCGACCTTGCTAAGATGCCCCACCTGTTGATAGCGGGTGCTACAGGAGCCGGCAAGAGTGTATGCCTGAACAGTATCATAACCGGACTGCTGTTTCAACATACGCCAGATACTCTGAGGTTTCTGATGGTAGATCCCAAGATGGTAGAACTGAAGACCTATGACGGTATCCCACACTTACTCTGGCCTGTAGTTACCGATACTAGCAAGGTTGTGGGCGTGCTAAAGTATGCCGTCGCTGAGATGGAAAGGCGCTACAAGCTCCTGTCTGAGTTGGGTATTCGTAATATAGATGCCTATAATAAGCGGGCTGAAAGCGATAATCAGCCTAAGCTGCCACAAATTGTGATTATAATCGACGAGTTGGCAGACCTAATGATGGTGGCTCCAGATGAGGTTGAGGCGCTTATATGTAGACTAGCTCAAATGGCTAGGGCGGTGGGTATACACCTAGTTATAGCTACACAGAGACCTTCCGTTGATGTACTTACTGGTCTTATAAAAGCTAATTTCCCTTCACGTATCGCTTTTGCAGTTAGCTCTCAGATAGATTCTAGGGTCATACTTGATATGCCGGGAGCTGAGAGGCTGCTCGGACGTGGTGATATGCTCTTCCTTGGTCCGGATTCATCCAAGCCTATTCGTGTTCAGGGCACGCACGTATCTGATGTAGAGATAGAGTCAGTCGTTAAGCACTGGATACAGGTGCAGCCGGCACAGTATGATCCTGAGGTAGGGAGGATTATTGACGCAGAGACTCAGAAGACTACAGATGCTGCTGAAGACCCTCTGTATCAGGAGGCCGTTGAGATCGCAAACTCCACCACCAAGGTCTCTACAAGCCTATTGCAGCGGAGATTGAGAATAGGCTACAACCGAGCCTCAAGGCTTATGGATGCTCTAAGGGATAACGGTGTCATAGATGCAACATCTGAAGGTTGAAATGTAACTTGACATAGATATATCCTGTTATGAGGAATATAGCTTTGTTATGAGCAAAGATAGAGAGCTAAAAGACAATGGCCAAATAGCAGATCAAGCTGCTTTACAGCTCTCTCAGAGAGTCCAGAGGTTTCTCGAGGAACTCCGAGAGATGCGGCAAAGGGTCAAGTCCCTGCTGGATGCCAAGCAGCTGGATTTGGACCAGTTGCGTATATTGCTGGATGATCTGCAGTATGCCAGTGAGGATCTAACTGGTAGAGATGGTGAGAGGTGGAAAACAAGGTTAGAGGCCTTAAGCCGGACGGAAATATCTATCAGGGATGAGATCACAAAGCTAAAGCAGGTCCTGGAGAGGATAGATGGATTCATTCAGGTAATCTCACTCGCAGATACTATAGAAGACAACACGGACTCTGGCTTTAAGGATGCCTTTACCTTAATGCGTGTTTTGCAAGGACAAGAGATGGAGCGTTCCCGGCTTGCAAGGGAAGTTCATGATGGCCCTGCCCAGGTAATGGCCAATGCCATAATGGCCATAGAGTATTGCGAGCGTTTACTTGAACGCAGGCCTCAGAGCCTTCCGAGCGAATTACATCGCATAAAACTATCCTTGCGCCAAGGCCTGGAAGAAGTCAGGAGATTTATATACGATCTGCGCCCAAGTGATCTGACTAGAGAGGGTATAATAGCTACTTTACGTAAGTATGCAGAGGATTATCAGCAACAGGGCATTGAGGTATCTATAGATATAGATGAGGCAATTGATAAACTGACCAACGATGAGCAGAAATTCGCTCTGTTTAGGATCATACAGGAGGCTATGCAGAACTCCCGTAAGCATGCTTCTGCCAGCGAGGTCAGGATTCAAGGACGTATAGTGCGTGACGAGAGCGTAGAGCTTCTAATAGCAGATAACGGAAGAGGGTTTGATCCCGAAGATAGAAGTGAACGGGGTGAACACTACGGTCTTAGAAACATGAAAGAAAGGGCCGAGGCCTTGCAAGGGACTCTTGATATAAAGTCTTCCATAGATGATGGTACCGTAATTCGTGTTGTCTTCCCCATATCTAAAGTTTTGGCTGCTCGGTATTGAGTCTTCAGGGGCATGGATTATGGGCATCAAAGTACTACTGGTAGATGACCATCCTTTATTTAGACAAGGAGTGTCCCATGCGCTCTCTAACTTCCCAGACCTGGAGGTAGTTGGAGAGGCATCTGACGGACAGGCTGCAATAAGATTAGTTGATAAGCTTTCCCCTGATGTGGTAGTGGTTGACATAAACCTGGAAGGTCTTAATGGCCTTGAGGCGACCAGAGTTATAAGAAGAAGATATCCCAATGTGGGAGTGGTTATTCTTACTATGCATGAAGATGATGAACAGCTATTCAATGCCATCAAGGCTGGAGCTGCTGCGTACGTGACTAAAGACACATCTCCCGATAGGTTAGTAGATATTATTCGTCGAGTCGGTAAGGGAGAATACATAATTAACGAAAACCTGATAACCAAGCCTTTTGTTGCCTCCCGAGTTCTGAAGCAGTTCCGAGACCTGGCAGCGCTTGAAGACGAAGAGAATTTATTCACTCCGCTAACTAGCAGAGAAGTCGAGATCCTAGACTGCATCGCTAGAGGAATGAGCAACAAGGAAATTGCTCGCCAGATGTCCATATCAGATCAGACTGTAAAGAATCACATAACATCCATCTTGCGCAAGCTTGCCGTAAATGATCGCACACAGGCCGTTATTTACGCCCTAAAAAGGGGATGGATAAAGATAAACGACGAGACTTAGTACTAACTACCCTTTCCTGCCAAATTCTCTCTCAAGTTGAGATTTCGTAAGTTCCAATATAGTTGGCCTCCCGTGTGCACATGCAGTGGGAAAGTTAGTTTGCTCTAGCTGTTCTATGAGAGATCGCATTTCCTGCATCGATAGCTGTTGCCCCGCTTTTATAGCGCTTCTACATGCTAGCGATACTGCTACAGCGTTTCTCCTGAGCTCGACGTTGGAGAAGTTGTTGATATCTTGACATAGGTCTTCGATAAAAGCCATGACCTCTTCCTTAGGAAGTATTGCAGGGATAGATCTAACGATTATCTCTTTGACGCCAAAAGATTCGGCCTCAAAGCCTAATCTGTTCAGTTCGTCGACCAGGTTCTTCATAAACGTTGCTTGATGATCTCCCAGCGTAATTATGAGGGGATCAAGAAGCATCTGGGAGGCTACTTTGTCTGTTTCAAGCTCCTTCTGTATTCTCTCCAAAAGTATCCTTTCGTGAGCTGCATGCTGGTCTATAAGGTACATGCCGTTTGGCCCTTCCGCGATTATGTAAGTGAGAGCTATCTGTCCAAGCACGCGTAGAGGCGGCAACTTGGGCAGTGTTCTCTCTTCCTCTAAACTGCTAGTTGCTTCCGTCGAAGTTGATTCGATATGTTGGTGCGTTTGGGTAGATGTAGTTACATGCCAGGCATGCTTCTCTGATATAGAGGCAGAGTTGAAGCTAAATGCAAGTGGCCTCAGCTTGCCTTGAGGTTGATCATCTTGAGGGAGTTCTGCATCTCGCGAAGAAAATGCTTCCTGGAGAGCGGTCCTTATGGTTCTTCCAACTACACTCGCTACTCTTCTATCGTCCGCAAACCTAACTTCGGCCTTAGTGGGGTGTACGTTGACGTCCACAAACTCAGGGGGAATTAGCAAGTTGATTATTACTATAGGAAACCTTCCTACCATAAGGAGAGATGAATAACTTTCTTGTATCGCAAACATCAACTGCTTAGCTGAAACCGGACGGCCATTGACAAACACATGTATATCTGATCTATTACTACGGTTTATAGATGGTAGACTTACATAGCCCTTGATCTCTATCTCGTCTTCTTCATATGCTACTGGAATCATATGGTCTCTAATCTGCAGACCAAAAACTGATCCTATGCAATCTAGGATGTTACCTTTACCAAAAGTTTCAAGTTGTTTTTTGCCGTCTATCTGTAGTTCAAACGCTATATTGGGATGACCTAGGGCGTATTGCTTGACTGTGGACGTAATTCTGGATGCTTCCGATGTAGGTCCTCCAATGAATTTCAGTCTTGCTGGAACGTTGTAGAAGAGGTTTCGGACTTCAACTTGAGTACCCTGTGGCATTCCTACCGTTCTGATTCTTGTATTTCCGGGAGAGAGACATTCAAGCTCTGCCCCAGGAGAATCCCCGTGTTTACTGCGTATCCGTAGCCTACTGACGGAGGCTATGGCGTATAGTGCTTCTCCCCGGAAACCTAGAGTATTTATCTTGTACAAGTCTTCTGGTGAGGATATCTTGCTAGTTGCGTGCTTCTGTACACATAACTCGAGATCTTTCCTGGGTATACCAGTGCCATTGTCAACTACCCTTATTAGATCCAGTCCTCCATTTTCTACGTAGATCTGAATCTTGGTAGCTGAGGCATCTATAGAATTATCTATAAGCTCCTTGACAACAGATGCGGGGCGCTCTACAACTTCCCCTGCGGCTAGCTGCCTTATTGTCTCCTGGTCAAGAGGCTTTATGTTGCGGACCATTCTTAGCAACCTGAGCTTGATATAATTCATTTATGCAGGAAAGAGTTTACAAAACGCAAGCTATAGTTCTTCGGCGCTTTGACTTTGGGGAGACTGGCAGGCAACTAATAGCCTTTACTCCCGATTTTGGTAAGATCTCTCTTATAGCTAAGGGTACTAAGAAACCGACGAGTAAGCTCGCAGGACATCTGGAACCCTTAACTCTGACTCAGCTTGTAGTGGCCTCTGGACGTAATATAGATACAGTAACGCAAGCACAAACGATCAAGTCTTTCGCTAATGTCAGGTCAGATTCCAGAGTCATACCTTTTGGACTAATAGTGGCCGAGCTCCTGGATCGCATGATTGCCGAAGGGGAGCCTAACCGAGAAATATGGGCCCTTGCCGTTGATACACTCGAGAGGCTAAACAACACAAACGATCCTTGGAAGCCAGTCACCTATTTTCAAGTAAGGTTGTTGATACTAGCTGGATACCAACCAGAGCTGAAGGTATGCAGTCGTTGTGGGCAAGATGTTGCCCCTGAGTCGGTTTATTTCAGTCTGTCAGCAGGTGGGATGGTTTGCCGTGAATGTAGCAAAGGGGACCCGACTGCTGTTGTAGTTAGCCCAAACGTTATCAAGGCTCTGAGGCTAGCCTCTCTCCCTTCATATGAAGTGTTCGAGAAAGTGCGTATACCTCAAGATCTAAGGCTGGATGTTGAAGCGATAATAAGAAGAATTTATGCCCATATCTTGGAAAGTGATATTAGATCTATAGCTATGCTTAGAACATTTTATGGAACTGATGAAATCTAGCTACTAAAGTTCTTCAGGAATAGGTAGTCCCTCATAAATCTTGCTAGGTTTTTGTTCTTCTCCAAGCTCATCAGGAATAGCTATATCTTCTCTGCGCTCAGAGGACTGGATATCGCTGCCTATCTCATCTGGGACTGCTTGATCCTGTTTATCCTCTTGAAGCTTGCTAAGCACAGTCATTAAAACCTCCTCGGGACTGAGATTCGTTGTATCCACTGTAATATCGGCTGACTTGCGGGCTTTATCTAACCTCTGCAACTGGGCTGCGTAGTTATAGGAGCTCATCAAGGCATGTCCCCTTCTTCTTACGGCCTCATATGTGGCATGTAAATATATCACGATAGGTAGTCCTTTGTTTAGAAACAGATCTGGGATGCACGAGTGCTCTTGAGCCACCACCCTGGCTTTGATACCAAACTTGCTAAGGTTCTTGGCCAACGTAGTCTTGCCTGAAGCACATACCCCTACTATGACTATATCCTTGCGGGCTCCCATCATGCTATCCCTCCGAGGCTAGCATATCCTCTCTGATAGGCATAACTATGGACATAGTACGCCTTTCTTCATCTTTTTCTCTCTTAGATACAGAAAGTATAGCTATAGACATATCATCTGATGGACGACCACTATCTAACTCCACTGCTTTAGTCAGTATGCAGTCTGCCAGATCAGCAGGTGTTTTGCCGACCGATAGGCAGCAGGATATAAGCTCCTGGAGATCCAGGTTTCTACTAGCTCTACGTCCAGCATTTAGAATCCCGTCTGTCATTGCTATGATCATAATCTCGGGGCGAAGTGGTATTGTTAGGTAGCAAGGGCGTGTTTCTGGATAGATCCCAAGAGAATTTGAGGACCCAGAGAGCTCCTTAATGATTGGGTTACCATTGCTCTCTACCAGGTAGACAGGCACGCTGGAATTAGTTGTGATCCTGCACACTTTATCTTTGGTGTCTGCAGATATCGTTATGAGCGCACAACTTACTCGCCCACCTCTATAATGGTAAAGATGGTCGTGCAGAGCTTCGTGCACCGCTGTATCTCGAACCCCTTCCTTCAGTAAGCCCACAGCCTTAGATGTAACCAGATTGCTTAAGGTCTTAGCAGCGTATCCAGAACCCTGGGCATCGGCTATAACTATGCTGAGTCCTCCAGACGGTCGTTCCACCACCTCGACAGTATCGCCACTATCGCGCGATGCATATCTGTTGAGTTTGCTTATTGCTACATCCAGCTGCCACAAATTGAACACTCCTACTAAATGGGTGCTAACATAGTATCGGGTTTTATAAAGTAAAAGACAATGTTAGCTTTCTAGGCTTGAATTGGAGGTTGAGGTTTCACATATGGAGTATGAGGCCGTAATAGGGCTTGAAGTGCACGCTCAACTATTGACCAAGACTAAGATGTTTTGTCGCGATCTAGCTGACTATTCTGGGGCAGCTCCGAACAGCCATATATGTCCAGTATGCGCAGGTTTTCCAGGTGTGCTCCCAGTAATTAACGAGGCTGCAGTTGAGCTTGCCCTAAGGGTGGGTTTGGCTCTTAACTGTAATATAGCTCCTATCAGCAGATTTGACAGAAAGCATTATCCATATCCCGACCTTCCTAAGGGATACCAAATAAGCCAGTACAATCTACCCTTGGCGACTGATGGCTACGTAGAGCTGGAGTCTGGCAAGAGGGTTGGAATTATCAGAGTTCACATGGAGGAGGATACAGGTAGGCTTCTCCATAGACGTTCACCTGAGGGTGAAGTTTACACCTTAGTCGATTTAAACAGGGCTGGAGTACCTCTCCTAGAGATAGTTACCAAGCCTGATCTCCGATCAGGTACGGAGGCTAGAGAGTTTGTATCTAAACTACGACAAATCCTGCGCTATATCGATGCTAACTCGGGCAACATGGAAGAAGGAGCGCTCAGGGTAGATGCCAACGTCTCTGTCAGACCGAAAGGTGAGACCTATCTTGGGCCCAAAGTAGAGATCAAGAACATGAACAGCTTTAGGGCTGTTGAGAGAGCCTTAGATTATGAGATAAGCAGGCAGATAGAAGTTGTATCTAAAGGCGGTGTTGTTGAGAGGGAAACTAGAGGATGGGATGAAGCGGAAGGAGTAACGCTACCTCAACGCACTAAAGAGATGGAACATGATTATAGATACTTCCCAGAACCTGATCTACCTCCCCTAACGATCTCCAAGGAGAGAATATCTCGTACCAGGGAACTTATGCCTGAGCTTCCTGACGAGCGTAGGCGCAGATTTGTAAGTCAATATGAGATAGCAGAATCTGATGCTAGGGTTCTTACATCTTCTAAGGAAGTAGCCAACTACTTCGAGGCAGTTGTGGAGAAAGTGCCTTCATCGGTTGGCGCCAAGGGTGTAGCCAATTGGATAGTAAATACTTTGTTTGGGATATTGCAAAAGGATGGCAAGGATATAACCGAAACGAATGTTACTCCAGATTACCTGGCTGAGCTTCTTGTTCTTCTACAAGAAGGCAAAATAAATACCACTACTGCTAGATCCATACTAGAAGAAGTGCATGCTAGTGGGAAGTCTCCGCAAGCAATAGTGGAAGAGCGGGGACTGTCAGTGATAGCGGACAGCGATCAGATAACCTCGATTGTGATTAAAGTTATTGATAACAATCCTCAAGCTGTTGCAGACTATCTCAAGGGGAAGAAGCAGGCCATAGGGTTCCTGCTCGGGCAAGTCATGAAAGAGACGAAAGGTAGAGCTAGTCCCGATGTTGTCAGGGAGGTTCTAACTAAGGAGCTTGCACAGCGATCGGCTTAGGTATTTTCTCTATTAGATTTAAGTGGTAACATTCCCCCGGCTGGCATATAGAATGCAACGCTATAGTGTGCTAGCCGGGGATTATTTTTGGGTAAAGGGAGAGTGTGCATGATTACAGAACTCGAGAAGCCTAATCCTTATGAGATCGCTTGTCGGCAGTTTGATATAGCAGCCGACAAGTTGGGACTAGAAGAGGACCTTAGAAGAGTCCTGAGATCAACCAAGAGGGAGCTCACCGTTCATTTCCCAGTAAAGATGGACAATGGTGAGGTAAAGGTATTTACAGGTTATAGGGTGCATCATAATGTAGCAAGAGGGCCCGCGAAGGGTGGTATACGTTATCACCCTGACGTAACCCTCGACGAAGTCAGGGCTTTGGCCATGTGGATGACTTGGAAATGTGCAGTGGTGCGGTTGCCATACGGTGGGGCAAAGGGGGGTGTGATCTGCGATCCAAAACAAATGTCTCAGAAGGAGTTGGAAGGACTAACAAGACGTTTTACTACAGAGATAAGTATACTTATAGGTCCAGACAGCGATATACCGGCTCCTGATGTGAATACTAACTCCCAAACTATGGCCTGGATCATGGATACTTACAGCATGCATCACGGCTACAGTATCCCAAGTGTGGTTACAGGGAAGCCGGTCAATATAGGTGGATCAGAGGGAAGGTCAGAGGCTACCGGTAGAGGTGTGGTGTACGTCCTTGAGGCTGCAGCTAAGGAGTTGCACATGGATCTATCTAAAGCCAAGGTAGCGGTCCAGGGGTTTGGTAATGCTGGATCTGTGGCCTCAAGTATACTCCATAATCATGGTGCTCGTGTAGTTGCTGTAAGCGACTCTAGAGGGGGTATATATAACCCGTCTGGTCTAAACCCAAATGAGGTGCTTGAGCATAAGATGGTCACAGGCTCAGTAG
This sequence comes from Thermobaculum terrenum ATCC BAA-798, assembly GCF_000025005.1. Lineage (NCBI taxonomy): Bacteria > Bacillati > Chloroflexota > Chloroflexia > Thermobaculales (SeqCode) > Thermobaculaceae (SeqCode) > Thermobaculum (SeqCode) > Thermobaculum terrenum. Next base: position 861,847 of record NC_013525.1, read on the forward strand.
TTGGATTTAGAGATGCGGAGACTATAACCAACGATGAGTTGTTGACTTTGCCATGTGATGTGCTCATTCCGGCTGCTCTGGAGAACCAGATCACCGAGCGCAATGCTGACCAGATAAGAGCCAGGGTTATCGTAGAGGCTGCTAACGGTCCAACAACTCCCGATGCTGATGAAATTCTGTTTGATAAAGGTGTGCTAGTGATCCCCGATATCCTCGCTAATGCAGGAGGGGTCACTGTGAGCTACTTTGAATGGGTCCAGGATAAGCAGGCATTCTTCTGGTCGGAGCGTGAGATCAACCAGAGACTCAAAGCTATACTGACTTCGAGCTTCTCTGAGGTTTATCAGCTTTCCAATAACCAGAAGACTTCCATGCGAACAGCAGCCTATATGATTGCCGTAGATCGTGTTGCCAAGGCCACTAAACTTAGAGGTATATATCCCTAATAACTTATTGGCTTAGAGCTGCCCTCAGCTCATCTTCGCTTTCTCTGCGTGCCAGGGCTATCACATCATCGCCTGGTGCAAGCTGCGTGTCAGGCGTTGGAATTATAAGCTCTCCATTCCTAATCACCGCACTTAGAGCGACATCTGGGGGCAGCTCCACTTCTCTTAGAGGTTTGTTGATGTAGGGGCTTCTGGGAGAAACCTTTGCTTCTATAATGGCTAGCTCAGCATGTCTCAGGGTCAACAGGTGAGCTATCTCTCTATCAGGCAGGTTTTGCTCTATGTAACTCAGGATGATGTTAGTAACAGATATAGTTGTGTCGATACCAAGCCTCTTGAATATCTCTTCATTCTTTGGGTTGTTGACGCGCGCTATGGTGTGCTTTGCTCCGAACTTCTTCTTAGCTACTTGGCAGATCACTAAGTTGTCCTCATCTTCGCCGGTAGCGGCGATTACCACATCAGCTCTTGCAGCTCCTGCTCTCCTGAGTGTCTCTGCCTCTGCCCCGTCTCCCTGCAGGACAACTGCCCCGAATCGCTCGGTAAAAGTGGCAACTTTGGAAGGATTCTTCTCTATCAAGAGCACTTCGTAGCCTTCGTTGACTAGTGTCTTGGTAAGGTAGTAGCCAACCTTACCACCTCCGACTACTATAATGTACATGTCCTACCCCCTATGAAGCTTGGTTCTCCTTAATTATGCGATCATGAATAATACCCACGATAATTGTGGTTGATGGTATCGTATCTATCCCTAGCTCTCTGTACATATCTGCCCTGATAGGATCGTAGATCCTGGTTATAACATGAGGCACCCTAAATATTTCCTTAGCGATCTGAGATGCCATTATGTTCCTATTGTCCCCGTTCGTAGCTGCGACGAATGCATCTGCCTCTTCTATACCAGCGCTCCTGAGAACGTCTTCATCTATGCCTGTACCCTTAATTGTTTTACCAGTAAAGTTCTCTCCTAACCTTGAGAACTGGCTCTCATTGAGGTCTATGACGGTGACTTCGTGACCTTCCTCATCTAGCTTTCTAGCCAGGGTACTACCGACTCTTCCGCAACCTACTATTATTACCTTCATCTTATAGAAAGTTCCTCCTAACGACCGTAACTAAGCCTTTGGATAAGCCACTCGCTTGATCCTATAGCTCTCATCATCTGTTGGGTCTTTTCTATGTCATATTGCACACGATGAAACTCTATAAGCTCTCGGTCCACATCCAGGATAGCGTAGGCTGCCCTTGGATCACCATCTCGAGGTTGTCCAACACTCCCTGGATTTATGAGCATGCGGTTGCTACCTATCCTGAGAGCGTAGTCGTCTTCAGGTCTACCTGCTATTGGCTCTCCTTCCTTCCTGTGAGCAAAAACCATTTGGATGTGGCTATGTCCAACAAAAATGATCTGCTGTTTCGTGAAGTTAAATGCTTCTTGTGCCTGTTCTGGAGTTAGTATGTACTCCCAAATAGGGTCGGATGGAGATCCATGTACCAAGTAGACGTGCTCGTGTTCTAGATGTTCTGGCATCTCTTTAAGGTATTTCATATTGTCGTCTCTGAGCTGCCGTATTGTCCATTGTATAGAGCGTCGAGCATCGCTATTGAATTCTCGCATAGAGATCACGCCAGCCGCAGCCGCATCATGGTTACCCATTACTACCACGTGATCCAGTTCTCTTAGTAAGTCTATGCATTCATTAGGTTGGGGCCCATAGCCAACAACGTCTCCCAAACACCAGTACTGGTCGACATCTCCCATATCCTCAAGCACTGCTTGCAGTGCTACTAGGTTAGCATGTATATCTGATATGATTCCAAACCTCAATACTTTAGGGCTCCTGTAGTAAATACGTGGTTCTGGGCAGTATATATAAGAGAGTAAGTGTTTGCAAATTGAATGGCAAGAACATTGCTACTCACAATCATAAATTCTATTACAAAGAGGGTAAGAAAGTGAGCTTTATAGATAGTATGATTGGTAACTTCCTAAAGGGGATGGATGAAGAACAAAGACGTAGGCTAATACAGAGTGTACAAGAACAAGTACTAGCAAACACTACACCTCAAGAGCGGGAGGCTATACTGAGAGAATTTGCTGAGAATCTGATATCTAGTATTCCTGAAGATGGAAGGGCTAGGCTGCTCGAACATATCATGAATGCTCTCAAAAAGTAGAGCGAAGGAGTAGAAGATGATTTTCAGAAGGAATACCAGCAGAAATAAAGAGATAACAATACGGAGACCTAAGGTCTCCACTCGTACAGTTGCGATAGACCTCCCAGATGAGATTGCGTCTGCAATGAGCCCGGAAAGTCTGGCAAAACTAAGGGAAGAAATTAGGCGTTATGCTCTAGAGCTCTCTGAAAGTGCTAAGGAATCTGCAGATAGATTTAACCGTGAAACACTGCCAGCCCTGACACAAAGAGCGGAACAAGTTGCTGAAGCTCTAAGAACCACTGGGAGAACATCGCTTCAGAAAGGCGCTGCTCTTGCTCAAACTGCATCTGAAGAGATCATACCCTCTGTAAAGAAAGGTGTTGAGAAGAATATTCCCGCGGTAACGGCTTCCATCAAGCAGAAAGCCTCAGAAAGCGCCCAATCCACTGAGGAGATTGCAGAAGAGATTGCTTCCAGAGTGAAACCTTATACATCACAAGCCAAATATGGAGCTGCGCGTGCTGTAGAAAGCACAAAGAGCTTCACTAAAGATTCAATAAGGCTTATATTCTGGCTTACGGTCGCTGCCTGGTTACTGCTGATGATATTTGTCCCAGATAAAGAAAAGAGGAAGGAGCTCTACAATCGAATACTAAGGGTTCTCTAGCCCCTTCCTCTTGTCGTTAACTATTTACGTTGCCCTTCATTGAGCCCTTGCCGCTGCCTTGGCGGTAGGAGCCCCATGGCACTTCTTGTACTTTTTGCCGCTACCGCAGGGGCAAGGGTCATTTCTGCCTACCTTCTTGGACTTACTCCTTCTCATTACGGGCTCTGCATCCTCTTCGCGATTGGTACTCATGGAGCGTACGACGGGTTGAGGCTTCTGAACGATGTTCACCTTGTATATTGAGTTGGCGACTTCATGTTCAACCGTCTGTATGAAGTTCTGGAACAAACTATAGGCTTCGGTCTTGTACTCAACGAGAGGGTCTCTCTGTCCGAATGCTCTAAGCCCGATCCCCTGGCGTAGCTCCTCCATGCTGGTAAGGTAGTCAACCCAGATCATATCTATAGCTCTCAAGAGGACCATGCGCTCTAGGAATCGCATGTTGTCCTCTCCTACTTCTTGCTCTCGTTTATGATAAGCTTCATCAGCTAGTTCGTACAGGAAGTCCTCAATCTGCTGTGGAGTAAGTCCCTGGATGGATTCTGGGACTACATCTTCTGGCAACGGGAATATGGAAGCAACTGCCCTAAGCAGTCCTTGTAAGTTCCATTCATCGGGTTCCTGATCGGAGGTATAGTCCTCTACCAAGCGCTTGATCTCGTTATGGATTATCTCCATGACGCGTTCTCTGGTGTTATCACCTGCCAGTATCCTATCGCGCATGGAGTAGACGGTTTCGCGCTGCTTATTCATGACGTCGTCATACTGGACGACATGTTTACGTATGTCGAAGTTATAGCCTTCGGCCTTGGCTTGAGCAGCCTCGATCTGCTTGGTAACTAGGCTGTTCTCTATCGGCATGCTTTCGTCCACGCCAAGGCGATCCATGATCCCTGCCACTCGGTTGAGTCCGAAGCGCCTCATTATCTCATCTTCCAGGGAGACATAGAAGCGTGAACTTCCAGGATCTCCCTGACGCCCAGATCGCCCTCTAAGCTGATTATCTATTCTGCGAGCTTCATGCCTTTCTGTACCAATTATATGAAGGCCACCCTTGGCAACAACCTCATCATGAGCCTGCTGCCAAAGTGTACGAGCCTCATTCATAATCTCTTCAGGTATATCCTCTTTGGTATTAGGATCAAGCCCGTGCTTGGCAAGCACCTCCTTAAGGTATAGGTCGAGTGTGCCACCTAGTATAATATCTGTACCTCTACCAGCCATATTAGTAGCGATAGTAACTGCGCCTGGTCGGCCAGCTTGAGCTACTATGGCTGCTTCTTTCTCGTGATACTTAGCATTTAATACCTGATGAGGAATGCCCTCACGCTTGAGCAGCTGACTTAGATACTCGCTTTTCTCGATAGAGGTTGTACCGACTAGGACGGGACGACCTATAGAGTACAACTCCTTTATTTCTTTGACTACGGCTTCAAACTTAGCCCTTTCTGTCTTATAGATCCTGTCCGGATGGTCAACCCTTATCATGGGTTTATTGGTAGGGATCTGTACTACTTCCATGTTGTATATCTTGCCGAACTCCTCGGCCTCAGTAGCCGCGGTACCTGTCATGCCGGCAAGCTTCTTGTACATACGGAAGTAGTTCTGGATTGTGATGGTTGCGAGAGTTTGACTCTCCCTCTCTACTCTGAGTCCCTCTTTGGCTTCTATTGCCTGATGGAGTCCTTCGGAATAACGACGACCGTACATAAGGCGGCCAGTGAATTCGTCTACTATGATTACCTGGCCATCGATGACGGTGTAGTCTCTCTCTCTAAGGTAGAGCGCCTTAGCTTTCAATGCATTATCGAGATAGTGGGTTGCCTCAAAGTATCTTGGATCATACAGGGATTCATCTTCAGGAATGTTGAGTATGCGCTCGACTCTTGCGATACCCTCATCTGTAAGGGTTACAGTGCGGTGTTTGAGATCGACAGTATAGTCCCTTCCTTCCTGAAGCTGGTTGGCTATACGAGCAAATCTATAGTAGACCTCTGTATTCTGCTCCGCCTGGCCGCTAATTATTAGAGGTGTTCTAGCTTCGTCGATCAGGATGCTGTCCACCTCATCCACTATTGCATAGTTAAGCTCTCTCTGTACTTTTTGGGAGAGATCCAGCACCATGTTGTCTCGAAGATAATCGAAACCAAATTCGTTATTCGTTCCATATGTGACATCGGCTTCGTAGGCTTCTCTCCGGGGTACAGGCCGAAGCATCTCTAGATCGCCAGAGTAATCGGGGTCAAAGACGTAGGCAGCCTCATGTTGTAAGCAACCTACAGTTAGCCCCAAGTAGTGATACACCTTGCCCATCCACTGAGCATCTCTGCGAGCAAGGTAGTCGTTGACTGTTACTACGTGCACCCCGCGGCCTTCAAGTGCATTGAGATAAGCGGCAAGGGGGGCAACGAAGGTCTTACCCTCTCCGGTCTTCATCTCGGCTACATTGCCTTGATGAAGTACGATACCACCCATTAACTGGACATCAAAATGCCTTACCCCCAAAGTTCTGCGAGTTGCCTCCCTAACCAAGGCAAAGGCTTCAGGCAGGATGGTATCCATGGATTCCCCTCGAGCTATTCTTTCTTTGAACTCGAGGGTTTTAGCAACCATCTCATCCTGAGATAGTTGCTGTACTTGTGGCTCTAGGCTGTTTATCTTTTCTACAATTGGTCTGAATCTCTTTGCAGCTCTCTCAGCAGAGGAGCCAGTAAGCTTGCTTAGTAACCCCAGCAATTTCTACCTCTTTGCAAGTGTTGTAACTAATATTCCTAAACAGTCTACCACTTATGACTACTAGGCTACAATCAAGTCGTAGCATACCACTTTATTTAGACGCTTTGTATTCAACCTAGGTTCTCTATACTAGGAAACAGTTATGATGCTCACTAGATTCCAAGATAAGTAATTGTGGTTGATAAGAATATCATTGGGGAAAATATATACTCAGATACTATTGGCTTTTAGTTGGGTGCATGGTTGGTTACCTTGAAGAAGTTATTAGTTACTTTGCTGCAGTGGAGTAAATAAGGTGGAAGAGATTAGAGAACCAAAAGATCTCCCTTCAGTCGAAGAACTTGTGAAGCATTTGGAGCCCTTGCAGCTTCCTAGACCACTATTGGTGGAAGCTGCAAGATCGAGTATCCAAGAGATGAGAAATCAAATACTCAAACGCCTCCATGCACCAGAAGCTTCATCAAATTCAGAAGGTGAGATCTCATTCCTCAGGTTGGTAGAAAGGGCTAAGCAATTTATTGATATCTGGACCAGGTCTTGGCCCGTAAAGGTAATAAATGCCACTGGTGTATTATTACACACCAATCTCGGACGTGCCCCTTTATCTAAGGCTGCGGTAGAAGCTATGGTGAATGCTGCAGGCTATTGCGATCTTGAGATGGATATAGAAAGTGGCGAACGTGGGCACAGGGATAAACACGTTGCAGACCTGCTAGTAAGGCTGACTGGAGCAGAGGCCGCCACAATAGTTAATAACAACGCAGGAGCACTGTTCCTCACTCTTTCTGCTCTAGCTGCTGGCAGAGAGGTTATAGTTTCCCGAAGTCAATCTGTGGAGATAGGAGGGCGCTTTAGAATTCCTGATGTGATGGCTCAAAGTGGTGCTTTTCTCAAGGAGGTTGGAACTACTAATAGAACTTATGCTTCGGATTATCAGAATGCTATATCAGAGTCCACCGCTGCTCTCCTGGTAGTGCACCGGAGTAACTTTAGATTGATTGGATTTGTGCATGATCCCTCTTTATCTGAAATTGTGGAGATAGGTAGATTGTACAACCTACCAGTGATACATGATCTCGGTAGTGGGGCTTTAGTCGATAGCTCAATGTTTGGGCTGGAACACGAACCTATGGTCCAAGAGAGTGTTTCTGCCGGAGTAGCCCTGACCCTTTTCAGTGGGGATAAACTCTTAGGAGGTCCACAGGCTGGCATGATTGTGGGGAGAGGGGAGTATGTGGCCAGGATCCGTAGTCATCCTCTTTTCAGGGCTTTGCGATGTGATAAAGTGACTCTTGCTGCCATGCACGCTACTTTGATGCACTACCTCCGGGGAGAAGAGCAGCAAGCTGTCCCTGTACTGTGGATGCTAGGTCGAAAACAGGTTGATCTTTACTCTACTGTGCAATCCTGGAAGAGTAGCCTCTTAGATTGCGGGGATGGCTTTGAGGTAAAGGAGTCTGTATCAAAGGTAGGTGGAGGTTCCATCCCAGAGATTCCGATAGCAAGCGTGGCTCTAGTTATAGATCCATCCAGATGGAACCTTTCAGCAGACGAACTTGCTTATAAACTGAGAACTGGTGACCCGGCTGTAGTCGGTGTCGTTGAAGATGATAAAATCTGGCTTGATGCTCGTACAGTAATGCCTGAAGAAGGACCACTCCTGGTACAGGCTGTAAGAAGAAGCCTGTTGCTTCGGGATTAGGTAAGCTCGTCTGGAGAGGGAGATAGTGAAGATATCTTTATTGATAGAAGGCCAGCAAGGCTTAAACTGGCACTACTGGAAAAAGCTTGTACCTGCAATAGACTCTTTGGGTTTTTATGGTCTATATAGATCTGACCACTACGTGGATACGGCTCCTCCTGACAGGGATTCTCTTGAAATGATCACTTCTATTACATGGGCATCGCTCCACACATCCAGTTCTATATTGGGACCGATGGTAGCTCCTGTTTCCTTTAGAGATCCTGTGATGTTGGCACGTCAAGCTCTCGCTTTACATGATTTGAGCCAAGGTAGATTTGTATTAGGTCTTGGCTCGGGTTGGCAGGAACGAGAACATGCAATGTTTGGTTATGAACTAGGTACTGTCAAGCAGCGCATGGACCGACTGGAAGAATCATTGCAGGTAGTGCGATTGCTGCTTGACAATCCCAATTATAAAGTTAGCTACACTGGCCAGTACTACCACCTCGACGGTGCTCTATTACTACCTAGGGGCTATAAGGGAGGTAGACCGAAGCTTCTAGTAGGTGGATCAGGTCGAAGAAGGGTGCTTCCCCTGGTTGCGAAGTATGCCGACATATGGAACTCGCTGAGGGTATCTCCTGAGCAATTTCGTGATCTCTCTGCTTATCTCAATGAGTTGTGTATTAGTGCTGGACGTGATCCTGATGAGGTACATAGGTCATTATTTACCTCGGTGTTCCTTGCCCAGGGGAATGGACATTTAGACGAAGTGTTGCGTGAGGCGGCTAACTATTATAGAGTAAACACCAACAACCTCTCAGAGATCGCTGAATATCTTGGTAATCGCAACGCTATCTGGGGAACGCCAGACATGGTGATTGACCAGATGCAACTCTATCGGGATGCTGGTGTGCAGGAGCTAGTGCTTCGTTGGATAGCTTGGGATGATCTTGAGAGACTCGAAGCATTAGCTGATGTAGCCCACCAAATGGCTACTAAATAATAAACTGGAGGAGAAGCTATGCAGGATAATGTACTCACTGATTGCCTTCGCGTTGGAGTTGTGGGTAGCGGATTTGTTGCTAGGTTTCATCTTAATGCGTTCGAGTTCGTGCGCAATGTACGCATCGCCGGCGTCTATAGCCCGAATCCTGCTCACAGGGAGGATTATGCGCAGCTAGCTAATCAGAAAGGTCTAGGTCCATGCAAAGCGTACGAGTCTTTAGAGTCTATGGTGCAGTCCGATGAGATAGATGCTATATGGCTGCTTTCTCCCAACTTCGCCCGACTGGATCATATGAGGACGATCCACAGATTGGTGAAAGATGGTAAAGCCTCCCTGATGGGAGTGGCCTGCGAAAAGCCTCTTGCCCGTACGCTGGCAGAGGGCAGAGAGATGTTGGCCATGGTTCAAGATGCAAACCTAAACCATGGTTACCTAGAAAATCAGCTCTTCTCCACTCCGGTACAGCGAGGAAGGGACATTATTTGGCGGCGGGCAGTTCCTAACACTGGTAGACCTTATCTGGCAAGAGCCGCGGAAGAGCATAGTGGTCCACATATGCCTTGGTTCTGGAGACCTGATCTTCAGGGGGGAGGAGTGCTGCTGGATATGATGTGTCATAGTGTTGAGGTTGCTAGGTTCTTGCTAACAGAACCTGGAAAACCTCGTAATTCTCTCAAATTGATGAGCGCGACTGGTACGGTAGCCAATCTGAAGTGGACTCGCCCAGAATACATTCAGAAGCTTATACAGAACATGGGCCCGGAGGTCGACTATTCAAAAAGGCCGGCTGAGGACTTTGCTAGGGGTATATTACACTTTCAAGATGAGTCTGGTAATGACCTTATAGTTGAGGCCACTACGTCCTGGGCTTACGTCGGTCCAGGTTTGCGGCTAACTTTGGAATTGCTAGGCCCAGAGTACTCGATGGAGATAAACAGCTTGAACACCTCCTTGAAAGTGTTCCTGTCCAGGGAGGTACGAGGCGAGTCTGGGGAAGATCTGGTAGAGAAACAGAATGCTGAACAAGGGCTCATGCCAGTAGTAGAAGACGAGGCTGCGGTCTACGGTTATACATTGGAAGATCGACATATGGTTGAATCTTTCAGGCGAGGCATAAGACCCCTGGAAACTTTTGAGGATGGTGTAGCTGTGCTGGAGATGCTTATGGGTCTTTACTTGTCCGCTGAGACTAAGAGCACGGTGGAATTTCCGGATGCGCGTTTGGAGAATTTCGTTCCCAGCGTAGCCAGAGTAGGCTAAAGTTATCTGTAAGCCTGGATATTCTAATCTTGAGCCTGAATGGAAATGGACTGAGCTGGGATACTGACAACAGGGTATCCCAGCTCATTATTATCTATTTCGTATATTCCTTTATTCTTTCTATAAAGGGGATAAGGGAAAAATTATATAGAATTTCTGCTGTTTCTGGACTGAATCCCAATTGCTAGAGGTGTTTTAGTGACTACTCTGAGTTGGAAGGATATACCGCATAGCAGTTTCGAATTCGAGCCTGAGTTACTCAATCTTAGGTGGTGCTTTCTATCTGGTCAAGCATTCAGATGGAAGGAAGACCCTAATGGTTGGTGGATAGGTATAGTTAGGGATTCCGTTCTGCGAATCCGTATGGATGGTTCTACTGTTACCTGGGCAGCGTATCCTAAACTCCCATGGAGCGATTTCTGGGAAAGCTATCTCAGGTTAGATTTCGACTTGGCTGCCCTGTATCGAGACTATGAAGGCTTCGACCAGTTCGTAGCTTACTCCTTCAGCAGATGGAGAGGGCTACGTGTCCTGTCACAAGACCCATTGGAAACCATTACTTGCTTCTTGTGCACGACGGCTAACTCTATTCCTAGAATAACGAGAGCTATTAGTTGTATGAGCACTCTTTATGGTCAACATATAGCAACTATAGATGGCATCGATTATTACACCCTTCCCAAGCCTGAGGCCCTAGTGGAGGAAATAGCTCCAGTGCTCGATAAAAGATGTGGCCTTGGGTTCAGAGCTAATAACCTGGTGAGAGCTATGCAGGACCTGAGATCCAAGCCTACGGATTGGCCCCAGTCTCTTATTAATATGCCATACCCTCAAGCAAGGGCAGAATTAATGACAATTAGGGGCATCGGTAGGAAGGTAGCTGATTGTGTAGCTCTGTTTGCTCTTCGAAAAGATGAGGCTGTGCCAGTTGATACCCATGTTTGGCAGATAGCTTTAGAGCTTTACCTAAGGGAAATAAAGACTAAGTCACTTACTACCAAGGTATATGAAACCATAGCTGAGCACTTTAGATCGCTCTTCAGGGACAGAGCTGGATGGGTGCAGCAATACCTTTTCTTTTCCCATCTAAACAGGCATAGATATGACTCTACGCTCTAGGAAGCTATTCATCGAGATGCTTGAATGAACGTGTTGTGGTCCACAGTATGGAACCATCTTCTGCCTGCTGTGAGCGTACAAGTAATATCTCGTTAGACTCCCACTGCTCATTCGGATCGTAATCCTCAAACTCCTTCATCAGGCACTCAAGTTGCTCTTCAGACATCCCTTCAGCTATCGTGATATGTGGTACCCAATTGTCCATCTGGTGGTCGGCAGCGTATGGCAAAACCTCGTTTACCCCATCAAGTGCCTCTACCACAGCCTTGTGTAGTTCAAGTAACTCTGGAGTTCTCTCTACATGGACGTATAGCACGTTCTTCCCAGTTCCCTTGAAAGTGCCAAGCCCTTTGGCGGTCACCTTAACTGGTAGCTTTTCACGTGCTACCTGTTCCAAGGGCTCAATTAGCGATCGGGCATCCTGACAGGTGAATGGCACCCTCAGGGTTATATGAGGAAATATCACCTTGTTAGCGTTGGGACAGTACCTCTGTCTTCTACCAGCTATCTCTTCTGCGAATTCCTCGGGAAGCCCAAGGACAACGCCATACAATGGTGGTGACTGAGGTGTTTCCTGTCGATACTCCTCAACAGATAGCATATATTCCTCGTTTAGGTCTCCAACAGTGCCTTCAAGTATACTCATTCCTGATAATATAACATAACTTTTATCGGAGGGTTATTCCATGAGGACTACAAATAGAGTGGTCCCTCATATTTGTGTTGTGCATTGTTGAGCTATAGGTTGTACAATGAATCATAATTACTAATAGTAAGCATTATCTGTAGTTGACTTATGGACTTTAGTGTGATATACACTTTTGCGTTATTGACTTGATCTTTACAGAAATATGGAGGACTGATGCCCCTTCTAGAAGTAGAGGATCTACGTACATATTTTTATACGCCTGATGGCGTGGTCAAAGCCGTTGACGGAGTTAGTCTGTATCTCAACGAGGGTGAAACTCTAGGGATAGTAGGTGAGAGCGGTAGCGGTAAAAGCGTTATGGCGCTTACGATTATGGGTCTTATTCCGCAACCGCCAGGAAAGATAGTTAGTGGCAAGGTTATTTTTGACGGCAGGGATCTCACTAAGCTTGATGAAAGCGAACTGCGAAGGATCCGTGGGAAAGAGATAGGGATGATATTTCAAGATCCCATGACGTCTCTAAACCCTGTACTTACTATAGGCAAACAGCTGACCGAGACTTTGGAAGAGCACCTTAATATGCCCACTGGCAAAGCCAGAGAGAGGGCTGTAGAGCTCCTAAGGCTTGTGGGCATTCCTAATCCCAAGGAAAGGCTTGGTCAGTACCCGCACCAATTCTCTGGTGGCCAACGCCAAAGAATTATGATTGCTATGGCCTTGGCCTGTAATCCTAAGCTGCTTATAGCTGACGAGCCTACTACTGCCTTGGATGTTACCATCCAGGCTCAGATACTAGAGCTTATAAAGAACCTACAGCAAGAATTTGGAATGGCAGTTATGATCATCACCCACGCGATGGGTGTTGTTGCGGGCATGGCAGATCGTGTCAACGTGATGTATGCTGGACACGTCTATGAGAGCGCCTATACCGATGATCTTTTTGAGAATCCCCGCAATCCTTATACATTAGGACTGCTAAGATCAATTCCAAGGCTCGATGAGGAACGTAAGACCAGGCTTGATCCTATTAGAGGCACTCCTCCTGACTTGATCAATCTCGGACCTGGCTGTCCGTTCCAGCCGAGATGTGACTTTGCAATAGATATCTGTTCTCAGAAGTTTCCTCCATATAGAGAGGTTGGGAGCGACCATTATACCCTATGCTGGGTTGATGTAAAGCGTGAAGGAGCATAGCATGGCGAATGAGAGGGTAAATCAATCGAATGGGTCTACTGGCAGCAATGCATCCAAGGATGTATTGCTGCAGGTGAGAAACCTTGTAATGCATTTCCCTATCACTAAAGGGGTTCTGTTCCAGAAAAAGGTAGGAGCAGTACAGGCAGTTGATAATATTAGCTTTGATATCTATCGAGGTGAGACATTAGGCCTGGTTGGAGAGTCTGGCTGTGGTAAGAGCACGGCTGGCAGGGCTATACTACAACTTTATAAGCCCACTTCAGGCCAAGTTATATTTGAAGGGAGGGACCTTACTAAGCTTCCCCCTGAGGAAATGCGGCGCATGCGGCGCCACCTACAGATTATATTCCAGGACCCATACGCCTCTCTTAATCCCAGAATGACGGTTGAAAATATCATTGGAGAACCTCTCTTAGTCCACGGCATTGTCAAAGATAAGAAGGAGCTGCGAGAGCAGGTACAAGAATTGCTGCAGTTAGTAGGTCTCAATCCATACTTCGCTAATCGTTATCCTCATGAGTTCTCTGGTGGTCAACGCCAAAGGATAGGTATTGCTAGGGCACTTGCACTTCGACCTAGTTTCATAGTTGCGGATGAGCCAGTATCCGCTCTGGATGTCTCCATTCAGGCACAGATTGTGAACCTCATGGAGGACTTGCAAGATAAATTCAAGTTGACATATCTGTTTATCGCTCACGATCTGAGCGTTGTGCGCCATATCTCTGATAGAGTTGCTGTCATGTATCTGGGTAAAATCGTTGAGATAGCGGACAGAGACAGCCTTTATAAAGATCCTCTCCATCCTTATACCAAGGCGCTATTGTCAGCAGTGCCCATACCAGATCCAAAAGTCGAGAAGAAAAGAGAGCGCATAATTCTTACAGGAGATGTTCCAAGCCCTATCAATCCACCCTCAGGATGTAGATTCCACACGCGATGTCCATTCGTTATGGATATATGTCGTGAGAAAGAGCCACCTCTTACAGATCAAGGTGGAGGACACTCTGTAGCTTGTTGGCTATACCCACTTAAGGAAGAGCCTCAACAAAAACAGCCCAATGCTGTTACCTCCCAATCTAGCTCCTAAAATCCTATCGTGTACAATACTTATAAATCTATGTAATAAGGGCGAAAAATGCCTTTCGAGATAGGTGATGTCAGAATATTACTTATAAGACTGGCAATAATGGTTGTCGCGATCTCTATACATGAATTCGCGCACGCTATTACTGCCGACGCTCTGGGAGACTCTACTGCTCGCAGGTATGGCAGAGTTACCCTTAACCCTATCTCCCACTTTGATCCTCTGGGCTTTCTAATGCTGATATTTCTAGTCGTTTTTGGTTTTGGATTTGCCTGGGGCCGACCGGTTCCAGTCAACCCTTATGCCTTGAGGGGAGGCAGAAGGGGAATGGCGTTGGTAGCTTTCGCTGGTCCACTCTCCAATTTGGTCCAGGCTGCGGTGGCAGTAGCCATCTGGCGTGCTATGGGGACGCCGCATCCTGGAGATAGCATGCTACCTATGATCCTGTGGACTTTCGCCTATCTCAATGTTTTACTGGCAGCGTTCAACATGCTACCAGTGCCCCCGCTGGATGGCTTCAATGTTCTCATGGGGCTAGTTAGCGACTTCTGGGTACAGCGACTCGAGCCTTTGAGGCAGTATGGTCCAGTACTACTATTGCTCCTGATCTTCTTGGGAGGGCGGTTTATATTCGACTATACTGTTATCCCTATGTTTGAGCTGTTTGCTTGGCTAGTTGGACTTAGGGCTTAGATCTTACACTGATGTTGTACAGGGTAAGGCAGTTCATTCAAGCGCTGTTAGCGGGCGCAAAGCATATAGACTACTATTGGGTGTCAGAAGTACTGCCACCAAATCTTTATAAGCTATATCTTGAGATGCCTCGCTATGAACAGGTACATAGCTATAGAGTTGCGCAGGATATAGCAAGATCATCCAATGATCCCTACCTTCTGCAGGCAGCATTGCTACACGATGTAGGTAAGGTGTATGGCAAGCATCGTATGTCCATGCTAGGTAGATGCTTGGCTGTTATTTTGGATAAATTTTCTCCTCGTCTATTGAGGTGCTTGGCGAGGGAGCATTACCCTTTCTGGTCGTTTTATCTTTACATTCACCACCCTGAGATAGGAGCTGATAAAATTTTACGTGCGGGTGGAGACCAACAAGTAGCTTATATTATTAGGAATCATCACACACGAACTCATGATACGGCAATAAGCCTTCTACATAAGGTGGACTCATCTCGTTGATGCTGTCGCAGATAGATTACCATGTAAATTTGGTAACTTTCTCCGGACCACTTGATCTGCTCCTACAGCTTGTTGAGCGAAACCGTTTGCCAGTGACTGAACTCTCCCTAGCTCAGGTTACAGATGATTATCTTGAGAGGGTATCACATCTGGATGTGGCGCCGGAGGAAATGTCCAAGTTCCTGCTTATAGCATCCAGATTGTTGCTAATAAAAAGTCGTGCATTGCTCGAGATACCAACTGATGCAGAAGAAGAAGGGCAGGAAGATCTCGTGAGCCAGCTAGCGCTCTACCAGAGCATCAAACGAGCCTCTTCAGCATTAGAAAGTAGCTTTGGCAGAATAACTTATCCGCAAATGGTCCCCCCGAAAATAGACCTGCCTTTGCCGCCTATAGTGCAACGTCTATCCTCCTCCTTGTTGTTGCATGCTGTTGACAGGCTTGTTCTAAGAAGCACATCGCGCCCCATATCAGGGCCAACCGTTGCTAAATTCAGGTGGCGTCTGAGAGATGCCCTTTCTAAGCTCGAGCAGCTCTTAAAGAGAGACCATACTATAGCGTTCAGCCAAGTTGTTGCTACGGTTCCAAGAGATAGGCAATTTGTGGTAGTTGCCTTCTTGGCTATACTTGATGCGGCAAGAAGAGGACTTGTTGTATTGTCTCAGGATAGACCTTTTGGCACTATCCAGATCAGCAGGAATGGCGAGAACTCCGATGGATAGAGTAAACCAACAGCAAGAAAGTGCTTGTGGGCATGATGTTCAGCTCTTACTTGAGGCAATGCTATTTGCTGCTGGTCGTCCTGTTGCGGTTTCCGAGCTCGCTAGTGTGCTAGATATATCACAAAGCGAAGTTACCTCCCATCTTCTCTCTCTAAGGGAGGTTCTGCGTAATAGGGGGATAAGGCTACAGAACAACGGGTATGAGTGGAGGCTGGTTGCGGCTCCTGAAGCTTCTACTGTAATACAACGTCTGCTTGGTCTAGGCATGCCTCCTAAGCTTAGCTCTGCCGCAATGGAGGCTTTGGCAATTATTGCCTATAAACAACCTATCACTAAGGGACAAATAGACCTTATTAGAGGTGTAGACTCTTCTGGGGTCATCAACAGCTTGCTTACTAGGGGGCTTATAGAGGAGGTTGGTCGGGCCGAAACACCAGGCAGACCTATTTTGTATGGCACCACAGAGATGTTTCTTGAATTATTTGGATTGGAAAGCTTAGATCAGCTACCCAAGCTAGAGGATGCAAGACATTCTATCGACAAGCTGGTCAGTCGGGAAGACGTTGTACTTTGATTGTAGACTCTTTAATGTAGTCTTTATCTATTTCTACCCCTGTACCAGGTCCCTCTGGAAGCAGTAATTTACCGGTATCACTAATTTCGAAGTTAGGATAGGCTACATCTCTTTCAAAGTAGTTGGTACTCGCTGACATATCTGAAGGTAGAGTTATACCAGGTAATGTACAGAGTGCCAAGCTAGTAGCTCTACCGATATTTGTCTCAAACATCCCCCCCACCCAGAGCGGAAAACCCAAAGAATAACATAATCTGTGTATCTCAAGGCTCTCCCTTAGTCCCCCTACTCTGCCGGGCTTAAGGTTAATTGCGTCGCAGATGTGGAGCTCTATCAAGGATCTTGCACTCTCAAAGTCAACTACGCTTTCGTCCAAGCAGACAGGAGTTGCCAGAGATTCTGCTAGCTCTCTATGGTTCACAAGATCTGTGGGGGCAAAGGGTTGTTCGATCATCTCTAGCCCGAATTCTTCCAAATGCTTTAGGGTATCAATTTGATCTCTAGTGTAGGCACCATTAGCATCTACTGAGAGCGGTAATCTAGGGAATTCATCTCTTACTCTGCGTACATAGTCTAAGTCTTTTCCAGGTTCTATCTTGATCTTGAACCACTTATATCCTTCCTGTAGCCTCTTATTTATTTCATCACAGAGCTCTCCAGCGGTCTTATATAAGCCTAGGCTTATTCCTGCTCGTACTTCCCTGGTAGTTCCACCAATGTAGCTATAAAGAGGGGTAGAGTTAGTTCTACACCAAGCATCCCAGATCGCCGACTCTAGGGCATGTTTTGCCATTTGGTTGCCTCTTACTCTTGGGAAAAGCATTTCTTCTTTGGGATCCGAAATGACTTTTCCTATACAGTCAGGAGCAAGTATATCGACTAACGTTGACCAGGCAGAGCTGACAGTCTCGGGCCAGTAATAAGGATGTTCCATGGCCACACACTCTCCCCAGCCTTCTATGTCTCCAGCACGTACCATTACCAGGATTCTGTTGCTGGTTGCACGTTGACCATAACTAGCCCGAAAGCTTCCTCTAACCTGGAGCCTTACTAATCTTATTTCTACACTGTCGATTCTGATCTTCTCTGGCACTCTCTGCTAGCTACTGACGTTCTGAAGTTCTATCTCCCTACCTCTGACCTCTACTAACCTGAGTTGTGCATTTCTGCTGGAAGTCAGCTTCGAAACTATATCTTCTGGCGATGCCGGAGTACGTACCGTAAAGTGAGCTACTCCACCAGCAACTTGCCGGTTCTGGACCTCTATTATATCCGGTAAATCTTCAACTGCCTTCCTGGCCTTTAGCATTGCGGATACAGTGCTTATGCCGTTGATCTTGATCTTCATCACATCTTCGTCTTGTGGCTCTTTGGTCGACTCTGCCACCTGTCCCAAGTTCATAGTTACCTTGGCGACTCTTTCTTCTTGAGACTCCATATCAGGCTCAGCGCTAAGCCTGAGAACATGTTCATGCCCAGGTTCCCCTGCACTTACCACTGAAATGTCTTCTAGCGTGTTCATCAAGTTCTGTACCCTGTCGAGTTGCCGACGCGCAGCGTAAGCTTCTTGAACCTGTGATTCAAGATCTTTTTTGTAATCCTCAAGCAGAGACCCTATCTTTTCTCTCAGCTTTCTCAAGTTATCTTCTAGTAGTGCATTCTTGGAGCTGAGTTGTTGGAGTCTTTCTCTTAGTTCCTGTTTTTCTGCCTCGTGCCTTTTGTTGAGCTCTTCGATCTCTCTTAGGGCTGCGTTCTTGAGAGATTCGATATGTACCTTCACGGAATTTACTGATCGAGAAAACTCTTCCTCAATGCCAGCTGAGGTATTATTCGCCATGGAGAAGTCCTCATTTTTGCTATTCATGTAGTTGGACACCTTAAGCCTCCTAATTATCAGATCAACTCTAATCAAGTCCCTGAGGTTTGCCTAGAAATATCCTCTCCCATCTACGCAGATATTCTGCCCATTTGTTAATTCTTTGTGATATCGATGGAATGTTGCTCTTGTTTAGCATCGACCTCTGCACGAACTTATAGATCGCCTCTGCTAGAGTTACCACCTCTGTTTCTGTCTGTGGTTTGCCACAGGTATAGAATCGTGATATACCGTTCTCTTGTCGAATAGCTATTGGTTCGCCTGGCATGAGCACTATTGTTATGACTCTTGGTAGCTTCATGGCTGTTGAGAATACGTCAGCGCTTCCCCCCAGAATTTCATCATCTATAATGACTGCGCTATATTGGTTCTTGGAAAGGAGCTCCGACGC
The DNA here is from genome assembly GCF_000025005.1 of Thermobaculum terrenum ATCC BAA-798. Lineage (NCBI taxonomy): Bacteria > Bacillati > Chloroflexota > Chloroflexia > Thermobaculales (SeqCode) > Thermobaculaceae (SeqCode) > Thermobaculum (SeqCode) > Thermobaculum terrenum. The sequence continues at coordinate 880,614 of NC_013525.1, forward strand.
TTCCGAGGAATCCATAGCTAGGTCACAGGATACATCCTTAGCATGTAACCTGAAGGAAAGTGAGATCGCTAGCTGTTCCGTGCTACTAGCTATCATTATTTTAGGTTTCGTCATGTAATAGCCTCCACTACTTTCCGTAAGCACCAATATACTGATGTTGGTGTTAGGTTACATATTATTGACTCAGCTTGTTTACTAAATCTTGATCTGATTACCTCAACTGATTTACACTCAGACACATGTCACAAGATAAGATCATACTCTCAGGACTACGCTTCTATGGCTACCATGGCGTGCATCCGGAGGAACGCACGCTGGGACAGATCTTCGTTTTGGATCTGGAGATAGGGCTTGATCTCTCTCCTGCTGCTAGGACGGACGATCCTTCGCAAACTGTCAACTACAGTGAAGTCTACAAGGACTTAAGGGATGTAGTTCAGGGTAATAGCTACAAGCTGATCGAGACGCTGGCTCAAAAGGTAGCAGAGGTTGTGCTATGCAGAGATAAAGTTTTGTGGGTGAGGGTAACAGTCAAGAAGCCAGCGGCTCCTATACATGGCGCTAACTTTGATTTCGTTGCAGTCCAGGTGTACAGGGAAAAGCCCCCCGCTAGCTGATCACAAGGAGAATGCCAATGCCATCAAGGCGTCTTTTTATAAAAACGTTTGCGCTTGCAGGTTTAGGTTCTCTTTGCTCCTCAATACTAGGATGCTCAATAGGTAGTCGTGGGCAAACATCTCAATCTACTGCCGTCTCCTCGACTCCCGCTAAAGTGCCACAAGTTTCTAATCGATTGCCAAGCGCTAATCCAACAACAGCATCAACGCCTGTTATAGATATATTGACTCCAGATTTTGAGGCATGGAGCCTCCAGGCAGACATATGGACAGATTGTAAAGATTGTCCTAGTGGATCAAAAGTATTTGTCTCTACGCCATTGGGAAAACGCATCTTGCAGCTGAAGGCGGATAAACCAACTAGTGTGTCTGTCCGACTGCAACCAGGTACTAACACCATCACCTCTGGATATATCTCTGCTGATGGTAAGGCTGTCGGCACTGATGAGTTAGAGATTGATGTGAAGATACCAGCCTTACCTCTACCGCACATATCGGCAAAGGTCGATGGTAGGGATCTAGTACTTAAAGTCGATTCCTATAGGTTATCCGGGTCAGATCTGATTCATAACTGGGATCTTACTCAAATCTCGAGGCGTTTTATTATTACCGACTCTGGTGATAAATCTCAGATTAGACTCTCGCCCAAGGGAATTGTAAGTGGGCAATTTGAGATTGGCCTCCAGGTTAGGGCTGGTCAACACATTTCAGAGAGAGCAATTTTCCACTTCACGTATGACAAAGGAGAGCCGCAGGTGCCAGACGTGATGCGTGATCATCCTGATTGGATAGATTCAGCTGTAGTATATGGTGTAGTACCTTTTCTGTTTGGAGATCCTCCTTTCAAATCTGTAACTCAGCGTCTCCCTTACCTGCACGATCTCGGAGTGAACGCTATTTGGCTTTCTCCCATAAACGCTACTTTACCCGGGGACTTTGGGTACGCAGTTGTGGACTATTTCAAGCTACGAGAAGACTACGGGACTGAAGAGGATTTCCGAGATCTCGTAAAGACTGCCCATTCCTTGGGCATAAAAGTACTTATGGATTTTGTTCCTAACCACACATCATCTCAGCATCCGTATTTTCTAGATACTCAAAAGCATGGTAAGTTCTCTCACTATTACGATTTCTACATGTACGACAGTAGTGGAAACTATCAGTACTACTTCGACTGGGCCCATCTACCTAACTTGAACTATGATAATCCTGAGGTTCGAGCCTGGATGATGCGTGCTTTTACCTACTGGGTAAGGGAGTATGATGTTGATGGCTTTAGGGTAGATGTGGCATGGGGTATTAGGGAACGCAGGCCTGATTTCTGGCCTCAGTGGAGGGAAGAACTCAAGAGCGTCAAGCCTGATCTCTTTCTTCTGGCCGAAGCTAGTGCCCGTGATCCTTACTACTTTACTCACGGCTTCGATGCAGCCTATGACTGGACTGAGGAGCTAGGACACTGGGCCTGGGAGCGAGTCTTTAACCTCGAGAGCATGGTAGTGTGGAGACTTCGTGATGCACTCACTAACTTCGGCCAAGGTTACCATGAGGACGCTCTGATATTTCGCTTCATCAACAATAATGATACTGGGGAAAGATTCATCTCCAAGTATGGACTGCCGTATACCAAGCTTGCGGCCACGCTGCTGCTAACTCTACCTGGAGTACCTTGTATCTATACGGGTGATGAGGTTGGAGCAGAATACGAACCTTATTCTGCGGAAGGTCCGATAAGTTGGGAGGATAAGTACGGCCTGAAGAGTCTCTATCAAAAGCTTATAGCACTAAGGAGAAATGAGCCTGCTATTCATAGCAGAAAGTGGATGCTTCTGGATACAGACCCTCAATCTAAGGTGTTAGCCTACACCCGCTTTAGCAATTCCCAAGATAGCTGGTTTCTTGTAGCCCTTAACTTCTCATCTGAGGATCTTGTTTGCAGGATAAATCTACCGAAGGATGATATGAAGCTAAGAACTGTTTCTACCCCAAGGTTGATACTGGGGCATCCTGGCAAAATGGAGATAGAGAGTTCGCATATCAATTTGTCTTTAGGTGCCTACGAAGCCAAGATATTGGCTTTTTAGTTCTAGCTTATAGCTCCACAACCTCAAAAAGAGGGTATTGCATTTAGCAGTAAAAAGGTTTATATTCGATACAAACGATTGCGCAAACGATTGCGAGGGCTTATGGCTACTATCAAAGACGTTGCTAACATGGCAGGTGTGTCGGTATCCACAGTTTCTCACGTTATTAATGGCACTCGCCCTGTTGATCCTGCTACTGAAGAGAAAGTAAGGGAAGCTATAAAGATCCTCAATTACCGCCCCAATCTGATTGCTAGAGGACTGAGAAGACGCGTTACGCATACTATAGGGCTGCTTGTCCCAGATAACTCCAACCCATTCTTTGCTGAGATGGCCCGTGCAATAGAAGATGCTGGCTTTCGGTCAGGGTATAGCGTCATATTATGCAACTCTGATCTCTCAGATGCTAAGCAGTCTAATTATATAGATGTGCTGCTTGCCAAGCAGGTGGACGGTATACTCTTTATCTCCTCTGGTAATCGTCCTGAACCAGTGAGACGGGTACTATCAGCCGGAGTTCCATTGGTGGTCGTTGACAGGGATCTCGGAACTTTGCCTGTAGACCAGGTGATGGTAGACAACGAGCAGGGAGGATACATCGCTGGGAAGTACTTAGCCGATCTGGGTCACAAGCATATAGCATGTATCGCAGGGCCATCAGATGTTACTCCAAGTGCTATGAGGATTGCTGGCTTTCGGCAGGCGTTGGCAGAAGCTGGTATAGAGCTGCCTGAAGACAGAGTTGTGCGTGGCGATGGCCGTTTTGAGGGTGGGGAGAGGGCTATGAATGAACTCCTTGAAAAAGGTATCGACATGACAGCAGTGTTTGCCTACAACGACCTTATGGCCATAGGAGCTATAGGAGCTATTCGCAGAAAGGGTCTCAGGGTACCTGATGATATCTCCATCATAGGATTTGATGATATCCCTATAGCTCAAGCCATGGTGCCAGCTATTACGACTATAGCCCAGCCTATTGAGGAGCTTGCTAGCACAGCTGTAGGGCTACTCTTAGAGAGGATTAAAGACAAAGGCAAACAGATAACTCGCGTGGTCTTGCCGACCTCTCTAGTAGTAAGGGAGAGCTGCAGGTCAGTCTAATTTGTGTGGGAGGAGGTGAGCGCTATTAGTTCTAAGTGTGGTTAGCTCAAGAAATAATTAATTACTTGCACCAAGTGCAGGAGGTGGAGGACAGTGGCAATGAATGAAAGACTATCGAGAAGGATTTTTCTTAGGCTGAGTGCTGTAGCTGCTGGAGGTGTAGTATTAGCCGCTTGTGGAGGAGCTACGACATCAAACACACCCACAACAGCACCTACTTCTCCTAGCCCATCACCGGCGTCGTCTCCCACTCCAGCTGCTTCGGCAGCTGTAAGCCCATCTCCTAGTCCAGCGGCGAGCCCAACCCCCTTGGCAAGCCCGACGACTAGTGCGATGGCTTCGCCCACTCCTCAGGGACCAGAACCTACACCTATAGGGCAGAAACTTGATCTTGCAAACCTTAGCCCTTCCATACCTGATCCGAGCCAGCCTGTAACCATAACTTTTGCCTCTTGGGTAAGTGCTGGTCTCAAACCTTACGCGGATGAATTCCAGAAGCTGCACCCCAATATCAAGATAAAGTTCCAGGATGTAGATGCTGAGAACATCGTCACCAAGATAACTACTCAGATAGCAGGTGGCAATGCTCCTGATGCTGCATATCTGGATCTGAGTGCGGTTACAGACTTTGGCACGAGGAACGCTCTAGTGGAGCTTGATCCCTATATTCAGAAAAGCAGGGCAGTTGATCCGAAAGATTACGTAGGAGAATTTGCCAAGGCCGCGCAGATAAAGGGGCACTTCTATGGTTTGCCGTTCGATGGTGAATCCACCGGTATCTTTTATCGCACAGACCTCTTTGAGCAGGCTGGTTTAGAGCCGCCAAAGCCTGACTGGACTTGGGAGGATTTTGAGGAAGCTGCCAAGAAACTCACTATACCATCAAAGAGGCAGTATGGATTTGCAATCTTCGCTTCCGAGGCTAACTACTATTGGTTGCCATGGCTCTGGTCGACTGGTGGACGTTTGATGTCCCCTGACGGCAAGATCATGTTCAACGATGCCAATGGTAAGAAAGCAGCAGAATTTTATCTGGGCCTGAAGAGATATTCACCACCAGATCTTTATGGTTCCAACTCTTGGGATGGCAGAGTAGCTTTCGCTCAAGGTAAGGTAGCTATGTACGAAGCTGGTGCTTGGTTTGCTGGAACCCTACTAAGTGAGTTTCCGAAGACAAAGGGCAAGTGGGGCGCTGCTGCCATGCCTCGTGACAAGTACTGTGCTACCGTTATAGCTGGTGATGCTCTGGTTATTTTTGCCCAGAGTAAGAACAAGGATGCTGCCTGGAAATGGATAGAGTTTCTTTCTGCTCCGCAGAACGTTGCCAAGTGGAACACAGGTACACCCAAGAATCCTAGCACGCTTTTGCCAGTAAGGAAGTCGCTGCTGAATAATCCTAATCTTTATAAGAACGTCCCGCTGCTTAAGGATTTTGCCCAGATGATGAAGTGTGGAGTATCTGATCCAGCTTATGACTTCCCTTACTGGGGTCAGATCGATCAGATATTGAATGAGAACTTCCAAAAAGTTATATACGGGGAGATGGATGCTGCTACGGCTTTGGATGATGCGGCTGCTAGAGCTGAGGAGATCATACAGAAGCATAAGAGTTAGCGTTTATGGCTGCAAGGGAAATAACACCTTGCAGCCATAACTATTAACCTGATGGAGTGATCGATGCAAGCCATGACGAGACCGCTTACCAGGCGATCTGGACTTAGCAGAGTACTGTATGAGGCAAGGCGCGAGTGGACAGCCTATCTATTTCTATCACCGGGATTGATACTCTTCGCTGTGTTTACAGTCTTCAGTGTAGGATTCTCATTCTACCTTAGCTTTCACCAGTGGAATATACTGGAGCCGCAAAAGCCTTTTGTGGGCATGCAAAACTATAGAGAGCTGCTGCACGATCGTTATTTCCTGGGGGCGATAGTAAATACTCTCTATTTTGCTGCTGTCTCTGTACCTGTCACCATGGCTATTGGGCTGTTAGTTGCCTTGATGCTAAACACCCAGATCAGGTTCAGAGGATTATTTAGGACTCTGTATTACCTTCCGGGTGTTACATCACTAGTGGTTGCCGCGATTATCTGGAAGTGGGTTTTTTCAGGTGATTACGGCCTACTCAATTACTATCTCCTCAAGTTACATATCATAGACAAACCCATACTTTGGTTATCGGATAGGAACCTAGCAATGCCGGCAGTTATCACTGTCAGCGTATGGCAGGGGGTAGGCTTTCACATGGTAGTGTACTTGGCAGCTCTGCAGTCCATCCCGCAGGAGATCTATGATGCTGCCAAAGTAGATGGAGCAAGTGCCTTCCGAAGATTGATATACATAACTGTACCGCTCCTTCGCCCCACTATGTTTTTCCAGTTCGTAGTTGCCATGATTGGCTCGCTGCAGGTATTTGGACAAATCCTGTTAATGACAGGTGGAGGACCGATAAGAAGGACTACTACAGTGGCTTTCTACCTATACCAGAAAGCATTTCGAGATTTCGAAATGGGGTATGCTGCAGCGATAGCTTACTGTCTGTTTGCCATGATGATAGTGTTCACGATTATTTACTGGCGTCTTGCCTACCGTGAGATAGAGTACTAAGGGAGAGTTGACATGGCAGTAGTGGGTGGACGTGAAATTGCAATAGAAACAGCCATAAGAAGACGCCGGTCTGCTAGGAGGATTTTTCTTGAATCTCTAGGTAAATTAGCACTATATGCGATACTATCAGCAGGAGCAGTCATCTTCGCTGCTCCTTTTGCCTGGATGGTTGTGGCGTCTACACAAAGCCTGGATAATATGTTTCGGTACCCACCAAGCTGGATACCTATAAATCCTAGCCTAGACAACTACATCAGATTCCTCCAGGCTGAGAATCTAGGTAGATGGGTTTTCAACAGTGCTTATGTTTCCATAAGCGTTACAGCTCTGCAACTGTTCTTCAATTCCCTATCTGCGTATACGTATGCTAAGAGGCGTTTCCCAGGAAGGGACGTACTATTTGCCATTGGATTGGCTACGATGATGATCCCTGGTTGGGTCACACTTATCCCTTCCTATCTCATTCTCAAGCATATTCCCCTCTTTGGGGGAAACAACCTTCTTGGACAGGGTGGTCATGGCTGGCTAGATTCCTATTGGGGACTGATTGCTCCGGGAGTAGTCAGCACATTCGGGATATTCCTGTTACGGCAGTATATGAAAACCATTCCAGATGAATTATTAGAAGCTGCAAAGATCGATGGTGCTTCTCACTGGAGGATTTATTGGCAGATAGTTCTGCCTCTATGTCGTCCGGCTCTCGCTGCCCATGCCATATTCACTTTCTCCTATACCTGGGATGATTTCTTCTGGCCTCTGATCATAATCAGTTCCGATCAGCTGCAAACTCTTCCTCTGGGACTAGCATTATTTGTGATCAAGAACCGGACGGTCTGGGACCTCGTTATGGCTGGGTCAGTATTGGCTACCCTTCCAGTCCTGTTAATGTTCTTGTTATTCCAGAGGCAGTTCATACAAGGTATTACACTTACCGGCCTGAAATAAATGGAATGGAGAGCAAAGTGATGAGATCTGCAGTTCTACTTGCCCCGAGAAAGTTTGATTTAATCGATTGCCCAATACCAGAACCTGGCCCCAGAGAGGTACTAGTTAGGGTAGCTGTATGCGGCGTGTGCACTTCGGAGTTGGATGTCTGGGATGGTAGGGCTGGCGATGTTCAATTTCCACGATTTCCTGGTCACGAAGTGGCAGGAATAGTAGAGAAACTGGGGTCCGATGTAAAGGAATTTCATCCAGGTGATCGGGTGGCTGTCTGGGTTACAGAACGAGGTTTTTCGGATTATGTCCTAGCTGATGTAAATCATTGCTTTCGATTGCAGAATGTGCCTATTGACCAAGCGCTTATTGAGCCCCTGGCCTGTGCTGTAAACGCTGTTGAGCTGACCAACGTCTCGTTAGGAGACGATGTCCTAGTGGTTGGTGCGGGCTATATGGGCAGCTTAGTGCTGAAGCTGCTTAAACTTCAAGGTGTTGCCAGGCTAATAGTAGCTGATATACGCCCCGAGGTGTTGAAGTTAGCGTCTAACATAGGAGCTACACATCTTATAGATCTGGCTAGAGAGGATATAAAGCATACTGTTGCAGACTTGACTGATGGCAAAGGCGTGGATGCAGTCTTTGAGGTAACGGGTCATCAAGCTCCGCTGAATTTTATAGGTGATATAGTCAGGATGCATGGCAAGATCGCTATAGTTGGCTATCATCAGGGGGAACCTCGGTGTATTCCTCTTGGTCAGTGGAACTACAAGGCTCTACAGATAGTGAATTGCCACTTCAGAGATCCCAAAATAATACTTAGAGGTATGTCTATTGGCGTAAATTTGATGGAAAATGGCCTGCTTACCATGGGCGATCTAATAACTCATAGGTTCCCGTTAGGGTCTATCAACGATGCCTTCGCAACTGCTGAACGAAAACCTGATGGATTCATTAAGTCAGTAGTATCAATGTTGTAGCAGCTGGGTAGGTTACTTTGATCAAGTCTAGCCCTCCTACCTAATGTTCATTTCACCTGCATATATGTTTGCGCTATGATTTGATCGGTACTTATCTTGCTGTTTGTTGATAGCCGGTGGGCTATAGCAAAATTTGTTAGGAGGGTCAAAAGTGACTACCAATTACGGGCTTATTGGACTGGCAGTGATGGGAGCCAACCTCGCGCTCAACATCGCTGATCACGGCTTTCCTATAGCGGTCTATAATAGGACCTACGAGAGGACCAAGGAATTCCTTGAGGGTCCTGCTAAAGATAGACCTATCAGTGGAGCCTCCACTATTCAGGAGTTTGTGCAGCTAATAGAAAGACCCAGGAGAATAATCATACTTGTAAAGGCAGGACCTCCTGTTGATGCCATGCTCTCTCAGCTCAAGCCTTACCTAGAAGAGGGAGATGTGGTGGTTGATGGTGGCAACTCCTTCTTCCAGGATACTATTAGGCGTGATGCTGAGTTCCAGGGCACGGGTATATATTTTGTAGGCATGGGTATAAGTGGTGGTGAGGAAGGCGCTCGTCACGGTCCAAGCCTGATGCCTGGGGGCCCGAGGCAAGCTTACACCCTGCTTGAGCCTGCGCTTACGAAGATAGCAGCACAGGTAGAGGATGGTCCTTGTGTCACATACGTTGGCCCTCATGGAGCTGGTCACTATGTGAAGATGGTGCACAATGGCATCGAATATGGCGACATGCAGCTCATCGCAGAAGCCTATGATATTCTCAGACATGCACTAGGTCTTTCAGCTCAGGAGATAGCCGAGATATTCGCCAAGTGGAACGAAGGCAAGCTCAACTCCTTCCTGATAGAGATAACTTCCAAGGTGTTGTCGTATAACGACCCCGATACTGGTAAGCCTCTTGTAGATCTTATTTTGGATGAGGCAGAGCAAAAAGGTACTGGTCGTTGGACGACACAGAACGCTAGTGAGCTTGGCATACCTGTACCGACTATAGATGCTGCTGTCTGGTCAAGAAATATATCCGCTATGCGGGAGGAGAGAATAAAGGCCTCCAAGGTCCTCAGAGGTCCAGCTGCCAATTCGAAATCATACGATAAGCAGAGGTTGATAGACGCTCTTGAGGGGGCTTTGTACGCTTCCAAGGTCAGCTCCTATGCACAAGGATTTGCGCTCATGAGGAAGGCCTCCGAGGTATACGGCTTCGAGCTGAACCTTGCGGAGCTTGCACGTATATGGAAAGGAGGGTGTATTATACGTGCCCAACTCCTGAATACCATACAGCAAGCTTTCAAGAATGATCCAAACTTGAGCAACTTGCTTCTGGACCCTGACTTTGCCGAGGCTGTTAGCTCTATGAACGATGACTGGAGGTATGTCATATCCGTAGCCAGAGAGCTCGGCATACCTTGCCCAGCCATGAGCTCTTCTCTTGACTACTACGATGCTTATAGATCTGAGCGCCTCCCGGCTAACCTTATACAGGGCTTGAGAGATTTCTTTGGTGCTCATACTTATAAGCGCATAGATAAGCCAGGAGTATTCCATACTGAATGGGCAGAAGTAACAGCCTCTGCCAAGCAGACCGGTGATGAAGGCGGTGAGGACGAACCTGTAAACGGTAAGTAGAGAGCTTAGATCTATTTCGTTTCGAGGCTGAGGACTATAAGTCCTCAGCCTCCAACTCCAATCTGATTAGATCTTCGTACGTTTGTCTTTTTCTTATTAGTCGGACTTTATTCCCATCTACTAGTATTTCTGCAGGTCTGGGGTGGCTATTATATTCACTCGCCATAGCAAAGCCATAAGCACCCGCCTGCAATATAGCAATAGTTTCTGTGGGGAAAACCTGTGGAAGTAATCTATCTTTGGCTAGATAGTCCGAGGACTCGCATATAGGCCCCACCACGTCCACTATTTCGGTTTTATCCCTCCTTACTAGAGGCTGTATATGGTGATAAGCGTCATATAAAGCGGGTCTAATCAGAGCATTCATACCTGCATCTACTATTACAAACTTCTTGCCTCCTGAGGTTTTTGTATAAAGAACTGACGTCAGTAGTGCTCCACTAGGCCCCGATATGAATCTACCGGGCTCAATGATCAGCTTGAGCTTGAGATCTCTCAATCTACGCTCTAACGCTTTCGCTACGATCTCTGGGTCTTCTGGAGACTCATCCTTGTATTTGATGCCGAATCCTCCGCCTATGTCTATGTACTCTAGCCTGATCCCAGTATTAATAAGCTCCTCAGCCATATCTAGGATGGTGTTCGCAGCTTGAATCACCGGATCCAAGTTTACCAACTGAGAGCCTATGTGCATTCCAATCCCAACAATTCGAATGGCTGGGAGCGTACACGCAAGCTGATAAACACGGAGAGCTTCTTCAATTGGTACTCCGAATTTGTTGCTCCTCAGACCTGTAGTTATCTTCTCGTGGGTATGGGGATCTATATTAGGGTTGACCCTAATGGATATATTGGCCACCCTATTCAGGCTTTGGGCTAATTCCGATATCTTCCTAAGTTCTTGCTCACTTTCTATGCTGAATAACCCTACCCCCGATCTTAGAGCTTCTACTATCTCACGTGAGGATTTGCCAACTCCAGCAAACACTATATCTTCCGGGTTAAAACCTGCCTTGAGCGCTCTAAATAACTCTCCACCTGAGGTAACATCTGCTCCTGCTCCAAGGTCTGCTAATAACTTCCCTATCCATATATTTGGGTTCGACTTAAGGGAGTAGCATATCTTGGTAGGAAAGCCTCCAAAGGATTCTTTGAGTTTTTGATAGGCGTTTCTTATATAATTTGCTGAGTATACGTACAGCGGGGTTTGATATTCCTTAACTAAGTCTACGAGCGGAACATCCTCGCAATAGAGGGTATCGCCCCTGTAATGGAAAGCGGTATCAAGCACTATACACTCCTTGATATTCGTCTGTATGGTCAATTTTACTTTCGATTTCAATGGAGTCGCTAGAATAGGGTATGACCGACGCATATCGATACATGAATCCGGATCCCTATGAGCAGTTCCGAATTTGGTTCGATGCTGCTCGTAATAGTAGTAATCCTCAGCCGGACGCCATGGCCCTGGCTACAGTTTCTAGGGCAAGTCTGCCCTCGGTAAGAATGGTACTTTTGAAGGCTTTCGATAGGAGAGGGTTTGTCTTCTTCACAAATTATAATAGCCGTAAGGCCAGGGAGTTAGAGGAGACAGGATATGCTGCTGCGGCCTTTTTTTGGGCGAATCCTTGCCAAAGGCAGGTAAGGATAGAAGGTAGGGTAGAGAAGATATCTGAAGAAGAATCTGATATGTATTTTCTTAGCAGACCTCGCGGCAGCCAAATAGCTGCTTGGGCATCACCACAAAGTGCTGTAATACCGGATAGAGGTTATCTTGAATCTCTAGTTGAGCAAGTTGAGAGAAGATTCCAAGGCAAGCAGGTATCACGTCCAGAATTTTGGGGTGGATATAGGATAGTTCCTCATGCTTTTGAATTTTGGGAAGGAAAGCCCAACAGGCTACACGATAGGTTTAGATATCTTCTCAAGGACGGTACTTGGAGTCTGGACAGGCTTGCGCCCTAATTGCATAACCCTAGGCCAGATTGCTATAACCTATATGCCTAGCGGTACTTAATAAAATCTATCGTCCAACAATCATTCGAATTATAATCTTGAAGTCTCGTAAGCTAATATTGCTGACTGACTTGACTTTGCAGGTGAGAGATATGAACGAGGAAGAACGAGATATTACTGAGACTGTAGAGCAGGAAGTGGAAAGACCAAGTGATGAGCGATCGGATAGGCGATCGATAGAGACCACAGATCAGGAAACACAGAGGGATCACGCCCCCAATATACCTTCTAGACTGCCTCTGCTCCCTCTAAAAGACGTAATAGTGTTCCCCTTTGCTGTCCAGCCTCTGCTTATAGGACAGCCAAGGTCTATTCGTCTCATTGATGACATCATGAAGTCCGACAGGCTCGTGGCTCTATCCGCACAGAAGAGCTCTGATATAGAGCAGGCTGGTCCCGACGATATATACATGGAGGGTACTGTGGGACGCGTTGCACAGATGTTAAGGCGTCCTGACGGTACTCTTATGGTCGCCATGCAGGGATTGGAGAGGATGAGAATCCTGCAGGTCGTTCAGGAAGAGCCTTATCTGGTGGCTGATATAGAGGTTATAAAAGAAGACTATGTACAAGATATAGAGATAGAGGCTCTGAGAAGAAATGCTATTCAGAACTTCCAGAAACTCTTAAGTCTTAATCCGCAGCTGCCTGAAGAGCTCGGGACCTATGTTTCGAATATATCTGATGCCAGGCAGGTAGTCTATCTGATAGCCAGCTCACTGCGTATAGACCTTCAGTCTCGTCAGGAGATCCTGGAGCTCAATTCAGTTAGAGATAAGCTCCTACGTATAAACGAGATTCTTAACCATGAGATACAGGTACTTGAAATTGGTAGACAGATCCAAAATCAGGCCGAGGAGCACATGGGGAAAGCCCAGAGAGAGTACCTGTTGCGAGAGCAGCTTAAGGCTATCCAGCGTGAGCTAGGCGAAGAAGACGAGCAGATAGCAGAAGTAAATCAGCTTAGAGAGAAGGCTAGCCAGGTAAAGCTCTCTGAAGAGGCTCGCAGCCAAGTCGAGAAGGAATTGGCCAGGCTGGAGAGGGTGCCGATAGCCTCTCCCGAACACTCAATAATACGCACTTATGTTGAAATGATATTGAGCTTGCCTTGGGGGATAACTACTGAGGTGGAGATAGATGTTCCCAAGGCAAGGAGAATACTTGATGAAGATCACTATGATCTGGATAAGGTAAAAGAGAGAATTCTTGAGTATCTAGCTGTTAAGAAGCTTCGCCAGCAGCGTATGCAGGAGGTCCTAGAATCTCAGGCGGAGAACGAAACAGGTGAAGAACTGAAAGGTGAAACCCAGGAAGATCTTTTCAGGGAACCTATACTGTGCTTTGTTGGTCCTCCTGGTGTTGGTAAAACTAGCCTTGGGCAGAGTATAGCTAAAGCTCTGGGCAGGAAGTTTGTTCGTATGAGCCTGGGAGGTATCAGGGACGAAGCTGAAATAAGAGGCCACCGTAGGACCTATATAGGAGCTATGCCAGGCAGAATCATACAGAGCATTATGCGCGCCGAATCCTCGGATCCTGTGTTCATGTTAGATGAGGTTGACAAGATATCAGTTGGTTTTCAGGGTGATCCAGCGGCTGCTTTGCTAGAGGTATTAGACCCTGCTCAGAATCACACCTTCAGGGACAACTATCTCGATATACCGTTTGACCTTTCAAAGGTTATGTTCATAGCTACTGCCAACACTTTGGATACTATACCTGCACCTTTGCGTGACAGGATGGAGATCATAGAACTGTCTGGTTATACAGAAGATGAGAAGATCCATATTGCCCGGCAATATCTTATCCCCAGGCAACTTAAGGCTAATGGTCTTAAGCCTGAGGAGGTGGATTTCACCGATGAGGCTATAAAATCCATAATCCGAGGATATACGAGAGAGGCAGGTGTACGTAACCTTGAGAGGCATATAGCTTCCGTACTCAGAAAACTGGCAAGGAGGATAGCCGAGGGGGAGGCCGGCCCCTTCCAAGTCACTCAGGATAACCTGGGTGAATTCCTAAGGAGGCCATATTTTGAATATGAGACGGCTGAGCGTATAGACAGACCTGGGATAGCCACAGGGCTTGTATGGACCCCGGTTGGTGGGGATATAGTCTATGTAGAGGCTTCTATAACGCCTTCGGAAGAGGATCGTCTGATACTTACAGGCCAGTTGGGTGATGTAATGCGGGAGTCTGCTCAGGCTGCTCTAACCTACATACGTGCTTCTATGTCCATGCTTGGCCTGGAATCCTCTGCACTGGATCATAAAACCGTACACATACATGTGCCAGCAGGTGCACAACCTAAGGATGGTCCATCTGCTGGCGTGACCATGGCCACCGCATTAGCATCGGCAGCTATTGGGAAACCAGTGAGATCCGATGTGGCTATGACTGGTGAGATTACACTTCGGGGTAAAGTTCTGCCTGTTGGCGGAATAAAAGAAAAGGTACTGGCTGCCCATAGAGCTGGTATTCGAACAGTTATACTTCCCAAGCGGAACGAGCGGGACCTGGAGGATCTACCTGAGGAACTCCGGAAAGAGATGGAGTTTGTGTTTGTTGATAGTGTTGATCAGGTGTTACAGACCGCATTGAATCTGCCGTTACCGTCCTTGGCAGCAACTAGCTAGATAACGTTTTCTGTGCAAGAATAGATGATTAGGTGAATACTTTTTGAGGGAGATCTGATATGACTCAGGAAGGCAATGGTAAGGTTGAACGTGGTTTAGTGGTAGTTGCACACCCAGATGACGCCGAATTCATGGCTGCTGGAACCATAGCCAAGTGGGTAGCTGAAGGTATAAAGATGTATTTGGTTGTGGTTACCGATGGAAGCAAAGGGTCTAATGACCCTAACATGAGCGCTGAAGAGCTTATAAAGATCCGTCGCCAAGAGCAGCTTGAGGCAGCAGAAGTTTTGGGGATCTCAGAAGTTGAGTTTCTTGGATACCCTGATGCTTACGTGCAGCACACTATAGAGCTGAGAAGAGATATCACGCGTGCTATCAGGAAGTATAGGCCAGATAGGCTAATAACCATGACCCCTTACAGGTCATTCGGCATAAACAGCTACCTGAATCATCCGGATCACCTCGCAGTGGGCGACGCAACTCTGGCTGCTGTGTATCCTAGCGCCAGAGATAGACTTACTTTTCCTGAACTTGCTGCAGAAGGACTAGAGCCTTATAAAGTGAGAGAGGTATACATAACTGGCACAGAGACGCCTGATTGCTGGATCGATATCACTGATACTATCAATAAGAAGATAGAGAGCCTCAAGAAGCATCGTAGCCAGGTAAGCGATAGAGATCTAGAAAAGCATGTGAAGGAGAGAGCAGCTCAAACTGCGGAAGGACACGATATGCAGTATGCAGAAGCCTTCAAGGTCTTCTACCTATCATAATACTGCGGGAATAGTTTGTTAGGGTTTATCTTCATCGTCACCGGAAGAAGAAACTGTAGGTACTTCTCCGGTGACGATGCTTTTTATACCTCCGGGTCTCTCTGCATAGACCTGTCTGGCTTTCACCTGAACAAACTCAAGTTCCGGATATCTTAGGGCAGTAAGATACCCTCCGAAAACGCAGCCCTGATCAATGTTTACTGTATTGTTTCTAATAATTGGCTCTTGTACAGGTGTGTGACCATATACTACCAGAGCTCTCCCATGATAGTCCCTGGCCCAATCTCTTCTCTCAGGTAAGCCCTCAGGAGTTAGTCTCCCTGTAACATCTCCATACAAAACAAAATCCTGTACAGCACGGGACATCTTGCCTATCATTCGCTCCTTTATCCCGGCGTGAGCTACCACCAGATTGTATCGGTCCAGCACCATATAGGGATTTGCGTCCTTTATAAAATCGTGGATTCTTCTCCTTAGTTCCAGGGCTTTGCTTTCGTCTAGGGACTCTAGCTGGCCGACTGTGGCCTCTAATCCATGCTTTATCTGCACTCTCCTACCTTCTAGATATCTCATCAGCTTATTGTCATGGTTCCCAGGGGTAAACAGGGCTTTACCTTGTCTGCATAGCTCCATCCAAAGCTCGAAACACTCAACTACTTTTGGCCCTCTGTCTGCAAGATCTCCGATAGAGATCAGAGTCCTTCCTTCGGGGTGCTTCCATTCACCGTCTATCTTTTGCCATCCAAGCTTGTCTAAGAGCTCTAGCAATTCATCGTAGCAGCCATGTACATCG
Source organism: Thermobaculum terrenum ATCC BAA-798 (assembly GCF_000025005.1). Classification (NCBI taxonomy): domain Bacteria; kingdom Bacillati; phylum Chloroflexota; class Chloroflexia; order Thermobaculales (SeqCode); family Thermobaculaceae (SeqCode); genus Thermobaculum (SeqCode); species Thermobaculum terrenum. The sequence continues at coordinate 896,775 of NC_013525.1, forward strand.
CCAACGATGTCGTATGGAGGTTCCACTCTTGGATATATAGGAGGCGTTATCAGATTTATCCTTACTATATCTACATCCTCCTCGTTCAGGATGTATATCTTATCCCATCCCTCAGAGTGGACTTCTCGGAGAGCTACCTCAAGCATAGCTTGCTGCCTTAGCATAACATCCTGTGGCACAACCCTGTTTCGGCTTGAGTTGCGTGCTAGCCTAGTCTCCAAAGATGTGTTCAGTATGATTGCAGTGGCTGGGTAGTAGTGTCTGCGTGCTAGTCTAAGTAATTCTTGTCTAACTGATTTGTTGAGTGCTGTTGAGTCAGCTACTACCAGCTTGTTAAGTTCCATTCGCTTCTGTATGATGAAGTAGAAAAGTTCAAAAGCCTGTTTACTGTAGTACTGAACCTCTTCGTTATCACCTACTAGGGCTCTGCAGTAATCGCTTGATACGATCTCCGTGATGCGAAAATGCTTCCTCGCAAACGTGCTTTTGCCAGAACCTGCTGCTCCTATTAGGACTATCAGGTGAGGCTTATATAGATTGATCTCTAAGGTCTGACTCGCGTTTATTGCCAAAATATTCCTCTATGGAGATATATCCTATAGTTAGCTGGGTTTGCTGTTAAAATTGTACTTATAGAAAATCCTGCTCTTCAAATAACAAAGTTCAGCCCCATAGTAAGCTAGGAGATATGCCTAATGTATTCTTCACTCGACGAGCCTGATAGGCAAAGAATTGACAGGTTACTTGAGGAGAACCACTTAATATTAGCCTCTAATAGGGGGCCATTTGAATTTGAGGTGGTAGATGAAGGTTACAGCAAGAAGCGTGGAGCCGGTGGAGTAGTCACAGCTGTAAGTGCGATAAGCAAGTATGCCCATCCTACTTGGGTTGCCTGTGCTATGACCGAGGGCGATAGGCAGGTAGCTAAAGAACATGGTGATACCACTATAACTGTCGAAGAGGGTGACGTTAGCTATCGATTGCGCTTCGTTTTACTCGATGAGCAGGTATATCATTGGTACTACAATGTTATAGCCAACCCCCTTCTCTGGTTCATCCATCATTACATGTGGGACACACCAAGAGAGCCTATGATAGGCTCTGAGGAATGGCAGGCATGGCACGAAGGTTATGTAGTTGCAAACAAAGCTTTCGCAGACGTTCTATCACAGGAGATAGAGAAGTCTGATAAGCCCCCCATAGTTCTGATTCAGGATTATCAGCTGTATCTTGTTCCAGGTTTCCTAAGGCAAAAACACCCTGATATCGTTATTCAATTTTTCCTTCACATACCTTTTCCGGGTTCGGATTATCTTAGAGTGCTGCCAGTAGAGATGAGACAGGCGATAGTTTCATCTTTGCTTGCCTGTGACATAGCAGGCTTTCAAACTAATCGTTCGGCTGTTAACTTTCTGAGGGCTGCTGGCACTTTTGTCCCAGGAGTCAGGGTTGATTACGATCTAGCCAGTATCAGGTATAGGAACAGGACTACGCTTGTTCGTAGATATCCTATTAGCATCGATACTGAGCATGTGTCACGCCTTGCGCATAGCGAGCAAGCTGATAAGGAACTTGAGTTCCTTAGACCGTACTTCGGTGAAAAGAATATACTCAGAGTCGACAGGATAGAACCTAGCAAGAACCTGCTGAGGGGTTTTGAAGCTTATAGCCTTATGCTAGACAAACATCCAGAACTAAAGGAGAGGGTGAAATTCTTAGCAATGTTAGTGCCCTCCAGGAGCAGTATCCCAGAGTATAGCAGATACCAGGATGAGGTTATGGCGGCTATTGGCAGGATCAATATAAAGCACGGCACAGACTATTGGAGGCCTGTTGAAGCCTTTATCGGGGATAACTATATACGCGCATTAGCTGCCATGCGTTACTATGATGTCCTTTTAGTTAATCCTCTAATAGATGGAATGAACTTAGTTGCTAAAGAGGGTGTCTTGGTGAACGAGAGGGATGGTGCCTTGGTGCTTTCGGATGGCGCTGGTGCTTTTGAGCAGTTCGCACCACTACCGCTTTCCGTTACTGCTGCAGATATATTGGGCACAGCAGAAGCTCTCTATAAAGCCCTCACCATGCCGATTGAGGAAAAAAGAGAGTTCTTGGCACGCCTTAGGGAATGTGTGATCAACGAAGACGTGACTGCCTGGCTTAATAGCCAGCTCATAGATATCAGTTGGTTGATTGGAGCATAGCTTTGGTTAGGAGTGTTCGCGATCAGTGGAATAGAGCGTTAGATATCCTAGGAAATAAGCCCTCAGGTTTGATAACAGACATAGATGGCACAATTAGTGAGCTTGTAGCACATCCTGATGAAGCTGTAGTAACCGAAGAAATCAAGCAGTCGCTAAATTCACTTGCTAAGAAACTAAGTGTAGTAGCGGTAGTGACTGGCCGTTCTGCCCCTAAAGCTATATCTATGCTTGGCACATCCGAATTATTGGTAGTTGGCAACCATGGTATGGAGTGGGCTGAAAACGGCAGGATAGAGGTCGCTCCAGAGGTCAAACCCTATACAGATAAGCTGAATGAGGCTTTAGATAAGCTCTCGTCTGAGATAAGGATCCCCGGAGTGCTAATAGAGAATAAAGGGGTTACTGCTGCTATCCACTATAGACAAACCGAAAACCCAGATGATTCTAAAAGAGTCATATTTGCAAAGCTTTCGGATCTTGCAGAACAGTACGGACTAATTCTGACCGAAGGCAAGATGAATTTTGAGCTTAGACCTCCAGTAAACCTTAACAAGGGGACTGCGTCGATCAGGATAGCTGAAAGATATAATCTCAAGTCCTGTGTCTTCATGGGAGATGACGTGACGGATGTTGATGCTGTCAGGTCTTTAAGAGGATTAGCTGCTAATGGCAAGATAGTGTTCATGAGCATAGCGGTACTCTCAGGGCAAACACCACCAGTTGTGCTCGAAGAAGCTGATATGTTACTAGATGGAGTAAGGCAAGTTGCTGAGTTTCTTAGATGGTTAGATTCATCACTCAAATAGGAGTTTGCCTCTAATGACCGTGCTGTTACGTGAAGATGATGTAAATAAGTTGTTGGATATAAGAGACTCCATACAGCTCATGGAGGAGCTTTTCAGCTACCAACATCTGGACACACCGAGCGTACAACCTCGTAGACGTGTGGCCACCGGCCAGGGAACTCTCAACGTTATGTTTGCGTCTGTGCCGGCTAGAAACGTGTCAGGGCTCAAGTCCTACGTTGTTACTCCCCACGGCGTGAGATTCACGGTATTGATCTATGACAACTCCTCAGCAGAGTTGCTAGCAATGATCGAAGCAAATCGTTTAGGCCAGCTTAGAACGGGGGCAGCCACTGGTGTAGCTACTAAATATATGGCTCGAGAAGATGCCAGCACTCTTGGTCTAATAGGAGCTGGATATCAAGCTGAGACCCAGTTAGAAGCTATTGCTGAAGTAAGAGATCTAAGACGTGTGTTGGTTTTCTCTAGGAGCTATGAAAGGGCTAAAGACTTTTCGCAGCGTATGAGTAATCGGACTGGATTAGATATACAACCTATAAATGATTTAACTGAAGTCGCTGGGTGTGACATTGTAGTGACTGCTACTAGCTCGCAGCAGCCCGTCCTATTTGGAAGTAATCTATCTGATGGTGCGCATGTTAATCTTGTGGGCTCCAATTGGATAAGTAAAGCCGAGGCCGACATCGAGGTGTTGCTTAGAAGTACATCTGTAGTCGTGGACTCTCTTGAATCTGCAAAGATAGAAGGTGGAGATCTTGCTCTTGCTATAGATAGGGGGCTTCTTTGGTGGGAGCGAGTCTTCGAGTTATCGGATGTAGTTACTCGTAGATTTGCTCCTAGGACTTCTGCTTCCGATATCACGCTATTTAAGTCTCACGGCATAGCTAGTGAGGACGTCATCATGGCTCACGAGTGTTACCTCAGGGCTATTAGGAAGGGTATAGGAGAGGATATAGAGCTGAGCTGATATTCTTGACGAAGTTTATAGGCTGTGATAATATCTTTCCAACAACTGAATAATTTCGCCGGCCTTATCAAGAGAGGTGGAGGGAGACGGCCCTGTGAAGCCCGGCAACCAGCGCCCAGGAGCGCCAGGTGCCAATTCCGGCGAGGTCACTCGCAAGATAAGGGGTAGCGGCGAACCACTAAATGAAAAGTTACCCCTTGCGAAAGCGAGGGGATTATTTTTGCCCTCGTCTTTATCCTCGCCAAGACCACACCTCACAAAGATAACTGAGTGGTAGGTGTTGCTGTATTGATTAGCAGGAAACAATTCTACACTTTAGCGGAACCTCTGAAGCTTTGGAGAGGGGGGAGCCTATACCCCGTTACTATCGCGTACGAGACCTGGGGAGAGCTCTCTCCGGAGCGTGATAATGTCATACTAGTGCTGCATGCACTTACTGGTGATTCTCATGCAGCAGGTAAATACAGCGAAGATGAAGATAAATGTGGATGGTGGGATCCCCTTATAGGACCAGGCAGGGCCTTTGATACTAATAGGTACTTTGTTATATGTTCCAACGTAATAGGTGGGTGTCAGGGATCTACTGGTCCATCTTCTATTAATCCCGAGACTGGTTATCCCTATGCAATGGACTTCCCGGTAATAACCATTCAAGATATGGTAGCTGCGCAGGTAGAGCTGCTCAAAGCTCTAGGTATTAACAAGCTGTTAGCGGTTACGGGTGGGTCCATTGGAGGTATGCAAGCAATAGAATGGGTGATTAGATACCCTGATTGGGTGGAAAATGCGCTTATATTCGGCGCATTACCCAAGACGAGTCCTCAGTCGATAGGCTTCAACGCTGTTGGACGCCAGGCAATTATGATAGACCCGGAATGGAAGGGAGGTAAGTATTATCCTTCCCCAGGTCCGGTAGCGGGGTTAAGTGTTGCACGCATGGTAGGTATGATCACCTACCAAAGCTACGAAGGTATGTGGATCAGATTTGGCAGGAAGCTTGCAACCCGACCTACAACCTATTCTCCACTAGGAGAGAAGTTTGATGTCGAGGGCTACTTGGAGTACCAAGGTTACAAGCTAACTCAGAGGTTCGATGCAAATTCCTACCTCTACCTCACGCGGGCTATGGACTTGTATGATGCCTCCGAAGGTTTTGATTCTGAACTGGAGGCCTACGACAGGATAAGGGCAAATATCCTATTAGTAGGCATAAGCACCGACTGGCTATATCCACCCCATGAGGTGAAGGCGTTCGCTAACCAGCTAAGAGATCTTGGTAAAAATGCTGTATACGAGGAACTGGATTCTATACATGGTCACGACGCTTTCCTTAAAGAATGGGAACAAATGACCCGCATAATTACGCTTTATATGGAGAATCTGGGTGACGAGGCGCATTACGTAACTTCGCCACTGGGTGATGGTGAGCTGATAAAATGATCTGTTCGTAATTCTCGCTTCTGGGAGCTTGTACATGCTCATACTTAAATTTGGTGGGACGAGTGTGGGGTCCGCTCAACGTATATTAGCTGTTGCGGACATAATAAGAGCCAATCTGGATCGGAAGCCAGTAGTCGTGCTGTCCGCTATGAGTGGCGTGACTGATTCTCTGGTCGTTGCGACGAATGCCGCAGCTAGAAGAGATGATGCTACTGTGGCGACAATAGTAAGAGACCTCAGAGAGAAGCATCATACGGCAGCTCAACTTTGCGTGGACGACTCACTTAGACCAGAGGTTGTTCACAAGATAGATGAGTATATAGATACCCTCGCACGGATACTCGCTGCTTTGTCTTTGTTACAGGAGGCAAGCCCAAGATCCAGGGACCTAGTTGCATCTTATGGAGAGAAGCTATCGACAACCTTACTTCATGCCACACTCACCTCCCAGGGTATACCAAGTGAGATTTTGTCTGCAGAAGCCGTAATAAAGACGGATGATAACTTTGGTGAAGCTATGCCTTTGATGGAGCAGACAGCCACAGCCTCTAGGCAGTTAATTCCTCCTTTGATAAAGAAGGGAATAGTCCCAATAGTGCCTGGATTTACGGGATCGACCGTTGAAGGTATTACCACCACTTTAGGTAGAGGAGGATCAGATTATACTGCAACTATCTTGGGGGCAGTTCTGGATGCAGACGAAGTCTGGATCTACACAGATACAGATGGAGTGCTTACGGCTGACCCCAAGGTCGTGCCAAATGCAAGACCTATAAGCCACCTCTCGTACGCGGAAGCCCGTGAGCTCTCCTTTTTCGGCGCCAAGGTTATACATCCCAGGACGGTTTTGCCTGCTATCGATCATGGTTTCCCCATAAGGGTTTTGAATAGTTTTAACCCCTGCTTTGCTGGGACTATCATAACAGCTGAGGGAGAGAGGACTGGACAACCAGTAAAATCCATAGCTTACACTAGGAATGTCTGTATAGTCACAGTGGAGGGATCTGGAAGGCCTGGTGGCCCCAGGGTCGCTGGAAGGACTTTGAATGTACTTGAGCGTCTGTCTACAGATGCGTTCCTGACCAATGCTTCCTCTCCTGAGCAAAACTTGAGCTTTGTACTACCCACCGAAAGAGCTAATGCGGTAGTACGTGAGCTGACCATAGAGTTTGCAGACGAGATCCGACGGGGGGAGATCAGAAGGATAGACATGCAGGACCATCTCGGAGTCTTCTCTTGTGTTGGGGAGGGGTTGGGTGAGACTTCTGGTATAGGTGCAAGGGTCTTCACAGTTTTGGGGAAACTGGGTATCAGCGTACACGGATTTGCTCAAGCTCCATCTGGAACCAGCTTTTCGTTCGTTGTTGACTCCGAACAGCTTGATGAGGCTGTTAGGGGCATGCACGAAGAATTCATAGGGAACATGGAGCCTGTAGGTTAGCTTATGAAGAGCATTGGAATATTCCAGTTGGGGCTGGGTAAAGTAGGCAAATCCCTTGTTGATTTGATAATTGGGAATCAGCACAAGTGGGAGAGACTCGGATGGGAAGTCCGATATGTTGCTCTAGCTGATTCCAGCGGTGCCATCATTCCTTATTCTCCCTATTTTTCCTCTGAAGAGTTGATGGAGATAGCTTCGTATAAGCTTAGCGGTAGTAAACTGGCCGATTTCGGGAAATACCAGTTTTATGATTCGCTGGACGTGGTTGAATCTCTCCCTAACTATGGCCTCAATGTGATGATAGACTGTGCTTCTGGTGAGCATACCTTGCCTGTAGTTCTCAAAGCACTAGAGGCTGGCTGGCATGTCTTACTTTCGAATAAGCAGCCCCTAGCGGTTGGCCTCGGTGAATATTCTAGGCTTGCACGCTACTCGGACCACTTATGGTATGAGGCGACGGTGGGGGCTGGTCTACCGATCATAAGTACCTTGCGTTCTCTTCTTGATTGTGGTGATAGTATAGATTACATCCAGGGAGTTTTCAGCGGTACGCTCGGGTTTATATCTTCGAAGATCTCATCGGGAACCACTTTTTCAGAAGCCTTAAGAGAAGCGGTCAATCTCGGATACACTGAGCCAGACCCTAGGGATGATCTGTCTGGTGTGGACGTGGCCAGGAAAGCATTGATCCTAGCCAGGTCACTTGGCAGACAGATCGAAATGTCGGATATCAAGTTGAGTCCTTTCATTCCAGATCTGAGCTACGAGGAATCGGTAGAAGAATTCATGAGCCGTATAGAAGATTATGACCAATACTTTGAGCAGCTGTCTGTACAGGCTGCGCAAAGCAAGCAGGTAGTCAAGTATGTAGCTCGTGTTCCTGTTGACGGAGATGTAACTGTTGGTTTGGAAAGCTTGCCGGCTTCTACCGTGTTTGGGAGTGTCTCGGGGCCTGATAACGTATTCGTTTTCTCTACAAGAAATTATAAGGACAATCCTATCGTGGTCATAGGTCCAGGTGCTGGACCTGTACGCACGGCAATGGGTATAGCCAGTGATCTCCTTAATCTAATGAGGTGAGGTAGATGTCTAAGATTGGGGTTGGCGTTCTAGGTGCAGCTGGCATGGTGGGACAGCGATTCCTGCAACTATTACAAGACCATCCGATGTTTGAGGTTGTTCAGCTGTTTGGTTCTGATAGAACAGCTGGAAAGAAGTACGGTGAGGTAGTCAGATGGCAGATGGATACAGATTTGCCATCTGGGATCTCTGAAATGGTAATAGAACCCATAGACCTTAATAATATGAATAATATGGATTGTGAAGTGCTATTTTCGGCGCTCCCCTCTGAAGAGGCAAGGAAGGTTGAACCTCAGCTGGCACAGAAGGGTTACAAGGTGTTCACCAATGCTAGTGCTCTTAGAATGGACCCTTATGTTCCCCTGATAATACCCTTTGTTAACCACGACCATATTCGTGCTATAGAGGAGCAACGTAAGCAGTATGATTGGAAGGGGTTCGTAGTAGCTAATCCAAATTGCAGCTCCACTCCAGTAGTTATATCCCTGAAGAGATTGCACGAGATGTTCGGAGTGAAGAAAATAATTGTGACTACATTACAAGCTGTTAGTGGTGCGGGGTATCCGGGAGTACCTTCCCTGGATATATTAGGTAATGTGATCCCTTACATTTCTGGGGAGGAGGAGAAGGTAGAAACCGAGCCTCTAAAGATGCTAGGGGTTTGGGAAAAGCCTGATTTCAGATACGCTGATATCTCGATAAGCGCCCATACTAATAGGGTGCCTGTGAAGGATGGCCACCTCGTTACCATCTCTGTCGAGTTTGATAGACCCGTAAGCCAACAGGAAATATTAGATGCATGGGAAAACTGGCAACCGCCCGTCATGAGCATGAACCTTCCGTCACTGCCTCCCAGACCTCTTATATACAAACATGAGAATGATAGACCTCAGCCTGTAAAGGATGTGATGACCCTCTCAGGTATGGGAACTGTGGTAGGACGGCTGCGACCATGTAAGGTGCTCGATTGGAAGTACATAGCTTTAGCACATAACACAATAATAGGCGCGGCTGGGTGCTCAATTCTGAACGCCGAGCTTTACTATGCGACATATTGCTAGCTTAGTATGTGGCTTTGACTTCCTGAATGTATCCTTGCTTATAAAAGTATCGAAGGAAGCCTTGTACATCCATTTCATAGCCAGAGATAAGCCTTAGAGTATCAGCTATAAGCGGGTCTGTGGATGGCGACATGTTAATCTTGCTTAGTGCGTATGCCTCCAGGTCTCTGGCTAGTTCTGGCACATTTACTTCCTTCTTGCTGTCCAATTTGCCCAGCAGATAATCTCTCCAATCGAATAGAGATCTCTCTAGCTCATCAAGATGATGATCAACATCTTGAAATTCTCCGAAATGTGTTAAGTAGAGTCTGGAGGGTTTATAGCTCTTGATGGTCTTGATGCTTGTCCGCCATTTCTCGAGATCAAGATCTGGGGGTGGGGTGGGAGGCAGTGGAGCACTCATCTCGTTCAGCCTGACGCCAGCAACATCGCCAGTGAAGGCTGTATTAGACTGCCTATCTATATAGGTTACGTGGTGAGAAGCATGACCAGGCGTGTAGAGAATTTCGATTGTTCGATCTGCCATTACCAGCTGGTCTTTATCTTTTAGGCTAACGATCCTGCTCTCTTCAACGGGTATCACCTCTCCCCATAGATCTTCCATAGCATTTCCGTATACTCTCTTGGCACTTGCAAGCAGCCGCTCAGGATTTGACATATGAGGCGCACCAATCTCGTGAACGTAGAGCTTGGCATTTGGGAGATGCTGTAGAAGCAGTCCTGCACTACCTGCGTGATCTAGGTGTATATGTGTGACTAACACCCCGCTTATAAAGTCTCTTGCTATCCCCAACTCTCTAATGCCTTCAAGCAGGTTGTGAAGCGTTGTTGAAGGGCCGCACTCTATCAATACTGCCTCCTGGCTGCCAATTAGTAGATACGAGGCAATAGCCCTGGGCGTATTTTTGAACATCAAATCTATCACCCATAGGTTCTCGTCCAACCTCTTGCAGAGACTCAAGGTTTTTTCCTCCATCATTCATTGTTGCGTGTTATTATTGATTGGTGAAGTCTGTAGAATATATGCGGTATCTTTGTAAGGAGGACACCGTTGTCTTACTACGATCGCACAGCTAGATATCTTGTATTGGCAGTCGTGATCTTACTTTTCTTGGTAACTGTGTACATTACTTTTTTAATGCCTCACAATACTGGTCCTGCACCAAGTAGTGTGCCCTCTCCTGGACAAGTAGCTCCTTTCATAAGATAGAGATAATCTCCTGTATTTCGGGAACAGTGAACAGTCAGATTAGGACCAGTAGAAAATCTGGTCCTTTCTGCTCTCAGGAAGCATGCGTTTCAAGGAAGTCAACTACTCTGTTAACATACGCCTCTCTATCCTGGAAATATGCGCCACAGTGTCCCACGTTTGGTAAGACCCATAACTCTTTTGGATCTCCAGCCGCTTCATAAAGTGCAATAGAATCCTCTAGACTACAGAGATCATCACATTCCCCATGGATGAGCATGATAGCTCTTGGAGAGATTTTCCTTACCTCTCGAATAGGTTCGACTTCATCTATGTCGTAGGGCAAAAACTTTTCTGCCAGGTTTACGATTGGAAATGCAGGTAAGCCCGTCTTGCTTCTGAAATATCTTCTGATAACTTTTTTCTGTGAGGCGAAGGGCGAATCAGCAATTACTGCAGATACTCTTTGATCTCTTGCTGCTGCCATTATTGCTATTGAGGCTCCCATTGAGTAGCCAATAAGAGCTACAGGTAACTGATGAGCCCTCTTAGATGCAAGATTGATAGCAGCCAATGTATCTTGGGTCTCATAATAGCCCAGAGTGTTTATATAGGGATCGGAATCACCTCTACCTCTATAATCAAACATCAGTATGTTCATCTTATGACGCCAAAGAGCGCCAGCTATTCCCAAGCAGTCTGACTTAGGCCTTCTATGTCCAGCAAGTGTTATGACCGTCCTCTTAGCTTCGGGATGTGTGATCCACCATCCTTTGAGCCGTATCCCATCTGATGATTGAATGACAACGTCTTCAAATGGAATTCCCAGCTCCCAGGGAGTCATTGTGCGAGGATCATAGGAGGATGGTGCCACCATTCTTCTTGCTAGCTGGCGGGCACCCAAGGTCATAAGGACCGTTGCCCCTATTGGCACACTTATGAGCATGTTTATCTTAGCCACTTTGCCAGCCATTCCTAGTAAGGATTATATCACCATACTGTGGCACTGCTCTTGCTCTCTATTAGGAGAATAATTTATCAGGAGGAAATAGAATGTCACTCACCGACCCAAACATTGTTGATACTGAACCCAATCCTGTTGATGAAAGTCTTCCAGACACAGGTCAACCTGACAACGCTGATGCGGGACTAACCGGATCTGGAGATGTTGATATCGATGCTACTCCAGAGCGCGGAGAGCCTCCCGAGGAAGAAATGTCGGATAACGATGTAAAAGTAGATAGAAACCTTGGGAGCTAGTCAGAGCCGAGAACAATAGTCCTAGCAAACGTTGCGTTACACTGTAGAGAGCCACGATGGAGGATTTGTCCAGTCGCTGGCCTCTACTGCATTCAGGTCCACATATAGGGTTATGGTTTGTTCATTTACTTGATACACAGCCTGGTGGGGAATGTACAAAGTTGGCTTGCCAGTGCTTCCTTCCACCTCGACTACAGCATCAGGTATTCCCTCTCTCTCATCTATGCTTAGTTCCGTAGTGTCTTCGGTTTCTCTCATACCTACTTGGGCTATGCTATGCCGCTCCCCGGTGATATCTTGACCAAAGTGCACAGCCTTGACCTTGCCAAGAGTAGTTCCATCAGAAGTCTTGACCTGCATGCCTTCCTTGACCATATGGAAAGTAGTAGGATCTGCCATTTCCTTCTCCTGCGCATTTTTATAGTTTATAAGCCAAAACTTGGAAGGGGTCAATCCACTAACTTGCTAAACCTCTAATGTGCTGTAGCATAAGGTCGCTCATATTTGGCCCTTGCCAACCAAGGGGAGTATATACATACCATCTCTTGTTGCCTTGCTGATCTATGATGAATATCCCAGGGGTATGTATAATTTGTCCACCGTATTTCTGGCTTTTCTCAGATAATACATTGTAATTCTTCCAAACAGTCCTTAGAGTAGATGGGCTGCCATTCAAGAAGTGGAAGTTAGATATCTCCTCTAATCCCCACTGCCTTATAGCTTTATTTATATCCTTCTTACTAGATACTTCAGGATTAACGTTTATTGCCAGAAATACTACTTGATCTCTCAAGCTTCCTAAGTTTTGGTAGGCCTTTTTAATATCCTGGGAAGTTAGAATACATATATCAGCACAGTGCGGGTCCATGAATGACAATACCACTATCTTCCCATGAAGGTCAGATAGACTCATTTGTCTACCGTGCTGATCTATCAGGCTAAAATCAGGGGCCTTGCCAGAAAGTTCTGTCCCTGCATACTGTTCTGAATCATTTCGAGCCAGTGGTTTAGTGCACGAAACTGTAAGTATCGATAATAGCATAGCTAGATATATGATTTTCGAGACTAATTTTGCCACGACAGCCCTCCATCACGGCTTACGTAGACATTACCTTGTTGATCAAGTACCGCAAGCATGTTTGACTCTGGGTCTCCTACTGCTACGGAGATGATGAGGCCACTAGTAGTTAGTGGTATCTTTTGCCAACCTGATGAGGTTAGTTTCCAGAGGCCAACGGATGTGCCAGCGTAGAGTATATTGCTATTTGGTTGTAAGTTGATATCCATAACTACGCCACCTGGACTACTAATTGGCTGCCAGCTGTGCCCGCCATCTTTACTTTCCCATATCTCAGAGGCTACCCCAGCATAGATTTGCTTGCTATCTTGAGGGGCTATAGCTATGCTCGTTATACCACCCTCACTCCCTTGAGGTGCTCCAGTCTTTTGCCAAGTATTCCCTTCGTCACTGCTTACGTAGATGCCTCCTTGCGAAGACGCTATGTATATGTACCTGCCATCTTGAGATGCAGCTATATCTTCAATTGATACGGATGCTGGGGGTTTGATTAACCTCAGATTATGGGAGCTGTCGAGGAAGTAGATGTTTTTCTTTGTTGCGAAGTACATGGAATTGTCTGGTAAGGGGCAGATACTTATAATGTTTGCTATTTCAGATGTCAGTGTCCCCCAGTTCTTGCCGCCATCTTGGCTTATCATTAGCCCACCCCCGAATCCGAAGTAGACATTTGTATCGGAAACAGCCACTACCCTAGGTTCATCAACGGCAAAGTGATGGGTGGCTACTACCTGCTGCTTTGAGGACTGCTGTCTTGCTAGTATAAGGTTACCCAGGGCTAGTCCAACTACAGCGCCTAGTATGGCGGTGATACCTATATAGAGCATGAATTTAATACGTTGAGAGGTAAGAATCTTAGATCTGGTGTTTACTTTCAACTCTTGATCTATAAACCCCTGACTGACATAAATTATCCGTCAGGAAATTGTAGCATCTGGAGCAAAAAGGTATTGAGTAATGTGGAATTGCTATAAGTATCTTAGGAACCAGTCCCTGGCTAGATCTGCAACTACCTCTAACTTGCCTGGCTCTTCAAATAGGTGACTAGCGCCTTCTACTATCTCTAATCTTTTCGCACAATTCAATTTATCAAATGCTCTTCTGTTCAGTTCTATAACCGGGTAATCTAGGCTCCCTACTATCAGCAGAGTTGCAGCTTTTACTTGCTCGAGATAAGGTTCCGCTAGATCTGGTCTACCTCCTCTTGAGACGACGGCTCCAATGTCGTCAGGGTTTCTGGCTGCCGTTATTAGGGCTGCTGCAGCGCCGGTGCTTGCTCCAAATAATCCTTTGTTGAGTCCTACCAGGTCGTCTCTGTTATTTGCCCAATGCAGGGCGGCTTCAACCCTACTGGAGAGTTTGGGGATATCGAATCTCAGTTGGCTACTTCTTAGATCTATAACCTCTTCCTCAGAGCTAAGTAGATCCATCAGTATAGTAGCTAAACCTGCGGCATTTAGACGTTCGGCTACAAATCTATTTCTGGGGCTAAACCTGCTGCTACCGGTGCCATGTGCGAATATAACCAATCCTCGTGGATCTGAAGGTATACATAGGAAACCCTTAAGCTGGGTGCTATCAGCTAATATGGTTATCTCCTGTTCACCTAAGGTGTTCACAGCTACATCTCTCCCTTGCTTTGAGCCTGTTCTTGGGTCGATTCTATTAGACGTTTGACCTCCTCATCCGATATCTGCCTGAAGTCACTGTACCACAAGCCAACTGCCCCAAGCTCCGAAGGGGTTAGTAAACATACTAGCTCGTCTACCAGACTACGCATGAATGGAATTGCCTGTGAGGCGCATACTGGTATTGCCAGAATTATCTTCTTAGGATTTCTGCGCCTGACTGACTCCACAGCTGCTCTAGCTGTTACGCCTGTTGCTAGGCCATCATCTACTATAATCACAGTCTTACCTTCGAGAGGGATGTCTGGTCTCCCATCTCTATATTCCTGTGTCCTTCTTTGTAGCTCTTGAGCTTCCTCTTGAGATACTTTCTCTATATATTCTTTGCTAACTCCAAGGAGTCTTATCAATCGGTCGTCCAGAACCCTTATACCTCCTGGTGCTATTGCTCCTATACCTAGTTCGGGTTGCCCTGGGGCACCTAGCTTGCGAGCTACCAGCACGTCCATTGGGACACCCAGGTAGGTTGCTATCTCGTAACCTACCGGCACTCCTCCTCTTGGTAGTGCTAGTACTACTACATCCCCTTGTCCTTTATATAGAGATAGCTTCTCGGCCAGCTTTCTGCCTGCTTCGGATCTGTTTCTGAACATGATCTTTTCCCCTGATGGATTTTGTAGCAAGGTGGATTCCAAGGCAGCAGCATTATGATAGGTATCTGTGGACTTCTGCGTCCTTAGACTTTGTCTTCCATTTCTGTTCTTTCAGAAAGTGTTCTACCCAAGGACCAGTGCTCAACAAACCAGATGTAGCAAAGGCGTGTACTATCATAGGAGCTATTAAGGACTCTCCGGTTATCAAAAAAAGGCAACCAAACAGGAAACCAGCCGCAGTAACGCCTGCTACAGCTTTGCTTCCCCATTTAGCAGGTATATGGTAAGCGCCGAATACTAGGGTAGATATGAATAATGCAGTGGGATTGCCTATGTAGTTACCCAACAGCCCAATCATGATACCCCTGAAAACCAATTCTTCTGCGGGTGCATTCAGCACGCAGTAGTATGTTGTTTCAAGTAGTACATCAGGGGTTGTAGGACTGGAATTCCATTTGAGGACCTTTACCCGAAATGCCCAACTTACTACGCCAATTATGATGCCAATCAATATCGCTGGTAATAGGGTGTGTGCACCACTAAAGTACAAGCCAATATCCTTTGCGGATAAAGGAGTGGCTAGAATCAGCATTGCTGGGATAGCTATCATTGGGACTATTCGAAACGGGAAATCCCACTTCATCCAGCTTATGGAATCTTTTACAGTAACTTTTCTGCTGGACATTCTGGTACCCGGTGTACTGCTAGCCGAATAATTTATCGAGGTAGTTATTTACGTCTTGTCTATAAGTATCTCTTTTCCCGAGATCCTTTGTTATCCATTCCCTGATTGGGTTACCATATTTGAGATGTTCTCTAACTATACGCTGAAGCCTCTCTGGAGTGACGCCACCGTACCAAACCCGGTCGGGATAGATGATTAGTGTAGGACCTAACTCACACAGTTTACTGCAAGCTGCTGGACGAAGGAGGACATCTCCTTCTAAGCCTTCGTCTCTTAGAGCCTGTTCTAGCACTGTAATTAATTGGGATGTGTTGCGCTTGGAGCAATCGGCTCCAGCGCAGATAGCTACGCTATACTTCATATCTTTTTCCATTACATAACTTAGTTAGATTATACTACTAACAGCTTGTGTATTGCCCCTTGGGTGAGAACTGTATGTATGACTTCACAATCATAAAGTCTACAAAGCTATCAGTGTACATTAGGCGCATAGCTGATATCCTAGTAATACTTGGGGTCCTGCTGGTTCTAAGTTGCATGCCGGGGGCTGCTCGAGAGGACACCTTCCCTCAAAGTAATCTAGAGAAGATAGAAATCACCAGTCCGGATTTTATTCAGGAGAATTCAAAGTTAGTGATACCAACAAAGTTCACCTGCGATGGAGAGGATATATCTCCCACCTTGAAGTGGAAAGGGGTACCTCCCAAAGCTCAGAGCTTAGTGTTGATCATGGATGATCCCGATGCTCCTGGTCATATATCTCCATGGTCGCATTGGGTCATGTTCAATATTCCTGCGACTCAAATTGGCTTGCCACAAGCTTTACCTAGAACTATTAGGCTGCCTAATGGAGCCGTACAGGGAGTAAATGACTTCAAAGAGCATGGGTACCGCGGCCCTTGTCCTCCTAATGGCACTCACAGGTACTACTTTCATCTATATGCCTTAGATATCAGGCTGAATCTCACCCCTAATGCGACAAGAGATGCGGTACTGAAAGCAATGAAAGGACATGTAATTGCTTATGGAGAGCTGGTAGCGAATTATAGCAGGTAGCTCGAGTTGTTATATTATTACGAAATTCTTGATCGACAATACCTAGATCTGGTGCCGTAGTAGCAATTTGCTTATACATGGAGGAATATGACTGATAAAAGGTACGTAATAGTAGGAAATGGCATAGCTGGGACGACCTGCGCTGAGACCCTGCGCAAACTTGACCCTAATTGCAAGATTACTATAGTTGCCGCTGAACCATACCCTCTATATAACAGAGTAGCTCTTCCACGGTTTCTGAAGGGGATAGTTAGAGAAGAAAAGGTATTCATGCGTACCTTCGAGCAACACAGGGAGAAGGGCATAGACCTGCTCACATGCACCGTTGCCCAACACTTGGATACTAATGAGCAGTTACTGTACCTGGATAACGGGCAGATACTTCCTTACGATGCCCTTCTTATAGCTACGGGTGGTAGGCCTAACAAACTACCTTGTGAAGGTGGAGATCTCCCCTTTGTATTTAACTTTCAAACCATGGATGATACTAAGAATATCATCAGGGAGGCTACTGAAGGAAAGTCTGGGGTTGTAGTAGGGGGGTCATTCATATCCTATGAGCTTGCTGAAGGTTTTGCAATGCGAGGGCTTAAGACTACTTGGGTTATGAGGGGCCCTAGGTTTCTTCGCAGAACCTTGGATGAAGAGGGTGGCGCTATAGTGCATGAGCTTGCCAGGGAGCATGGAGTAGAAATTATCTACCAAGATGAGGTTGAAAAGATAGTCTCGGATGATGGCGTTAGAGGTCGGGTCATCACCAAGAAAGGGCGTGAAATCGATGTAGACATTGTTGGGGTAGGTGTAGGGCTTACTTTGAACACTGATTTTCTGCAGGGAAGTCCTATAAGGATAAATAGAGGGGTTGTGGTAGATGAGTACCTTCGGACCAATATAAATAACGTATATGCTGCTGGTGATATAGCTGAATTCTACGATGTTATCATCCAGAGCTACAACATCATGGGAACTTGGGATAACGCCCTCTCTCAGGGTAGGGTAGCTGCAATCAATATGGCCGGAGGTAATGAGATCTATAAGGAAGTTCCTACCTACACCAGCCCGCTGTTCAATTCTAATATTGCAGTTATAGGGGCAACTCCTGAGATAAATCCAAATCTGGAGTATGTAGTAAGGGCTGACATAGATTCTAAAGAATACAAAAAGCTATTCTTTATCGAGGACAGGCTAGTAGGTGCTATCACAATTGGGAGTCCGCGGGGAAGAAAGAGAATGATTAGCATGATTCTCGCCGGAGAGAAAATAGAGGGACCCCGAGAGAGCCTGCTTGATCTTAAGTAAAATTAGTCTTAAGTAAACTTGGGGAGGTATAACCTCCCCAAGTTTACTTATACACATGCGGCTACTGCCTTATCTTTTTCTAATTCCAGTTTTTGTGGGACGTACAGCTTGCCCACGCCAATGCGTGCATCGGCCATACCATAGTACACATCAATACGATCTGGCTGCCCGAGATCTATCCTCTGATCTACGGCCGTTGGGAATACGACGTTGTTTACAATCCCCTGCCTCTCATCCTCCGTTGTAGGTTCGAGGATGGGCATCTTGGAGCGATAGATAACTTTAGTGGGGTCGTCTCTATCTAGCACCAAAGCTCCCGCTGCGTAGTAGACATTTGGTTGTAGGTCTACACCTTCTATGATCTCGCCACTAACTCCATGGAAAAGGGTCAGCCAGCCATGTTTGGTCAGTATAGGAGGAGTCCCCCCACCTATTTTTAGTGCTTCCCAGGATTCTTGTGGAACAGCGAGCAATCTGTGGTTAGAGAAGTGCGTTAGCCCCCTAAGATCAGAACCAATCTTGTCCACCGGGCAGTAGGAGATCCATATGCTTGGCCTAGAGTCTTCTACACCTTCTGGGAGCACTTGATAGGGCGGTGCTCCCCAGGGTGCAACATCGTAAGTTGGCCTATGAATGAGAGCTATAGAATCATTTCCATCAGGGTCCTTAATGAGCTCTGGAAATATTAGGGCATCCTTATTGGTATAGAAGTCAAACTCTACACCTCTAGCTGGTGCAAACTTGGCAAGTCCAAGCCGCCTCCATTCGAAGAGGTCATCGGACACAGCTAAAGCTATTCTTGGTCCCAATGGGCCATATGCGGTATAGGTCATCACATATTTGTCCAGGTAGGTTACGAAGGTAATCCTGGGATCTTCGCATCCTGCCGTTCTAGGGTTCTTCTCATAAGAGGCGGTAGGCTCAAGTACATAACCCAGACGTTCGACAGCCTTAGGATCTCCCTGATCGTCAAATATAACCTTAGCTATACCTATCCTAGAGTAATTTTTCTCTGCCACTACTCTTGGGAAGATATATAGCTCTCCATTCCGACTCCTAGCTGCTGCGGGATTAAGAACTCCCCAAGCTTCATCGGGGTTGTTAGGATCGGGTTCCATTATTACTCCGAGGCGTTCTATGCAGAAGAGAGGCTTTTCTGTCACGGTCACTTAACCGCCTCCTAGAATTTGAATAATGCTCCAACAAGAAATAACATAATCGTTTGTATTTTGTTTCCTATTTGACACAATAATCCCCTACGTTTGCAAATGGTTGATAACTGATCTCTTAATATATTTACGTTTTTTAAATTCTTCAGTTTTCTCACAGTTACTATTTTTGATCTCAGCCACAGTTCCCCTCATATGGCAAGATTTATGCTTGCTGCTTGACTGGGGAAACGATGGCTGCTGAGCAACAATTATATCGGAAAGCCTTTCTAAATTTTAGGATATTTATATAATCAGCGCTAGTTATGCTGGGTGTTCTGTAGTGGAGGATAAGAGGAGATCCATTATGGACTTTCTACAGAAGATATCTGAGAGGGTAGGTATTTCTCCTAATGCTGTAAGTAACCCAAGTAGGCGCTTATATCCAAGAATCAGAGACGCGCAAGTTACAGTGAGTGTTTGTCCCTATTGTGCCGTGGGTTGTTCACAGCTCGTTTACCATAAAGACGGTAAAGTAATTGATATAGAGGGCAACTATGCAAGCCCCATTAATGGTGGGACCCTGTGCCCTAAAGGAGCAGCCACTTCTGGGCTTATCAATAGCCCTATGAGGATTAGAAATGTCAAGTACAGAGCTCCTTTTTCTGACAAGTGGGAGGAGAAATCCCTCGACTGGGCGCTGGATAGGATAGCCCAGCTAGTGAAAGAGACTAGGGACCGTACTTTTGAAGAGTATGACCCCTCTGGTAGGAGAGTAATGCGTACCCTGGGTATAGGACATCTTGGAGGGGCTACGCTTGACAATGAAGAGAATTATCTTATCAAAAAGCTGTTCACAGCTGGTCTGGGTATTGTAGCGGTAGAGAATCAAGCACGTATATGACACTCTAGTACGGTGCCCGGTCTGGGCGCTCGACTAGGTAGAGGCGGTGCGACTACCTTTCAGCAGAGCTTGGCGGACTCTGACTGCATAGTCATTATGGGGTCCAACATGGCCGAGAATCACCCAGTAGGCTTCAGATTTGTCATGATGGCCAAAGAAAAGGGTGCAAAGCTCATACATATAGACCCTAGATTTACTCGAACCTCTGCCCTGTGTGATATTCATGTGCCTCTTCGAGCCGGAAGCGATATAGCATTCCTCGGAGGGCTTATCAACTACGTGCTGAATCATGATAGGTGGAATTCAGATGATTTCTTCCAGACCTATGTGCGTCACTATACTAATGCCACGGCAATAATAGATGAGAACTTCAGAGATACAGAAGATCTGGGAGGGTTATTCTCTGGTTATGATCCTGATTCAAGATCTTATGATACTTCTTCCTGGAAGTATAGTGGAGAAGGGTTACACTCCTCCCCTGTAGATCATGAGAGCCATACGGGCGAGGCACATGTAACTGGCTCAAAGGACACCGTTTCAGATAACTCTGAGTTTGACCTGACTATGCAGCACCCTCGGAGTGTGATGCAGATTCTGCGTAAGCATTTCGCGCGTTATACACCTGATATGGTTGCTGAGATATGTGGGATACCCAAGGAGTTGTTTATCAAAGTGGCTGAGACCATAATCGAGAACAGTGGTAGAGACAAGACCACCGCTTTCTGTTATGCAGTGGCTTGGACTCAACATACTACTGGTTCTCAGATGATAGGCTGCTGCGCTATCTTGCAATTATTACTGGGGAACATTGGTAGACCTGGAGGAGGTATCTTAGCCCTAAGAGGGCATGCAACGATTCAGGGTTCTACCGACATTCCTACCCTCTACAACTTGTTGCCAGGGTACCTGCCGATGCCTTCTTCGGAAACTGATGAGGATCAAACTTTATCTGGGTATATAGCCCACTATCAGACTCAGACCGGTTGGTGGTATAACCTTCCAAAGTACATTATCAGCCTGCTGAAAGCCTATTACGGTGATAATGCCACTGCTCAGAACGATTATGCTTATGACCTTCTGCCTCAGATAGGTGGGGATTACTCCTTTGAGGCAATGATTCCTCTCATGCGTGATGGTGTAATGAGGGGGCTATTCTGCTTTGGTCAGAACCCTGCCGTTGGGGGGCAGAATGCTCGCCTTGCACGTAGAGCTCTGGCTTCTCTTGATTGGCTAGTGGTCAGGGATGTTCACGAGATAGAGACGGCATCTTTCTGGTATGCCTCACCTGAGGTTAAGAGAGGTGAGATCAGACCCGAAGAGATCCCAACAGAAGTATTTCTATTGCCTGCCGCTTTACCGCCTGAGAAAGATGGGTCGTTTACTAATACCCAACGTTTGGTGCAGTGGCACGATAAGGCTGTAGATCCTCCGGATGATGCAAGATCGGAGACTTGGTTCCTCTATCATCTAGGCAGGAGACTAAAGGAGCTCTATGCAGGTGATGATTCTCTAAAGGGAAGGCAAATCTTGGCTCTTACATGGAATTATAGTACCGAGGGACATTTGCAGGAGCCAAAGGCTGAGGATATCTTGTACGAGATCAACGGCTATCGAGTCGAAGATAGAAAACTTCTTGAGAGCTTCGAGGATATAAAGGATGATGGTTCTACTGCGTGTGGTTGCTGGATATACTGCGGGATAACTCCCGATTATGGTGTAAACAGGGCTAGAAATCGTGATGCTGATGATAAGGCTTCACTCGGTTGGGGATTTTCATGGCCTGCCAATAGACGTATTCTCTATAATCGCGCTTCTGCTGATCCCCAGGGCAAGCCTTGGAGCGAGAGAAAGAAATGGGTATGGTGGGATGAATCACAGAAGAAGTGGGTTGGCTATGATATCCCCGATTTCCCCGTGAACAAGGATCCGTCTTACACCCCTCCAAAGGATGCCAAGGGCGTTGATGCTCACTCGGGGGATTCTCCCTTCATAATGATGTCTGATGGCAAGGGCTGGTTGTTCACACCAAAAGGAATGAAGGATGGTCCTTTGCCCACTCACTATGAGCCAAAAGAGTCCCCCTATCCTAACTTGTTGTATCCTGATCACCCGGTCAATCCTTGTGCTATTCTCTTCGAAAGGCCAGATAATCCTTATCATGCTATAGAGGATCCCGCATTCCCACATATATTGACGACCTATAGGCTAACCGAGCATCATACAGCTGGGGGTATGACCAGGTGGGTGCCTTGGTTGGCGGAGCTGCAACCTGAAGGATTTGTGGAAATTAGCCCAGAGTTGGCACGAGAGATAGGTGTAGTTACAGGAGACTGGGTTGTGTTATCTACCGCCAGGGGAGAGATAGAATCCAGGGTCCTGGTTACGGCTAGGTTGCAGCCTATAGTTAGGGACGGTAGAAGAATACATCAAATAGGTATGCCATGGCACTTCGGATACGGTGGGCTTGCGAGAGGGGCATCTGCTAACGATCTTAGTGCACTTATCGAGGATCCTAACTCGCGTATCCATGAGGCAAAGAGCTTTACCTGTAATATTCGCAAGGGCAGATTAGACAGGAGATAGTTACGATGTCTATTGGCAGCTTACAGTCGCCTGTTGGCTTTCTTACAGATACCACTCTATGTATAGGCTGTAAGGCTTGTGAAGTTGCCTGCAAGCAATGGAACCAGCTACCAATGGATGGGCTCACCTGGACTGGGAATAGTTATGATAATACTGGGGATTTGGGAGCCTATACGTGGAGACATGTTGAGTTTATAGAGAGGTTTCAGGAAGATATCCCCAGGGCTTCCGACATGCCTCCTTTTCAAAGCCACTGGCTTATGATGAGCGATGTTTGTAAGCACTGCGCTGTAGCAGGCTGCCTGGAGGCATGCCCCACAGGTGCTATTATCCGCACAGAGTTTGGTACCGTTTACATTCAGCCCGATATATGTAATGGATGCGGGTATTGCGTGCCTGCTTGCCCGTTCGGAGTGCCTGATATCGGCGCGTATGATGGCATATCTCACAAATGCACTCTATGTTATGACAGACTCAAGGATGGCCTTGAGCCAGCTTGTGCTAAGGCTTGTCCTACCGATTCTATTCAGTTTGGCTCTTACATTGAGCTGAAGGAAAGGGCCAGGAGACGGGTAGAGCATCTCCATTTGCTAGGTGTGACTAGCGCCTACATATACGGTGACGAGAACTTCGGTGGTACGAACGGCATACAAGGACTATATGCCATGTTCATTCTTACCGATGAGCCTGAGGTGTATAACCTGCCAAGGAGACCGGAACTTCCTCAGAGAAAAGTTCTGAGGGGTTATTTGTCTGGTTTACTGTTCTCAATCTTGATGATGGTGCTGACTGCTTTGTCCTTGAAGAGACGAGATTGATGGAGCTTATACTATGACTGAGATACGAGCTAGAAGAGAGTCTGAAGATAAAAATCGAATCCAAGACATAACTTATTATGACAGACCTGTGATACACAAGCCCCATTGGGGATGGCTTATTATCACATACTTCTTCCTAGGTGGACTCTCTGGCGCTTGCTACCTGATTGGTTTGATTGCTGACCTTGTAAGGTTTGATGTCACCGGACGTCTTGGCAAGGTTTGCAGGTATATATCTTTATCCTCACTTATACCTTGTCCTGTGCTTCTCATACTTGATCTGAAGAGACCCGAGAGGTTTCATCATATGCTAAGGGTACTTAAGCTACGTTCTCCCATGTCGGTTGGCACGTGGGTACTATCTATATTTGGCCTGCTATCTGGTGCTGTGACTACAGCTGATCTGTTACGTAACATACTTCCTCAGGGTAAGGTCAATAAATTCCTTCATGCGTTAGATCCTATGCTATCTCTCGCCAAGGTAATGGCAGGTTTGCCTGCTATGTTTATGACGTTCTACACTGCAGTGCTTCTCGCTGCCACTGCTGTACCAGTGTGGACGAAGAGAGCTGCAACCTTGCCTTTGGTGTTCGTGTCTTCTTCTTTTTCCTCAGCTTTGGCAGTTACTTCCCTGGTTACTTCCATTACAAAGATGTTTGCAGTTAATAAAGCGTTGGTATCGCTTCAGCTGTGGATGGGCCCTATTGACTTTATAGTCAAGTTATTCTTCGAGCGGACTCTTGCGCGTAGTCTTAGATTCTACCTAACGGATGGCAGGCTAAAGCTTGTAAACTTGCTAGGGGTTAGAATAATAGGTGAGATCTTCCCTCTCTCGCTGCTGTTGATAACACGTATCAGGAAAGCAAATAATCCTTGGCTAGGTAGAATATCATCCCTGATGATATTGCTAGGTGCGCTAGCATCTAGGTACGTCGTAGTTAAGGCTGGAGAGAAATCTGCTGTTGATCCTAAGGCCGTCTTCGAGATCACTAGGTGATACCAGTAAAGAGCAGGGATAATACAAAGATAAAAATCCTAAGAAAGCTCAGATCCCGGAAGTTTAGGGAACAGTCAGGGCTGTGCTATGTAGAAGGCATAAGGCAAGTTTACTCCGCCTTCGAGGAAGGCTTCCATTTTGAGTTTCTTATAGTATCTAGCGACCTTCTTAGGAGTGAACATGCCTGGAAATTGGTGAATGATCTTATTAGTAATGGGGTCCAAGTAATAGATGTTGATCAGAATATTTTTAAGTCCATTAGCCTTAGGGACAATCCCCAAGGTATAGCTGGCGTCGTCCGGCAGAAGTGGCATTCACTAGAATCTATAGATCCCAGGGAAGGACTTTGTTTACTAGCACTGAAGGCCGTGCAGGATCCCGGTAATATTGGGTCCATACTACGCACTGCTGATGCTGTAGGTGTAAGATACGTAATACTCTTGGGAGACTCTGTTGATCCTTACGACCCTAATTCTGTGAGGGCTGGTGCGGGAGCTACATTCACTGTAAAGCTGATTAAGACTTCTTTTGAGCGTCTGCTTGATTGGAAGAATATTCATCAAATACCAGTCATAGGGGCAGTGGGAGGCGCACCCCTGAATTACAGTCGAGTAAATTACCCATATCCCTGCATACTTCTCATGGGTAGTGAAAGACAAGGATTGGACTTGAGAGAGCAGAGTTCATGTGACATGCTAGTGAGCGTACCAATGGTGGGTAAGGTTGACTCTCTGAATCTAGCTGTAGCTACTTCGGTCATCTTGTACGAGATATTTGATCAGAGGTCTAGGTTATAAGCTAACTTTGTCTATCTCGTCTTCTTTCAGTATTTGTCCGCCTAATATCTTCTGAAAATCGGTGCAGATATCATAAAAGCTTTCAAACGAATGTACTTTTAGCCCTTTTGAGAGTGCATAGCTTAGTAAAGGCTCTAATGCCCAAACTCTATCTGCCACTTCTGCAGCTCTTCTATCGGATGTACCATTCCCGATGAACCATATCTCATCGTACTGCTTGCGGTGATAGTTGATCACAGCTTCTTTGAACTCTACATCGCCATCGCGGTCGAATGGGCTAGGAAGAGAGAGTAACCATTGCCCATCCACATAATCGTCCACTAGTGAATAGACAGGGATGTTCAAATTCTTCCCTAGTACACTATATATATAGCTTCGCAGTCCGCCACTAACTATTGCCAGATGGAGGTTATATCCCCGACAGCACTCGATAAATTCTTCCCACCCTGGGCGAATCTTTGCATTTCTCTTGACAAACTCGTTAACCTCATGCGGTGGATTGGGTACGTGTGAGAACTGCTCGCTCATGTTCTCTAATATAGAAACCTTTCCCTGGTCGAATTTCTCTTCTATTCTTTCCCAGTCAGCTGTGGAGAACTCCTTCAGTATCTCTATACCCATATCTTGCAGCGTTATGGTGCCATCGAAATCGCAGAGAACTGCAATTTTCATATTCCCTCCTGGTATAGGTGTTGGATCAACCCAGTATACCAGCTATTACCGGTGCCACTTGAGTAAAGCGAACACTTGAGTTATCCTTATGCAACAACTGCTGAAGCAGCATGAGGTGAGGCTTATTTTCCCGTCTTTGAATATAAAGATCACAATGCTTTCTCTGATTATTATGCCTTCCCTGTTGGCTTGCTCGATAAGCACGACTAGTGATTATTTGTCTTATAATCCTACCCCTGTCCCAACTTTGCCTATTCCCCAGATAGATGACCTGCAGATAACTCCTACTGCTGTAGCTACTCCATATCCTACTCCGTCACCCACCAGACAACCTATATCAACCGATATTCCACGCCAAACAAATAAATATGTTCCTCCTGTTCAGCAGGCAACCGATATAGGACTGGGGAATGTCTTTACTCAGAGGTTTGGCAGGTATATCCAGCCTGGTGGGGATGTTCCAAGCACTATTTCGTGGAATTTCCGATTGCAGGATAGAGTATTGCCCCAAGTTACTTTCCAGGATGGTGTCCTCATTGCAGCTACCTACAATGGTAGAGTCTATGGAATCGATGCGAATTCTGGTATGGAGCTTTGGACTACAAATATTGGTGCTAGCATACTCGTACCTCCTGAGACCAGTGATGGAATAGTCTTCCTTGTTACTACACAGGGGCTTTATGCCCTTGATCACTTTGATGGCCGTGTCCTTTGGCAAAAGGCGATATCCGTAAGCGATGTAAATGATGCTGTTGCCTATAACCAGAGAGCTTATGTGATACTCCACAGAAATGTGCTCTGCTTTGATCTTACTAGTGGTGAGCTTCTGTGGAAAAAGCAGTTTCAGAGCGATATATCTGGGGCTCCCGTAATGAGTAGAGATAACTACCTGGTTATGCCGTTAGGTAACGGCTTAATAATGCTCGACTCAAAGGGTAAACAGATTTGGAAGACTCAGAGGGTGAGACCACTGCCTAATGCAACGATAGTAATGGGAAATAAAGAGGTCTTCGTTCCCGCTGACGGCAACTACATAACTTCGGTTTCTCTGAATAACGGGAAAATCGGCCAACAGAGGCATTCTGAGCTTACCCCAAGGGATTTGATGCTTTATAGGTCATCTTTGTTGGCAATTACTGTTGGGAACGGAGAAACACATATACTTAGGTACGATTTAGGAAGCAACGGGCTTCAAAGGGACCTAAAACTAAGAGGGATAGACTATGTTTCTGCTTCTCTGGCGGGTGACAGGCTTTATTTGGTTGGGAAGAATGATTTGTACTCTATTAATCTTCCGGACTTGTCTGTAGTCTGGAAGTATAACCTCAAAGGGCAAGTTATAGGTATCCCTATAGTTGTACGGAACTCACTCTACATGATGGTTGACGATAAGATAGTCGCTTTCAATAAGCGCGAGATCAGTAATAACTTACCCGAGATTTCTCCTTACTACATGAGGGCTGACGACATTGGAGATGTGCGAGAGCGTAGATTGAGTTTTGCGGACATTGAAACCGCGGGGGCACAATTTATTGATAAGTTCGGTCACAAAGGGATTCTCTTTGAAATGAAGACTCCTGATGCCTCGGGTAAATCTTCATCCTTAAGCTCGGTCTTTGCCTTCGATTACACGGATGACGGCCAGATAGATGTCTACGTTTTTGTCAGCCGTAAAGAGGCAATTATGGAGATGAAGATGTATGGAGAAAAAGGCGATCAGTTTAAGGTAGTCAATGATGCACTACCTTTTGAAAGTGCTCACGGAGATGTGAAGGTATTTGTCCCCCTGCAACCTTTCCTGTCTCCTCAGGACTTAGAGATCCCCATAAACTGGTATGCCTACACATATGTAGGTGGCTTACCTGCTCAGGATTTTATAAACAACAATGGAGAATTGTTCCGATTGATACCAAAAGGTAACTAGATGGTTGAGAATTTATTGTAATTTTTGCAATTATTATTATCGTTAATGTATTTCTAGCTACTGATGTGTATACTACACAGTATGTAGGGACGATGATCACTTATTACTAAGGTGGTGCATTGTAATGGCTCAGCATCATGAAGATTATGGTAGAGAATACGAAAGCCCTTCTCTTAGCAAAGCTATAAACGACATCATGAGAACTCGTGGAATGACGGCTACCCAGGTAGCCGCGAACATGAAATCCGGGCGCAATAGGGCTACTCTTTATAGGATACTAAGCGGCGCAACTCAGGATCCTAAGATTAGTACTTTTATCGATATATGCCAAGCTCTAGAGGTTAGCCCTATAGAGGTGCTGCAGCTGGCTGGTATGGCTGATCATAAGCCTAGAGACACTGATCTTTTAGATATAAGAATGCGCCAAATATTTAGACGTATACAAAACCTACCGTATAATCTTAGGAAACTGGCGGTATCTCAAATTGGTGCGCTAACAGATGCGATCTACGATCATTTGCAGCGGCAGGAGAATAAAGGTAGTTGATTAGTTGTAGTATCCCATCTTTTGCAGGTGCCATCTTGTTAGCCACATACCGGTCTCAAAGAAGCCATAAACCCTCCTGGCTTTCTCAGGCTCCCATGAGCTGGCAGGAGTGTTGACCGCTGCTGACCAAATTGCACTTGCCAGCTCATTCACCCTCTCTCTGAACTCTAATGGTGTTCTAGGAATCTTTATATCAACATAAGACTTGTTGCCTGGAAAACTTATTATACTCTTGGGTAATTTAGGCATGTAAGCAAAGACAACCTGGGCGTGCTGGAAGGCCATGATTTTCTGGAGGTCCGGCGGAAGGATCTGCTTAGATGGTGTATCTGGATCTTTGCTTATGGCTATGATGTCAGAGGGATCCAGGATATAAGGCAGCTCACTCTTTGGTACGTACTCGGTGCGCATAGCCCACTTGTATCCAGTCTGAATATCGTCTATGTGCGACAAGGTAACAGTTGCAAGATAGTTAACTTCGTCTCTGCCCAATGTTTCATCCTGCACCATGAAGTGCATGAATGCTCTGTGTGTTTTTGCGAAGACTTGATGAATCTTAACGATCTCGGATATGGCACGTTCTCCCTTCAACATCTTCCCGACCTCCAAACGAATGGACAGAGGAATGCTCTATCTATAATCTTATATACATAAATTTGTCGGAGATTACGAAAGAAAAAAGCTTTTATCAACTTCCTGTATATATTTGTTACCATTGAATGAGAATGTGTATCGACGATCTATTCCCTCAAACGACTGAATATAAGAAGTCCCACGACCAGGAGCGTTGGCCCGCACGAGTGGCTATGCTTAGCATCCATACCAGCCCCCTCGCTGTACCTGGCAGCCGAGATGTGGGAGGAATGAACGTTTATGTGCTTCGCTTAGCGAAAGAGCTAGCATCCAGGGACATCAAAGTAGATGTTTTTACCAGGTGGAACAATCCAGATGATCCTTTGATTCAAGAAGTGACTGATGGCTTTAGAGTGATAAACGTCAGAAGTGGTCCTCCCAGAAGCATCAGTCGTGAATCCCTCTACAAAATCAAAGATGACATAGCTCAATCAATAAATACCTTTGCTGAAAGTGAAGGCATAGAGTACGACGTCTTGCACACCCATTACTGGATTTCTGGTGTTGTTGGTCTGTGCCTTGTAACAAAATGGAGTGTTCCTTGGCTTCATATGTCACATACGTTGGGACTGATAAAGAACAAGTATCGGGGGCCTAATCAGCCGGAGGAATCTCTACTGAGGCTAAGAGCAGAAGATATGGTGTTGAAGTCCGTAGATGGTGTGATAGCTGCTAACAGTATAGAAAGATCAGAGATCGTCAATCATTACCAGGTACCGGTTGAAAAAGTTTACATCGCTCCATGCGGAGTTGATCTGGCTTTGTTTTCGCCAGGGGATAAAACTGAGGCCAGGCAAAAGCTCGGCATTGATGTGAACGCCCCGCTTGTATTGTACGTTGGAAGAATAGAACCCCTGAAGGGGCTGGATGTACTTATAAGAGCCTTTGCTGTGTTGAAGGCTGATATTAGTAATGCCAAGCTTATGATAGTTGGTGGGACGAACGATAAAAGCGATAAGGAAACTGCTGCGGAGATTCGTAGGCTCAGAGCCTTAGCCTACTCTTTGGGTGTACTTGACGATGTAAATTTCTGTGGTCCCAAGCCTCAGGAAGAGCTGCCTTATTATTACAGATCTGCAGATATCTGCGTGGTCTCGTCTTACTATGAGAGCTTTGGAATGGCGGCTCTAGAGGCCATAGCATGTGGTATCCCTATAGTAGCTTCGCGAGTTGGCGGTTTGCAATCTACGGTGAGAGATGGTCATAACGGCTTTTTGGTGCCAGCCGGGGATCATGCGAAGCTTGCTGCAGCTATGCACAAGATACTTTCCGCTCCGGAGCTCAGAAACACCATGGCTATGCACGCTCATAAGAGGGCTCATAGGTTCTCTTGGGTAAGGGTTGGTGATCATAACTTAGCTATCTACCATGATGTATACGCACGTAAAAATGCCTCTAATTATGGTTTGGATGCAGCGGAGCTGCAGATCTGACTTATATTTGGTCAGATCTGCAGCCTCTACCCATCGCTATTCCTAGAGATAGCATCCTTTATGGCTATATGAAGGGCTTCGGTGGCATAGTCTGCACAATAAAGCTTGTCCTGTGGGAGCCCACCAAGGGCCTCCAGTAGCACATGAGAAGTTATTGCTTCAGCTTCTTCAAGAGTCTTCCCCTTCGCCAACTCGGTTACCATAGAAGCGGAGGCTATAGTAGCGCTGCATCCGAACGCTCTGAACCTAATATCTTCTATCACTCTATTGGAACATCTAAGAGTTATCTGAATCATTATCTGCCCTTTCTCCTGATCCCCAGCTGTACCGGCCCCTGTAGCATCTGGGATGATACCTACGTTTCTAGGATGCAGATAATGATCTATCGTTATATCGGTATATTCGTGCTTGTTCTGGATATTCTCCTGCATACTAATCTTCTACTACAGTCCTGCTTTGCTCCCTCATGAATTGTTGCACGTAATATGGTCCAAGTGCTCCCTTGCCCGTAGATCCGCTAGCTTTCCATCCCACAAAGCTTTGGCTACCGGGCCAAGCCCCAGTGGTTGCCCCTCCGCTCCTGTTAGCGTAAACCACACCAGCCTCTATGTGATTAAAGAAGTAATCTATCTCAGCTCTGTCTTCGCTAAAGATACCTGCACAGAGGCCGTATTCAGTATCATTGGCTAGGTTTACAGCTTCCTCAAGGGTATCAACCTTAACTAGTGCTATTAGGGGCACGAACAACTCTTCCTTTATTATCCTGTGATTCTGAGGTAGATCAGCTACAATACAAGGCTCCACGAAGTGGCCTCTCTCCATGCCAATGCCCTGTATTCTGTGGCCACCGAACAACACTTTGCCGTCTGCGGACGCCTCTTCTACTGCAGACAGGTACTTATTCACTGCTCGCTCGTCGATCAACGGCCCCATGAAGACCTCTCTTTGTCTGGGATCTCCTACTATGACCTTAGCAGTACGCTCCAGCAGCTTATCTACAAGCTGATCATACATATCCGAGAATACGTATACCCGTGAGCATGCCGAGCATTTCTGTCCTGTATAGCCAAAGGCTGACCTGACTATTCCCTCAACGGCTTTGGATAGATCTGCCTTTGAAGTAACAATTGTAGGGTTCTTGCCTCCCATCTCAGCTACACAGGGTCTGGCGTACGGATAGCTGAATTTCCTCATAAGATGTAGTCCAACATCCTTAGAGCCGGTAAATGCTAATCCGGATATCTTAGGATTGTCTGATAGCTGTTCTCCTATCGTACTACCAGAGCCGACAACGAAGTTCAGCACTCCGGATGGTAAACCAGCCTCTTCGAACATTCTGTATACCTCTAGGCCACTAAGAGCTGTGGCAGAGGCGGGCTTGAATACGGCAGTGTTACCCGATGCTAGTACGCCGGCTAGCATACCAGTAGATAGAGCCATGGGGAAATTAAATGGGCTTATAACCGCCCATACTCCATATGGTCTGAGGATAGACTTGTTATTTTCATTAGGGATTATCCTTCTCATCTCTCTCACGAACCCATGGTTCTCTTCCATCTGGTCACAATACCACGAGATGAGGTCGGCAGCCTCCTCTACTTCTCCTAGAGCTTCCATTCGGGTCTTGCCAGCTTCTACTGATAGCACAGCAGCTAGCTCGAATTTGTTGTCCCGGAAATTAGAGGCAGCTTGCCTGAGAATGTTTACTCTCTCCTGATAATTCATGCTTCCCCATATCTTGAAGGCTTCCGCGGCCGCGTCCACGGCTTGCGATACTTGATCGCTAGTGGCTTCGTTGAATGTAGCTACCACTATATCTGTATCTATAGGAGATCGAACTTCTATGGTTTTACCTTGGCCGGCGACCCTTTGGCCGTTAATTGCTATTGGATAGTGCTTTCCAAGCTTTTGTGGGATCTGCTTTTGAGCTTCTTCATAATAGGCATGAAGGATTTCTAGCTGATCCTGAGGAATCGCTGCATATGTTACCTTGGGTACTTTTACTGCGGACTGTTGCATGATTTTTAACCTCCTGATTGACTTACCTAGTGTTTTTATAACGACTAGCAAGCATATGTGCTCGGCGTGTGGGTTCAGGCAATCTATATTTGGTGGTCATCTTCAATACTAACTCCACAGCCTGTTCGAGGCTTATCAGATTTCCTACTGATACGTACACAGGTTTCG
This sequence comes from Thermobaculum terrenum ATCC BAA-798, assembly GCF_000025005.1. Taxonomy (NCBI): domain Bacteria; kingdom Bacillati; phylum Chloroflexota; class Chloroflexia; order Thermobaculales (SeqCode); family Thermobaculaceae (SeqCode); genus Thermobaculum (SeqCode); species Thermobaculum terrenum. The sequence goes on from NC_013525.1 coordinate 929,265, forward strand.
CTCCAGGCTTGGTTCTGACTGCAGCCCCAAGCACTTCATTGCCTAAGGTTATGGGGTTCCAATCTCCCTTGTTGTCCCCTGGTTCCTCAGCATTGCCGATCAGCAAACTTTTTGCCACTCCTATGGAAGGCTTTCTTAGTATCAGTCCAACGTGACAGGCTATACCAAATCTTCTGGGGTGAGCCCTACCATGCCCATCGATCATGATGACGTCTGGCTTTGCTTTGAGAGAATTATATGCTCTAAGGATCACCGGTGCTTCTCGAAATGCCAGCAATCCTGGTATGTAGGGCATGGTCACTGGCATGTCTTCAAGTATTTCTTCAATAGTCTCCATTGTGCTTGACTCTATTACGATGGCTGCAGCCCTGGCGTTATTTGGGAAGCTGAGGTCAAAGCCACCAACGGTAGCGGGAGGGGTGTCTAGTGGAGACTCTGTTATATACCTGCTAGCCTTGATTTGTAACCTTATAGCTTCTTTCGGATCTATATGGGTACTTTGTAATTTATTTATGAGATCTTCCAGTTCTTTATCTTTGCTTGAAATCATACTTGGATGTTATTACTTTGTTTGATATGGCGCAAGAAGAAAAGGATCTGAGGAATAGTGTGCAAGATTTTCTAGACTATTGCCTAGTCGAGGAGGGGTTGTCACCAGCGAGTGTGAGAACATATCAGCAAGTCCTCTATGCCCTTGTGGACTGGCTAGAGCTAAGGTTGCAATCCAAGGCCCACGTTTCAAACTTGGACAAACAGTCTGTGAAAGCATGGCAGAGATACCTAGTAGTAGAGAAGCAGTTAGATGATGACACTTACGTTAAATATATTTCTGCTTTGCGGAGCTTTGTGAACTACCTGCATGATGAGGACTTGACATCGCTCACCCGAGATGACATCAAGCTGCCAAAGAGTCATATGGATGTATCCTCGATTAAGGCTTTGTCGGTCGATGATGTTAGGGCATTATTGATGGCTCCAGACCCCTCTACTCCTTGGGGCAAGCGAGACAGGGCCCTCCTCGCGCTGCTGTACTGCACTGGGATGAGAATAGCTGAGCTGTGCTCGTTGAACAGAGATCAGCTTCCATTGGAGCATCTATGCGAAGACGAGATACTTGAGGTATCTATTATAGGTAAAGGTAGAAAACCTCGAGTGGTCTTTGTCGATGCTGTAGCCCAGAGGTTGCTCAAGGAATATCTACAACTGAGAACTGACGAGAATCCTGCGTTGTTTGTGTCTTTCAAGGGTCCAACTGCCGAGGATAGGCTGACCCCCAGAGCTATCCAGATGTCGATAAAGAAGTACGCTAAAAAGGCTGGACTTAAGACTATCCCCACACCTCATACTATGCGACACACCTTTGCAGTGCATAAATTGCAGGGGGGTGCTGATACACGCATAGTACAGGCTTTCCTCGGGCATTCAAGCCTGGCAACTACCCAAAGGTATACAAGAGTCACCGATCGTTATCTCCGCGAGAGCTACGAGCGCACCCATATTCCAGCAGACCTTGACTAGTTTTTGATGGAGCACCTTCGAGGAGAATTTTACCTCCCAGAATTTTAAAATTTTTGATTAATTACTTGAATTTATTAATTGATCAATATATAATTCTCGTGGAGGTGATACGAGTGAGGAAAATTCTAGAGAGATGTCCTACTTGCGGCGGCCAACTGATCATAAGGGAGGTGAGGTGTGTAGACTGCGGAACCGAGGTTAGAGCCGAGTACAGGCAGTGTGACTTCTGCTTGCTAACAGATGAGCAGGCAACCTTCCTCAAAATATTCGTGACTTCGAGAGGTAATCTTAGCGAGGTGGAGAAGCGTCTGGGTATAAGCTACCCAACTGTGCGTTCCAAGCTGGATGAGATAGTGAATGTTTTGACCAAGGCAGAAAATCAGCCTGTGCCTATGAAGAAGGAACCTGCGAAGTCTTCCCGGCGTAGCGTTCTAGACGCTGTTGCTCGGGGAGAGATAAGTCCTGAGGAGGCTCTAAGCAAGTTGAGGTCTACTCAGTAGTGGGGTGACCTGAAGGAGGGGGAAATGTACCACGGTTTGACCGAGAGAATTCTCAAGGAGAGGTATCAGGACCTGCAAGATGCTGCTGAACACAGATACATAGTAAGTTGCCTTAAAACTCCTGAGAGGAGTGGAGTGAATCTTCTAGATAAGTCACTGTTGTATCTAGGAGTATACATGGTCAGGGTTGGTCTGTTATTGCAGAAGCATTACTTGAACAAGGAGATAAGAATCAAGGAGGCATCAAGATGAATATCCAAGAAATCGCGAACGGAGCTGATGAGTTACGAGTTAGCCTGCTACATGGAGATATATATGTCAGGGTAGAAGGAGAAGAATGGTCTGTTAGCGTTGGTGGGGGGCTGACCCCATCCATAGAGAGATCGGGAGATATGGTTCATATATCACAGCCTAAGGAAGATATAAGTCTGCGCTCGATCCAGAGAATGGATCTAACTTTGTCTATACCGTCCAGCGTAAGCGGGGTAAAACTTGAGACTGGTAAGGGCCAGATCGAGTTCAAGGGACAATCTCAGTATGAGGGGGATGTGTCATGTCACTCTGGATGGGGGAATGTAAGCGTTGATTCTGTTGAAGGCGACGTAAGGGTAGAAACTGGTAATGGCGAGGTCAGAGTTTTTCAAGTAGAAGGTGATATAACAGTCTCAACAGGGAATGGCAGAATCTTAGTGACCGATTTTGAGGGTGATGTTACCCTCTCTTCAGGTAATGGGGAGGTAAGAGTGTCCTCCGGAGAGGGTGATTTAAGGGTCTCTACAGGCAATGGAGACGTTAACGTCCAACAAGTCGAGGGGGATCTAAGTATAAATACTGCCCATGGGAAGGTTAATATTTCTGATTGCGAGTCCGCGCGTATTAGAGCCTCTTCTGCCATGGGGCCTATGCGGGTGGTAGGTTGTGAGATCGAAGAGATGCAACTTAATTCCATGATGGGTGACATCTACTTGGATTCAGAGCTAGAGGGGGGTAGGTATCAACTGTCATCTGGCCTAGGGGATGTAGTTGTCATCTTACCTGATGATATATCTGTACGCATCGATGCCCAGACAGGTTTTGGAAGGGTGCATTCAGAGTTCCCCCTGGTGCAAGTGGGCAGATCTGGGCCAATGGGTTTTGGTGGCGTAAGAATGGTAGGTACCACTGGCAGCGACCATCCAGAAGGAGACCTCTCAATAAAGACCGGCAAGGGTGATATCTCTATTCGTCGCGGCAATGGACAAGTTTTGCAACCTCGACCAGATAGTTATGAGGACGTTGAAGAGGATCAATCTTCACAACAGGAGTCAACATCTATACATGATGTAAGTGTAGATGCTTCTTCAGCTACCACTGATCAAGCTGACTACACCCCTTTGATGAAGCCTATGCTCGAAAATAAGGGCAAAACGAACGAGGAGTTCGTAAGAGAGGTACTCAGGTCGCTATCCAAAGGTGAGATAACTCCAGACGAAGCCGAGAGACTTCTCCAGAGCGTACTATAGCCAGTTTGCATTGGATAACATAGATACGTAGTTGGTAATATTTATCGCGTATGGAAAAGGCCGCCGTATTATGGGATCTTGATGGAGTCCTCGTGGACTCCAGACAATTTCACTATGAATCTTGGCTATATGTAGCCCACCCTAGGAGTGTAGAGATTAGCTATCAGGATTTCCTCCCAACTTTTGGGATGAGAAATCCTGATGCTATTCGTGTCCTGTTTGGAGATCTTCCTGAGGAAGAGATAAACAGAATAGCTGAAGACAAAGAGAGATACTTCCGGAAATCTATTAGGGGGAGAATCAAGCCGCTTCCTGGGGCTTATAACCTGGTAGTATCTTTGCATGCGAACGGACACAAGCAAGCCATAGCTTCTTCTACTCCCAGGTTGAATATAGAGGCGATACTGGCAGAGATTGGCTTGGAGGGCTGCTTCGACGAAATAGTATCTGGGGACGACGTCAAGAACGGGAAGCCCAACCCCGATATATTCCTCCTGGCTGCCGAAAAGCTTGGTGTTGATCCTCGGTGCTGCGTTGTTGTTGAAGATGCTGTAGTGGGAGTTCAGGCTGGTAAGGCTGCAGGGATGAAGGTTTTTGCTGTTGCTGGGACGCGACGCCCAGAGGATCTACGCCTTGCCGATAGGATCGTTCACTCCTTGGAAGAGTTATCCCTTGATGACTTTCAAGTAGATTGCTAACCTATATACCTGAATTCATATTAGCTTCGTCCACGGATTTAGGGTAGGAACCCAAAACTTTTACCCATCTCGACTGTTCATTTAGACAATCCAAAGCTCTTCTTAGATCCTGGTCGGTTACCCATCCCTGACAATCTACATAAAATATGTATTCCCACCCCTCACCTCGGGAGGGTCTTGACTCTATCTTCGTTAGGTTTACGTTGTTTTTGGCAAAGCAACCCAGGGCATGATAGAGAGCTCCGGGCTTGTTGGGAGTTGAGAACACCAGCGTAGTCTTACCTTCCTCACTGGGTTGCTCTGTGTGCACCACAGGTGATCGGCCTATTATCACAAATCTTGTACGGTTGGTTTTGTTGTCTTCTATGTCGGCTGCCAAAACCCTTAGCCCCCACACTTCAGCTGCTCTACGTGAAGCTACAGCGGCGATAGTAGGGTCTTGGAGTTCGGATACGAGTTTGGCTGCACCCGCTGTGTCGTAATACGCGACAGGCTGGATGTTATGTGCTCGTAACCAGTTTGCTGCTTGAGCCAGTGCCTGTGGATGAGAATAAGCTTTATTAATCCTATCTAGCTCAGTATCCTGTATACCTAGAAGGCAGTGCCGTACTCTAAGCTCATGCTCGCCTCTAATGAAGATTTTGCCCGCATATTCTAGCAATAGGTCATAAGTCTCATGTATGCTACCTGCTTGCGAGTTCTCTACGGGCACCACTGCCAAGTCTGTATGCTTGTTAGCCACTGATTCAAATACGTCCCTTAATGAGGGTAGCGGTACTGGTTCACATCCTGGCACAGAAAGTAGAGAAGCTTCTTCGCTGTATGCCCCTGGTTCTCCCTGAAATGCCACACGCTGTCTATCTGTCATAGCACCTTCCTAGACCGCTTTTGTCTTATTGTGCCAGACAGGGAGGCATGTATAGAAGATCGTTAGAGGCTCTATTTGCTACTATTAGGGATGTGACTATAAAGAGATTGGTGCAGGATAAAAAACAATGATGATTGTGAGGGTGATGCAAAGGCATGAGTCAAGATATGGAAATTAGGAATAAACTGAATGATCTAGCTTACAACCTTAAGTGGAGCTGGACTCCGTCTACTGCAGAGCTATTTTCCCATATAGATTCTGAGAACTGGCAGAAGACCAAGCACAATCCAGTACTGCTGCTAAAGAAGATATCTGATGAAAGGCTGCGGATGCTTCTAGCTGATAAGTCGTTTGTGGATAGAGTTAACCAGGAGCATGATTCCCTTCAACGTTATCTTGAGGCTAATAATACTTGGTTCTCAGAAAATTATGGGGCCAGGGACTTCAGCGTCGCTTATTTCTCAGCTGAGTTTGGCTTGGTAGAGTGTCTCCCTATCTATTCTGGAGGGCTGGGAGTTCTTGCTGGTGACCATCTTAAGTCGGCCAGTGATCTGGGTATTCCTCTGGTGGGTGTAGGTCTGCTCTATAAGAATGGCTACTTCTTCCAGAAGATAGATGAGAATGGTTGGCAGCAAGAGGAGTATCCAGATATAAACTATCTTCATACTCCGTTAACATTAGTAACCGACATGTCGGGCAATCGAGTAATAGGTGAAGTTGATGTCGCCGACGCTGTAGTTAAGTTCCAGATATGGAAAGCCAGGGTAGGAAGGGTAGACCTCTATCTTCTGGATACTAATTTGGAAGAGAATCAGGCCCCCTACAGGGACATAACCGATAAGCTTTACGGAGGGGATTCTGAAAAGCGCATTCAACAGGAGATCGTACTTGGTATTGGAGGTATCAGGGCTCTGCGAATGCTTGGGCTGTATCCTCAGGTCTATCACATGAACGAGGGACACTCAGCGTTTCTCGTCCTTGAGCGCATGAGAGAGATGATCCAGGATATGGGCAAAAGCTTCGAAGAGGCCCTGGAAACTGTACGATCTACTAACGTTTTTACTACTCATACTCCTGTAGCTGCTGGGCACGACTACTTCTCAATCGATCTGATTGAGAGGTATCTGCAATCTTATATTAATAAATTAGGTATCTCATTTGAGCAGTTACTGGCCTTGGGAAGGAAGAGACCAGAAGATGAAAACGAACTCTTCTGCATGACGGTGCTTGCATTGAAGTCATCTAGTAAAAACAACGGTGTAAGTAAGCTGCACGGTCGAGTCTCTCAGGAAATGTGGCGCTCCCTATGGCCGGAGCTGCCTGTCGAAGATGTGCCGATTGGTTATGTTACTAATGGTGTGCATGCGCCTACCTGGTTATCCAGCTCTCTTAGAGATATTCTAAGTGACTCAGAAGGGAATATAGATTGGCAGAAAATATTGGAAGTAGATGACGAACTTTTATGGCGCCTGCACAAAGAGCTCAAGAGGCAATTGATCGAGTTAGTCAATAGCAGATCGAAGATAGGTAAGCTGGGGAATCTTACTGAGGACGTCCTAACTATAGGATTTGCCAGGAGATTTGCCACCTATAAGAGAGCGACTTTGCTCTTCAGTGATGAAGAGAAGCTCGCTGCCATACTAAATAATCCTCAGCATCCAGTGCAGATACTATTCTCAGGCAAGGCACATCCGCGTGACAATGGCGGCAAGGAGTTGATACAAAAGATCGTACAACTCTCCAAACGTGAGCCCTTCCTTGGAAAGATAGCCTTTATAGAGGATTATGATCTAGAGATTGCCCGTCACCTTGTTAGGGGGTGCGATGTTTGGCTGAATAATCCAGTGCGTCCAATGGAGGCAAGCGGTACCAGTGGAATGAAAGCCAGCATGAATGGAGTGCTTAATGCTAGTACCCTGGATGGGTGGTGGGCAGAAGCTTGGGAATCTTCAAACAAAGGTAGCGACGGCTTTGGCTGGGCTATAGGGGACGGGAAAGTCTACGAAAGCCCGGAAGTGCAGAACGAGGTGGAATCGAGAGCAATATATGAGTTGCTGGAAGCAAGCATAATTCCTCTCTTCTACGATCGAGATGAAAAGGGGATTCCTCGTAAATGGGTCAAGATGATGAAGGAGGCTATATCTGGTTTGGGTCCTAAGTTTACCACCGATAGAATGCTGAAGGAATATGTGGAAGGCTTCTATATGGTGGATCGTACTGATGACAAGATATTAGTGTAATTCCTAGACTCTAAACTAGAGAGCTGCAGGTGCTTACATAAGCACCTGCAGCTCTCTTTTAAATGCTAGCTGAAAGCGAAGGATGGACCATGCATCTGCTGAGCAATCTGGTAGAGCCTTGCAACTCTCTTAGCTACTGGTGGATGCGTGCTAAACAAAGATGCCAGATCTGCACCTCTCAGTGGCTGCACTATGAAGAGGTGGGATGCTGCAGGGCTGACTCTCATCGGATGCATTGCCACAGATGCCTCCAGTTTTTGTAAAGCCGATGCTAGATCTAGAGGTCTTCCTGTCAGCTTGGCGGCCCCCTCGTCAGCTGCGTACTCCCTAGATCTAGAGATTGCTAGCTGTACCAATGTAGCTGCTATCGGTGCTACTATGATCACTAATAGTGCACCCAGCGGATTAGCACCGCCCTCGCGATCGTCAGATCTACTGTACCCACCGAATATAAACGCCCACCGTGCCATGTTTGCTAGGAACATAATGGCCCCAGCTATAGTAGCCACTATCGTCTGTATGAGCGTATCTCGGTTTCTTACATGAGTTAGTTCATGAGCTATTACTCCAGCTAGCTCATCTCTGTTTAGAATACTCATGATCCCAGTGGTTACGGCTACTGCTGCGTGTTTAGGATCTCGGCCGGTTGCAAATGCGTTAGCTGCGGGAGAATCAATTATATAAACCCTTGGCTTAGGTATCCTGGCTTGGTGAGCAAGTTGCTCTACTATCTGATGCAGCTCGGGTGCTTCCTCCCACCCGACCTCTCTAGCTCCAGTCATCATAAGGGCGATTTTGTCGCTGTACCAGTAAGAGAAGAAATTCATTCCTAATGCTAGTACAAAAGCGAATACAAGTCCTTGCCTACCGCCAAGAAGCATCCCCACCAACAAGAATAATCCTGTTAGCAGGGTCAGCAAGAATACAGTCTTTATTCCGTTCTTTGACATCACCTCTTCGAGGCCTCCATAAAACTAATGTTGTCTACATAAAACTATATCTATGCCTGTACTACCAGTCAAACAGTTGAGGGTATAAGATTGATTTGAACTTTTCTTACGGTATTATCCACATTAGTATCAACTAGTACTATGGACTGCCAGGTTCCCAATTGTAGTCGTTTATCTCTCACAGCCAATACTAGAAAAGGAGAGATGAAAGCTGGCAATATATGATCTCGCCCATGTCCTGGAGAGCCATGTGCGTGTCTGTAGTTGGAGCTTTTGGGAAAAAGCTGGTCTATCGCATTAATTAGATCGTACTCTGACCCTGACCCTGTCTCCATCAGTGCCAGTCCAGCTGTAGCGTGGGGTACGAAGACGTGTACCAGCCCTTCCTGTAAATCCTTAATGGCTTCTTCTATCTTACTGGTAATGTCTACCACCGCCGGTTTATTCCCGGTGTTGATCGTAAACTCAAGAGTCTTCACTCTCTACCTCCTAATTTCACTTGATCCTAGCAGGTGTGCCTTGGATTTTACTCTTAGAATATAGTGATATAATGCTGAATCGAAAGCTATCTGTGTTCTATATTTTGCAGGAGGAGATGTCATGAGTGACTCTATACATGATATCGCTATAGAAAGCCTTATGAAGGAGGAGCGTATATTTGACCCTCCTGAAGAGTTTCGTAAGAGGGCGAATATCAATTCTCCTGATATCTATAAGAAGGCCGAGGAGAACTTTGAAGCATTCTGGGATGAGCTTGCCAAAAGCGAGCTTCATTGGTTCGAACCTTATCAAAAAGTGCTGGATTGGAATCCTCCTTATGCGAGATGGTTTGATGGGGGCAAAATCAACGTCTCCTACAATTGCTTGGATAGACATGTCCTCTCTGGCGGTGGTGACAAGATAGCTTACTATTGGGAGGGCGAGCCCGGTGATACTCGAGAGGTAACTTATGCAGATCTCCTTAGAGATGTAAAGAAGTGTGCTAATGCCCTCAAGCAGCTTGGAGTGCAGAAGGGTGATAGAGTAGCCATATATATGCCGATGGTGCCGGAACTACCAGTTGCTATGCTTGCATGTGCGCGCATAGGCGCCCCTCATACTGTGGTGTTTGGAGGGTTCTCAGCTGATGCATTGGCCGGCAGAATAAATGATTCTCAGGCTAAGGTTCTTATTACTGCTGATGGTGGATATCGTAAGGGGAATATAGTTCCTCTCAAGAAGAATGCAGATGAGGCCCTAAAGAATACATCTAGCGTCGAGAAGGTAATAGTCCTCAAAAGAACAGGACATGATGTAGACATGACTCCTGGTAGGGATATCTGGTGGCATGACATTGTTCCAAATCAGTCCGAGGACTGCCCTGCAGAACCACTCGATTCAGAGCATATGCTATACCTATTGTATACTTCCGGTACTACTGCGAAGCCCAAAGGTATAGTCCATACGAGTGCTGGGTATCTACTTGGCGTATCACTTACCCACAAATGGATATTCGATATAAAGCCTGAAGATGTCTATTGGTGCGCTGCTGATATAGGGTGGGTTACTGGGCACTCCTATATAGTCTATGGGCCCCTAGCTAATCATACAACCAGCGTTATCTATGAAGGGGCGCCAGATTATCCAGGTCCTGACCGTTGGTGGTCAATAATAGAGAAGTATAAAGTGACCATACTCTACACAGCTCCAACAGCGATAAGGGCACACATGAAGTGGGGTCCTCAACATGCTCAGGCTCACGATCTGTCTTCTCTCCGTTTGCTTGGTTCGGTGGGCGAACCGATCAACCCTGAAGCGTGGCTGTGGTACTACAAGTACATAGGTGGGGAAAGATGCCCTGTGGTAGACACCTGGTGGCAGACTGAGACAGGTATGATCATGATAAGTCCGTTACCAGGTATAACTCGTCTCAAGCCAGGATCCGCAACCTTCCCCTTCCCTGGGGTTCAGGCGGATGTTGTTGATGAGCAGGGCAATAGTGTTCCACCTGGGGTAGGAGGTTATCTTGTTCTCAAGAGGCCTTGGCCCGCGATGCTCAGGGGAATATACGGAGATCCTGATAGATATGTTCAGACTTATTGGAGCAGGTTCCCTGACGTCTATTTCTCAGGGGATGGGGCCAAGCGCGATGAAGAAGGCTACTTCTGGCTCTTGGGTAGAGTGGACGATGTAATGAACGTTTCGGGTCATAGAATATCAACTATAGAAGTGGAAAGTGCGCTTGTTGATGACCCTCGCGTTGCTGAGGCAGCTGTTATAGGACAACACGACGAAGTAACGGGTGAGGCTATATTTGCATTCGTGATTCTTAAGTCCGATGTTGAGCCTACACCCGAGCTTGGAGAAGAACTACGCCAGCACGTTGCGAGGAAAATAGGTCCTATAGCTAGACCTAAACGCATCATGTTTACTCCTGACCTGCCGAAGACTCGTAGTGGAAAGATCATGAGGAGACTGCTGCGAGATATAGCGAATGATCGTCAGCTTGGAGATACTACTACTCTTGCAGATGCATCAGTAGTTGAGTTAATACAGAGCGCCACCAAGGCTAACGTTGAGGACGAGGACTCGGTAAGGCGTTAGTAACAAAGAACTCCAAGGGAGCGGGTATACCCGCTCCCTTGACCCCTCCCAGGGCGCAAGGTATATTGTAAAAGAAATGTAGCAGATGCAAATTATTTCAATCGCCATTTGATGCTTTGATTTTCGAGCTTACTCGCGCCCGGAGGATGCTATGCATATACCCGATGGTTACCTCAGTCCATCAACTTGTGCTGTTATGTACGCAGCAACAGCACCTTTCTGGTATATAGCCTTACAGAGGCTACGCAAATTCCTTTCTAGCAGGCTCATTCCCCTAATATCTTTGATGAGCGCATTCTCCTTCGTGATAATGATGTTCAACATCCCTCTCCCCGGCGGTACCACTGGGCACGCTGTGGGTATGGGTATAGCTTCGATTGTCCTTGGCCCTTGGGGATCGATCATAGCTATATCGATAGCTCTCATCCTCCAGGCTGTATTTTTTGGTGACGGTGGCATCCTGGCGATAGGTGCTAACTGTTTCAATATGGCTGTAGTAGGGTCTCTGGTGGCGTATGCAATATATCGTCTTCTGTCGGGCAGGGCACCTCTCACGTCTGGTAGAAGAGTCATAGCAGCTGCAATAGCGGGTTATGTAGCTATTAATGCTGCGGCTTTTCTTGCTGCTATAGAGTTTGGTATTCAGCCGATGCTTTTCAAAGACGCTAATGGCGTCCCACTTTATTCGTTTTATCCTCTTTCAGTAGCTATACCTGCCATGATGATAGGGCACCTAACATTTGCAGGTATAGCAGAGGCTATAGTAACCGGGGGAGTAGTAGCTTACTTGCAGAAGGTAGACCCAAGCTTGCTCAGAATGACAGCTGCGGATGTAGAAGAGGGTGTGCAGCGTACTAGCATATCCCCTCGTAGGCTGATACCTTTGTGGGTAACTCTTGCACTACTAGTCGTACTTACACCTCTTGGACTGCTAGCTTCTGGGACTGCATGGGGAGAGTGGGGTACTGAAGAGGTGGTTCAAGAGCAAGCCGGATACTATATTCGCAACCTGTCGACTTCTGAAAGGCAGGCACTTGCCTCCGACTTTAGATCCTTGGCTTCACAGACTTCCAATGGGTCTTTGCGCAACGATTATAATCTCACCGCTCAATCAATTGAAAGCGGGAATATAAACGAAGCTGCTAGCCTCGTCCAGAAGCATATCTCCTCACTAAGGGATGCTAGTAGCCAATACGGAAGTATTGGAGATATGGTATCTAACATCCATGAGCCTTCGGGACTCAAGAAGTGGTCTTCCATCTGGACAGCTCCCATTCCGGATTATGCCCCTTCATTCATGAGGAGTGAGGTGGCAGGTTACATCATATCAGCTGTAGTAGGTATACTGCTCGTCACATTAGTTACCTGGCTTATAGGGAAAATATTTTTGGCCAGTAGATGGAACAATGGATCCTAGTACACCAGGCTATGGTTTATGGGCTTGATTAGTAAAAAGAATAAGAGAGCTGGGTTTCTAGAGAAGAGCTTAGATGGAATAACCCATGCTTTGGAGAGGGCTTCCTTTAGTGAGCATACTTATGGTAAAGGAGGCTTCCTGCAGCGGCTGGATCCAAGGGTAAAGGTTATAGGCTTCTTGCTTATCATCTTATCTTCAGCTGCGTCTAAGTCTCTTCTTGTGATCTTGAGCATATATATCTTTTCTATAGTATTGGCTATTATTTCCAAAGTCTCTCTAGGAGCTATTGCCAGGACCGTGTGGATCGGCGCCCTCATATTCACGGGGGCTATAGCCCTCCCAGCTCTTTTTCTTACTCCTGGGAATCCCATTTTTCACATTCCAATCCTTGGTTGGGGTGTGACCGAGCAGGGAGTAAAAAGTGCAGCATTTCTTATATCTCGGGTCATAACATCTGCTACCTTTGCGTTTCTACTTGTACTAACTACTCCTTGGAGTCACATATTGAAGTCATTACGTTTCCTGCGGGTGCCTGTATTATTCGTGGTCATACTCAACATGACTTATAGATATATATTCCTGCTATTACGCACGGCGCAAAATATGTTTGAGTCTCGTAGAAGTAGGACTGTTGGGAAGCTCTCTCCTGCTGACAGCCGCAGGATAACTGCCGCAACAGCCGGTGTGCTGCTTAGCAAGAGCATGAAAATAAGTAGTGATGTCTATATGGCTATGCAGTCTAGAGGATTCCGAGGTGAAGTAAGGACACTTGAGGACTTTACAATGAGTTCTAGAGATTGGGTGGTCCTGCTGACATTTGTGTCCCTGAGCTGCCTGTGGCTATGGTTAGGAAGATAGGGAGAATAACTATGAGTGATCCTGTTTTTGTTCTGGAAGATGTGTGTTATAACTATCCTGGTGGTATAAAGGCTCTTGACGGTCTGAATCTCTCCGTAAATGCTGGCGATAGAATAGCCATACTCGGGGCTAATGGTTCCGGGAAATCAACATTACTTAGACTGCTGGATGCTCTGTACTTTCCTAGCCAGGGTAAGTTTACTGCCTTTGGAAGACTAATAACTGAAGAATCCTTCCAGGATGAGGATTTTGCATTTTCCTTTAGAAGAAGAGTAGCTTTGGTCTTCCAGGACCCGGATGTGCAGTTGTTCAATGCTACAGTTTTCGACGAAGTTGCGTTTGGTCCATTGCAGCTGGGTTGGGATAAGTCCGAAATAATTCGTAAAGTTAATGACATTCTGGATCTTATGGAGATAGCTCATCTTCGTGACCGGGCTCCGCACAGACTTTCTGGAGGTGAGCAGAAGAGGGTAGCTTTGGCCTCAGTTCTCATTCTTGATCCGGAAGTGTTACTTCTGGATGAGCCTACGGCTGCTCTTGATCCCAGGAGTCAGGAGCAGATCATAGACTTCCTAACCTTGTGGGGGCAGAAGGGCAAAACTATCATCTGTAGCACTCATGATTTGGATATAGTAGAGGACATAGCTGACAAGTGCTATGTCATACAAGCAGGTAAAGTCGCCGCGAATGGCAGTCCTGGAGATATCCTGGCAGATATCAATCTGCTTCTAAATACCAATCTTATTCGTACACCTAGGATCAGGCTCAATAGTCCCTAAGATCTGTACCAGCTAGGTCTTAATAAGTTTGGGCGCAGACAGTTTCTGCGCCCAAACTTATGTTGCTTTTTAGGTTTATCTGTTGATGGAGAATGTGACCTGTACGCTGATTGTTACTTTCATGCTGCCGGGCTCTATAGGAGTACTAACATCAGCAGCTGACCTGGCTTCAACACCTGCCGGCAATACTATAGGTGGATTAGAAACTGCTCCCTCGGAGATATATACTGGCAGCCCAAGAGTTACTCCAGCCGCCTGTGCTAGCTGTTGAGCCTTCTCCCTAGCATTCTCCATTGCTCTCTGGCGCGCTTGTTTCTCGAGCTCTGACTTATTCTCTATTCCAAAGCTTATACCGCTTACGTAATTGGCGCCAGCCTTAATGGCCTCATCCAGGATATTCGAGGAGGATTCTATGTTGCGTATAGTAACACTTACGTTGTTGTTGATAACAAAGACTCGCCTTTCCTGATCGTACCATATGCTGTAATTGGTTGTCTGTATATCCTTTTCCTTAACTCCTAGCTGCTTGATCTTATCTAGGATGTTGTTCATCTGTTTTGCGGCCTCTTCTCTTGCCGCTTCCAGAGAAGTGTTTTCGGTTTGAAATCCTAAGTTCAGATAGGCAGTATCTGGCCTAGCTACGGCCTCGCCTTCTGCCGTGACAGTTATGCCTGATGACAGTTTACTAGGTGCTGGATCGCTGCTTTGAACATCTTGGTCTTTCAATGTACTTGCCCTCGTTATAAACAAGCCATAGCTAATAGCTGCAACTGCTAATAGCAATAGTATTGCCTGTACTAGATTCCTTTTTATTGAGTGCCACATTATACTACCCCTCCGGTTGATGAACTCTTGTTTACTTTACCTTGCCTGTCTCCCGGGATATCACAAGCAGGTATTTTGTGATACTAAGACTGAAATTGTCCTATCTTAGTTCCCAACGTATTCAAGAAACATCCTGAACTAAGGTAAAATCGCTCTTTAGAAAACTGTTTAGGAGGGATTATGAGACTGGTAACCTACCTGGAAAACGATCTACCTAAGTTGGGAGCTGTCAATGATGATAGGGTGGTTGATCTAGCCAGGGCTTCTTCCGGAAGGCTACCTAGTACTATGATAGAGTTCATCGAGATGGGAGCGCAGGCTTTGGACTTTGCAAGGGAGCTAGTTTACGGGTCGGATAATCCCGCCTCTGTACCCCTTGAGTCAGTTAAGCTTCTAGCTCCGATTCCAGTTCCTCGTAGAAATGTAATGTGTGTGGGTTGGAACTATGCTGAGCATTTTGAGGAGGGTTTAAACAAACGAGGACCGAGCGATGCTGAGCAGATGCCAGAATATCCAACATTTTTTACTAAGCTCACAACTACTGTGATTGGCCCGGGAGAAGGCGTGCAGTTCAACAGGAAGATATCCGAACAGGTAGATTGGGAGGTAGAGCTTGCAGTAATTATTGGTCGTAGGGGCAGAAATATAACCCAAGAAGAGGCTATGAATTATGTCTTTGGGTACACCATAGCAAATGACGTATCAACAAGGGACCTACAAAGGCGTCATGGTGGCCAGTGGTTTAGGGGCAAAAGCCTAGATACTCACTGTCCAATGGGTCCGTGGATAGTGACTGCTGATGAGATCGAAGATCCTCACAATTTGAGATTGTCCCTTAAGGTAAACGGTGTCGTAAAGCAAGATTCAAGTACCAAATACATGGTCTTTAGGATTCCTAGACTTATACAAGAACTGTCCTTGGGTTCGACCTTATTGCCTGGTGATATTATCTTGACCGGTACGCCTCCTGGGGTGGGATTTGCGCGTACTCCAGCAGAGTTTTTGCGTCCTGGTGACGTCATGGATCTGGAGATAGAGAAGATAGGTAGACTATCTAATCCAGTAGTGGAGTTCAACGATTAACTGATTTCTAATGCAGGTGCGCATATAAGCCATTTCGCTTACTAAGCAGTAAGCAAAAAGTAGGATGAAACTATGCACACCTGCACGATGCCGTTTCTCCCTCAAGTAGCTAGTATCTAGAGTGAGAGGGAACGGAGGGAGAAACGTGAATTCAGAACTCAGGGACAACACAAGTACTCAACACATCTTGGACAAAGAAAGAGAGCTGGTAGAGAAGTCAAAGGTAGATAGGAGCGCGTTCGCCGAGCTGTATGCTTCATATGCCGAGAGGTTATATAACTATATTTACAGCAGAGTGCATAATCGCGAGGATGCTGAGGACCTTACATCTCTGACTTTTATGCTTGCCCTCGAGGCTATAGAGAAGTATGAATGGCGTAATTTGCCATTTGGAGCCTGGCTATTTAGAATAGCGTCCAATCAGATAGCAGTATACTATCGCAAGAAGAAGAACCTTCAATCGATTGAAGATCTTGCAATCGCTGATAGTGCACTCGACCCAGAAAGAGAAACTATGCGTATCGGTGATCAGCTGATGATCCAGAAAGCGATCAACAGACTTAACCCCGATCAGCAAAAGGTTATACGCATGCGCTACTCACAAGGTATGAAAAATAGGGAGATAGCAGAGGTAATGGGGCGTACTGAAGGTGCAGTTAAGCTGCTTATACATCGTGCGACGAACAATCTTCGCGCCCAGATGAGCGGGGCGCTCTTCTAGAAGAGCGCCCCGCTCTTTGCTATTTGTTGTCTTCTTCCTGATCTTCCTCGTCGTCCTTGTTTCTGTTCTGGCTTTGCTGGCGTAGATATTCCTCTATCGATCGGATTAATCCTTCAGCCTCCGAAGCATCGTAACCCTCAGGAGTACCTTCGTCTTGTGTGTCCTCGTTTTGTTGATCCTCCACGCGCTGTTCCAGCTCGCGCACATATTGTTCGATATCCGGATTGTCTGATACAGCAGCATCTACCTGTGATTCGAATGTTATAGCTTCCATCTGAAGTCTATCTACAGATACTCTGAGCCCTGTTAGTCTCTCGACACTATCTACGAGAGCTAGTGCTGCCTTTGGGTTGGGCGATGCGGATATATAATGAGGAACTGAAGCCCAGATACTGGCATGCTGAATACCTGACTCTGCTAGGGTCAGCCCTGCAACGCTTACAATACCCGTTGGCCCTTCATAGAAAGAGCTATTTATGCCTAAACTCCTTAGCTTTTCTCCAAGCTCCGGGCTGCTAGCCCCACCGCTTAAGGGCACGGGACGAGTATGAGGGGTATCGGCAAGCATGGATCCGAGGGATATGACTTCTTTAACACCTAACCTGTTTGCCATTTTTACCAATAATGAAGAATACCTTCTCCACCTCAGATTAGGCTCGGTGCCAACAAAAAATACATAATCCTTGGATTCTGAGATATGTGCGTAATAGAAGTTATTCGGAGTCCAAGTTATTACTCGCCCATAATCTCCTATAGGTCGTGTGTAAGGTCTTACTTGAGTAAAGTCATAGAATTCATCAGGATCTATGGACGCGAACATGGTAGCGCCTGTCTGCGAGATTATATACTCGAGCGCGTATGTGGCGGCGTTGCCAGCGTCATTCCAGCCTTTGTAAGCGGCTATCATTGTGGGATTCGCCAGGTTAGGCCAGCTTTCTGCTCTGATCTCTTCCAATTCATGTCCCCCTAAGAATTCAGAAGATAGATTTCATTATGCCACGCTCGTCTGGACCTTTGATACCTTCAGGCAGCATAATGTGATCATGAATCTTTTCCTTTTAGACAGCAGTCTGACTTCCGTGTTAGGTGCTTCTGTACCTACATCCGTACGAAGTTTATTAATTCTAGCTACTGCGGCTTTGATTGCGGGAGCTATCAATGCTATAGCTGGCGGAGGCTCTCTCATTACTTTCCCAGCTCTTCTCGCTGTGGGTCTACCTAGTGTGACAGCCAATGTAACGAATACGGTAGCATTATGGCCTGGGACCATAGGCGGGAGTGTAGCCTATCGAAGGGAGCTTCGCTGCCAAAGCAAGAGGATATGGATCCTGGGAACTGTAGGTTTTGTAGGAGGACTGCTTGGATCTTTTATCTTGCTAATTAGTCCTCAGTCTGTATTCGACCTTATAGTGCCTTTTCTTATACTCTTTGCTTGTGGCCTCTTGCTTGTACAGAAGAGGATTGCCAAATGGATACTAACAAGTAGAGACGGCAAGGGAGAGAATTTGTTATCTCCTGGCATCCTGCTCGGACAGTTTCTTGCAGCTGTGTATGGAGGATATTTTGGAGCCGGGTTAGGAATAATAACCCTGGCTATTCTAGGGCTCTTCCTGGATGACGACCTTCAAAGGATAAACGCTCTAAAGGGAGTTCTCACACTAATTATTAACGGCATAGCAGCATTGTATTTTGCTGTATTTGGTAATGTTGTGTGGCCTTTGGCTTTACTCATGGCTGTTTGTAGCTGGACAGGAGGATTCTTGGGCGTAAGGGTAGCACGCAGACTCAATCCAGATGTGCTGCGGTTGCTAGTAGTAATATACGGTATAGTTGTGTCGATCAGGTTAATGCTGTCTTAGGTTACATAATGTTTGTTGCCTCGGGGTTTTTATTTACTGGTAGCTTTGCAATCACTATTCCATCATGTACGTCGTGCCTAATAGAAAAACCTAGTTTTCTGCAGAGCTTTTGCATGCCGTAGTTTTCGGGTAATATTTGAGCTTGAAGATTCGATATACCTTCCCTTTTTGCTACTTCAATAAGTTTGCTCAACAAGAGTGTGCCTATCCCTCTGCGCTGAAACTTGTCGCTGATTATCATTGCAAATTCAGCATCTTGGCTCCATTCCACCCTGCTTAGTCTAGCCACACCTATTATTTCACTCCCCGCGCTCGGATCGTATCTTTCTGCTACTAAGGCCATTTCCCGATCATAATCTATGAAGCATATTCGGGTTAGTCGCTCGTGTGCCGTTCTCTGAGTCAGACTCA
Source organism: Thermobaculum terrenum ATCC BAA-798 (assembly GCF_000025005.1). NCBI lineage: Bacteria > Bacillati > Chloroflexota > Chloroflexia > Thermobaculales (SeqCode) > Thermobaculaceae (SeqCode) > Thermobaculum (SeqCode) > Thermobaculum terrenum. Next base: position 948,077 of record NC_013525.1, read on the forward strand.
TCATTCTGAAATATCTAAAGTAGATACTTTCTTCTGATAAAGTCTGGTGGAACCTTACGATTAAAGGCTCATCTTCTGCCCTGATAGGACGAATAGTTAGCTCTGTACCATCTTCCAAATTTACCCGCCATATGTACTCTGCCGGATAAGGTCTGATGGCGGGCCTAGGGAAAGAGCTAACATCCTTATCATGCAATATTGCTCGAGCGTCTAGCGCCAGTATGTTGTTTGAAGATGCTAGTAGAGGATTGATCTCTATTTCTTTGATTTCTGGGTAATCAACTACCAGCTGACTGAACCTTACTATTATCTGCTCGAGAGCACTAATGTCTACTCGCTTTCTTCCCCTTACTCCCAGTAGCGCTTGAAATATCTTAGTTCTCTCCATCATTCTGCGGGCTAGGGTAGTGTTCAGTGGTGGCAGTCCTAGTTCTCTGTCTCTATATACTTCGACTAGTTGTCCTCCCGATCCAAAAACCAGGACTGGCCCAAACTGGGGGTCTACGCTGCTACCGATTATAAGCTCGTAGCCTGATTCCTTTATCATTGGTTGGACAGTTACGCCATCAAAGTCTTCCCCTAAGGCTGACTTCATTGTGTGCCAAGCATCTTTGACCCCTTCAGGGGTCGTTATATTCAGGTACACGCCTCCCACATCCGTTTTGTGTGTGATCCTATTTGATAGTAGCTTGACCACTACTGGATAGCCGATCTCAATAGCGGCTTCTAAGGCCTCGTCTAGTGTGTGAGCAGGTATGGTCCTAACAGTGGGTATTGAGTAATAGTTTAGGATTTGCTTCGTTTCCCATTCAGTTAAGACTGTTCTTCCAGCATTCCTACATTCCTGGATCTTGTTGGCTATATCCTGACGATCCTCGTCAGATATGTCAGTACTGGCTAGAGAGGGGGTTTCATACAGTAACCTCAGGTTTTCGTTGTACTGCCACATGTAATTGAACATTCTTACCGCTACATCCGGGTATCTGAATGTGGGGATGTTAGCGTTGTTTAACACTCTTTCTCCTTCAGCAACCATCTCTGCGCCCATCCAGCTTGCTAGTACAGGCTTTTTTGAACGCCTGGTGTTTGATACAAGTGCTTGTGCAGTACGTGTTGGTTCAGTCATAGCTTGTGGGGTGAGAATTACCAGCAGTCCATCAGCGTTAGGATCTTCGACTACGGATTCCATAGCTTTGTTATATCGGTCGGCATCTGCATCTCCCAGAATATCTACAGGGTTGCCGTGGCTCCAGGTAGGTGGGAGAAAAGAATCTAAGATCCTGCTAGTATCTTCCGATAGGGTAGCCAATTCTCCTCCACCGCTGATCAGTGCATCTGTAGCTAGAACACCAGGTCCACCAGCGTTAGTAACTATTAGCAACCTCTTCCCTTTGGGCCTCGGTTGCTTGCTAAGAACTTCAGATATGTAGAACAAATCAGATATGCTGTTGACCCTAAGAGCACCTACTCTTCTTATGGCTGCATCAAAAACATCGTCACTTTCGGCAAGTGCACCGGTATGTGAGGCCGCGGCTTTGGCTGCAGCTTCGGTTCTGCCAGCTTTTACTATGATGACAGGCTTTGTGAGGGCGATCTCTCTCACAGCGGAAAGGAAAGACCGGGCGTCTCCTACGGATTCTATATACAGCAGGATGCTGTTGGTGTGGGGGTCATCTCCTAGGTAGTAAATGAGATCGCTCCAGCTTATATCTAGCATAGAGCCAATAGATATAAATGCTGAAAATCCCACATTTTCCCTAAGGCTCCAATCCAAAATAGCGGTACAAAGTGCCCCACTCTGGCTTATAAAACCCACGCTTCCTGGCTTTGCTATGGATGCAGCGAACGTGGCGTTTAGACCTGTAGGTGGCCTCATGATACCAAGGCAGTTAGGACCAATGATTCGCATCCCAGAGGTCCTAGCTATATCAAGGATTTCGCTCTCAAGCTTTTTGCCTTCTTCACCACGTTCTCGGAAACCGGCGCTAAGTATTATCGCTCCCTTGATACCTACTTGAGAGCACTCCGATATTACTTGAGGTACAGTTTGTGGAGGAGTAGCGATAACAGCCATATCTGCTTGATCGGGAATGTCCAGTACAGACCGGTAAGCTTTTATGCCAAGAACGCTGGACCTACGTATATTGACTGGGAATACCGTTCCGCCAAAGGGATTGCTGATGAGGTTCCATAAAACAGTTCTACCTACACTACCTGGCTCTTCACTGGCTCCTATGACAGCTACGGCCTTGGGTGCAAATATCGCATCTAGTGCAGTTCTTCCATAGCCTAGTATGTTGTGAGCGGGATCACCTGCCGTTACGGACCTATCGTACACCTTTCTACTCCTAGGGACGAAGCATATTCTGATACCAAAATTAGGGCGTTGAACGCCATGTTTACTTAGTATAATCGCTGTGCTGCATATCCATCCTGTTCTTAACCTTATTATCTCTATCTATCTGGGGAGCATCAATGAAGATAAGCAATAAAACGGCAAGATATGCCTTATTACATGCTCAGGGGTTTGAGAAGAGAGCTGAACCCGTAACCAAGTGGGATGTGCTTCAGGCTATCAGGCAGATGGGAGCACTCCAGATAGATACTATAAACGTAGTGGCTCGTAGTCCCTATCTGGTCATTTGGAGTAGATTGGGTGATTACAATCCTAGGTGGCTAGACGAGCTACATGCTGAGGGTTATCTTTTCGAGTATTGGTCACATGCAGCATGCTTTCTTCCCATAGAGGATTATCCTATCTATCGGAGACGTATGATCGAAAGATCCAAAACATTAGCTAGGTGGTATCAAGTAGATTCTGACATTGTCAATAGTGTCTTGGATTTTGTGTGTAATTATGGGCCCGTACTATCATCTAGCTTTCCCAATCTCGACAAGCGTGCCGGAGGTTGGTGGAATCGTAAGCCTGAGAAAGAGGCTCTAGAATACTTGTTCGATCTAGGCATGCTCATGGTAAAGGAGAGGAGAAATTTTCAGAGAGTTTATGACCTGCGGGAACGAGTTCTGCCAGACTGGGATGATTCCAATGTACCCTCTACCGACGAGATGAACAAATCATTAGTGCTTAAATCAGTAAAAGCCATGGGAGTAGCTAAGCTTACATGGATAAGTGATTACTTTCGCCTTGATAAAACTTCGACTGTAACTGCTGTCAAACAATTGCTGGACGAGGGTGAATTAATTCAAGTAGAGGTAGATGGATGGGATGTTCCAGCTATAGTAAGCAGTAGTTTTATATCTGAGTTGAACGTAATTGAGGAGATGATTTCTAACTATCACATTACTACCTTCCTATCTCCTTTTGATCCGGTGATTTGGGACCGTAAGAGAGCTTTAGAGCTGTTTGGTTTCGACTACAAAATAGAAGTATATACACCTGCTTCCAAAAGGATATATGGATACTTTACGTTGCCGATTCTTTACAAAGGCGGAATAATAGGGCGCATCGATCCAAAGGCTCATCGTAAAGATGGAGTCATGGAGATAAGGTCTTTGCACTTGGAACCTAGGATCGAGATAGATGATGAGCTTATCTTCGAAGTCAGCAAAGCCCTAAGGAGTTTTGCTAACTGGCATGGTACTCCCGAACTTCTAATAAAGCAAGCTCCCTTTCAGATTTAGATTTAGATGAATTAAGGACTATTAGCGGCGTAACTCTCTACTAGTTGCATTTTAACACCTGCGAAAATTAGTTTTTCCCCTTTATCCCAAAGCAGTGACAAAGTAGCTGACAAGAGTGCTCTCTATCATCTCTTTAGATTCAGAGATCAATTTTCAAGGAGGACAGATGTATGAAGTGGTTTGCGTCTATATTATCTACTTTAGCTTTGGTAATGCTTGGTGTTCATGGGATTGCTCTGGCAAAACAGATATATGGTAATAACGCTAACAATTATCTTGTAGGTACTAACTCCTGGGATACGATCTTTGGCAGAGGAGGCAAGGATACGATTTACGGCTTGGGCGAGGATGATGATTTGTACGGCGGTGACGGCGGAGACAAGATCTATGGCGGCTCAGGGTGGGATACAATTCGTGGCGATGATGGTCCTGATTATGTAGAAGGTAACAGCGGTATCGATGACATAAAGGGTGGTTACGGAAATGACACGCTATCAGGTGGAGGCGGAGATGATGAAATCGCAGGGGGCTATGGTGATGATGTGATCCATGGTGGCAGCTATGACGATTGGCTTGAAGGGCAAAATGGTAGGGATAAAATATACGGCGATGCGGGTGAAGATTATATCGATGCGGGATCAGGATCTGATTACGTGTATGGTGGTGATGATGACGATTCCATAGATACTTATGGAGACGGCTCCAAGGACTACGTGTACTGTGGGAAAGGAGTAGACGAAGTTTTTGCGGATAGCTGGGACTACGTCTCCAAGGATTGTGAGGAGGTTTACTAGCGCATTGACCATGCGCTAGTAAACCCAAATAATATCGAATTTATGATATTTTTGCTTCAAGAATATCCTCTTTACGGTTTATTACTTTAAATTATGGCTATAAACCGTAAAGAAACTGGGGAAGAACGATGTGGACACTAACGGGACTGGGCGGCAACTTCACCACAAAAGACGAAATGATGCAATCTGTGGAGCTCATACTCCAGATAGCTGTACAAAGGCTGCAGGAAAGTAAGGACGAAGCTGAGGCTATGTCAATCGCGATGAAGGATCTTGCGAGGGATATACTCGCTGCCTCTGATTCAAGCTCTCAAGTAAGGGATAGCTTGCTTCTGTCTTCATTGCTAAGATTGTATGCGCTTTGTATAGCTGCAGGTATCTTTGACGAGAGAGGTAAGCTTATCCAATTCAAGACTCACCTTTAATAGTGACCAGGCTAGAAGAGATTAATCTCTTCTAGCCTCAAACAGTATTTATGAGTGTGATCTTTGCTATAGAATCTTGAGTATTGTCTGTTATATGGCAAGGACGTTTATTGACTGTGCTGAAAACTCGTAGCTATTATCTGGCAACTTGTAAGGTTCTACTATTTGATAGATAAGGTCTCTAAGTTCTAAGAGCACGTCTTCACGCAGAGTACTCATAAATCCCGAGTAGTCGCTACCAAGTTGGGTTATTCCCTGCCAGTAGGTTTCCTTGTCAGTAAACCTCAATTTTGTTTCCATGCTGCTCATTTCAAGTGTCAAAAAACCACTCTCTGTGAGTGCCTCTTTTAACCTCTCTAATATTGAGAGGTTAAAAATATCGGGAAAACTAGATTTGGGGATATACCCCTTACCTATTAGCAAGTTATGTACTAGTGAGATCCAGGGATTTTTTATGGGGTCGCCCCATACCGCGAGAGCCAACCTACCTCCAGTTCTTAGCACACGTCTTGACTCTCGAAGTGTTTCCTTGTAATTAGTGGAAGTTATTCCCCATTTACAGATGACTGCGTCTACACTATTATCAGGAAGTTCTATCTTTTCTGGGTTCAACACTTTGAACTCTACGTTATTTATCCCTAACTCCTTAGCTCTCATCCTAGCAACATCAAGAGCTTCTATACTTCGGTCACTGCAGATCAGCTTTCCATTGGGGCCCAAGAAGCTGGCGGCGACAAAGCCTGTATCTCCTGTTCCTGCTAGTAGCTCCAGTATTATTTCTCCTGGTCCTGGGTTAATTTGTCTTACTAGCCAAGCTGTAACGGGTCGGGATATAGCCCATAACTCGTTTCTAAGCTCATAAAGGCTTGTAGCCAGTTGCCATCTGGCTTCCTTATTGTGGTCTTCTATTGGTTGCATAATTCCTCCAGTTAGTAAGCCATTATAGGGTTAGCAGGATTGTTATCTGTCATTGCGGGAGTGAATTTATGGTTGATCTTTTGTAGAGGGGTATCATGTAGGCTGATTATTTTGTCGAATATTTAGAAATTCTAAATTATGCACAAAAATTTGCGCGACAAGTCGCACTCTACCGTTGCCAAGTTTTCACTCTAGTAGTAACCTTCTGATGTGTCACTTTCTATACGGGGGTAACTGCCTTTGAAACCAAAACTTGCGGTCTCTAGCTACTCCTTTCACCGCTTTGGATGGGGGCCAGAGGGTGATGATAAACCAAGCCTCGAGCAGATGATAGATAAGTGTTCCGAACTTGGGTTGGATGGAATAGAACTTTTGGGAGTACACTTTGAGAAGTCGGACCCTGCATATCTACATACTCTCAAACAGTACGCTTTTATGAGAGGTGTAGATATAGTAGCCGTATCAGCTCACCATAACTTCGTACATCCTGATTACTCGATCCGTATGGAAGAACTGAATAAGCTAGTTAGATGGATAGATGTGGCCTACGAATTAGGAGTTCCTACTGTACGAGCCTTCGGTGGAAGATGGAATACCATTGAGAGTTTCGAGGATTTCATGGCTGCTAGCGGGGACGAACCTCCTCTTGACGGATATACGGATGATGATGCTTTTGATTGGAGCATAGAGTGCTTCAAGATAGCTAGTTATTATGCAGGCAAGAAAGGCGTAACCATAGCACTCGAGAATCATTGGGGACTAACCGGAAAGGCTGAGGGCGTACTAAGGATAATAAACAGCGTCAAGTCTCCTTGGCTAAAGGTGGTGCTAGACACCGGTAATTTTAACTTCCGTCCTGACCAGTATGAGGAGATGCAAACTCTCCTGCCTTACGTCGTCATGTTGCATGCTAAAACCTATTTCGGCGGAGGGATATTTTACGACGCTGGTCTGGACTATCAGAAGATTGGTCAAATGCTGCGAGAAGCTAATTTTAGTGGTTACGTATCTATTGAGTTTGAAGGAAAGGATCATCCCGATAAGGGTATCCCGTCTAGTATAGAGCTCCTTCGGTCTTCCCTATAGCTGGTAGCAATTCATAAAAGTAGCAATTAGCAGTACGTTCATTTGCTACCAGATATTGACAGTATGTGACTATGGTTTTATACTTTGGCCGCACTACTGGATGAATGTTATAGAAAGGAGAAATAATGGCAGTCATTCAGGAAGGACGCGCTGTAGCTGAACCCAACGTTGGTATCGTGGTACTGGCGCGCCGGGTGGTGGGCAACTATCTGCTGCGAAGGATAATCAGGGCTGTACTTACTATCTACCTGGTATCTACTATAACCTTCTTTCTTGTAAGGTTAGTTCCTGGTAGCCCCATCGAGGTTTATATTTATAACCTAGTCAATCAATATGGAATCCCCTATGAAGAGGCGAAGCAACAAGCAGCCTCGCTATTCTCACTTGATCTGGATGCTCCGATATGGCGGCAATACTTTGACTACATGGGAGGACTTCTCCATGGGGATTTTGGTAAATCCCTTATAAATGTTGGCACGCCCGTAACTACTTATGTGCTCAAGTACCTACCATGGACTTTGTTTAGTGTGGGTATCGGAGAGATACTAAGCTTCTTGCTAGGAATGTCTATAGGGATGTTCATGGCCTATCGCAGAGGGTCGAGACTAGACCACGTAATGACCATAGTTGCCTCGGCACTTAGCTCCATACCTAATTATCTTGTGGGAATGATGCTAGTTGTATTCCTAGGGGTGCAGTTGGAGCTGTTCTCGTTCACAGCTATGCGTGGGACGCTTTCTCCTGGTGTGCAACCGGGATTTAGTCTGACCTTTATCAAAGATGCACTTTATCATGCATCCTTGCCTATAACCGTCTACTTACTTACTACTATCGGGGGATGGATACTCACTATGAGGAGTAGTACCGAGTCGACTCTTGGTGAGGATTACGTCACAGTCGCTAAGGCTCGTGGTTTGAAGGAAAGAAGGATAGTAACTTCCTATGTAGGTAGAAACGCCTCGTTACCTCTTTTTACGCAGTTCACCATATCACTAGCCTTTGTGGTAGGTGGATCCTTCTTTGTAGAGTGGTTGCTGAACTATCAGGGTATAGGATTGGTTCTTTTCAATGCTATACAACAGCGTGACTACCCAGTGCTTCAAGGCATATTCCTACTGATCACTATATCCGTAATATTTGCGAACCTCCTGGCGGATCTGATCTATGCTCGACTCGATCCTAGGATAAGGCTTGTTGGAGGAAGATAGATAATGGCTACCACTACAGTAGAGACGAGACCTAATCCACTCTCCTGGCTTGCTGGGGTGATCAGCTGGATCGGTACTACTCTCAAGCTAATATCTAATAATAAAGTTGGCTTTGTGGGCTTTATAGGGCTGGTGATTATTCTACTGATCACCTATATAGGTCCTATATTTGTGCCCATGGACATGTCGGCTAACGTGGGGCAAATATATCAGCCCCCATCTCTCGAGCATCCTCTGGGAACAGATTCCGAAGGCAGGGATGTTCTTGTGCAGATCATCCACGGCGGTAGATCCATTATATCTGTCGGTTTCATGGCGGCTGTGATCTCGACTTTTATAGCCTTAACCTTGGGGTCAATAAGCGCTTATTTTGGGGGGCTAGTAGATACTATCCTCACTTGGATAGCTGATGTCGTTTTGACAATACCCAGCGTTATCTTCCTGGCTGTGTTAGCTGGAATATTTCAATTCAAGACTCAATTCAGCATTGCACTCATAATAGGCGCTATTAGCTGGCCTAGCTTGATGAGAGCAATTAGATCACAGGTGCTGTCCCTAAAAGAAAGGGATTATGTAGAAGCTGCTAGATGCCTGGACTTAGGCACTCCACATATCATATTTAGGGAAATAGCCCCTAACATGGCAGGTTATATAGCCATAAGCTTTACTCTCGCATTAACTTCGGCAATGTATGCCTCAGTAGGATTGATATTCTTGGGGCTTGTGCCTCTGGCAGGGATAAACTGGGGGGTGATGTTGAACCTCGCCTGGGTACGAGGGGCAATATTCTTCAAGGATAGTCTTCTATACATACTCTCACCTATAGTAGCCATATCCTTATTCCAGCTTAGCTTAGTGGCATTCTCCAGGTCTCTAGCTGAGATCTTTGATCCTAGACTGAGAGGAGGTTCCTAGGTGAAAGAGAAGACCTTATCCAGTGCGGAGATAAGGGGATCTGAAAGAACCGCACTGTCCGTTGAGAACCTGGAGATAGGTTACAGGGCTAGCAGAGGTATTGTTCACGCTGTAAGGGGAGTCAGTTTCGATCTGCTAGAGGGCGAAAGCCTAGCTCTAATAGGTGAGAGCGGGTCCGGGAAGACTACTATGGGATTGTCGTTGGTTCGACTACTTCCAACATCCGCCAAGGTCTTTAGCGGTAAGATCATTTTCAAAGATGATACTGGTAGACAGCTAGATGTACTCAATCTTGAAAAGGAAGGTCTGCGGCGTTTCAGATGGGAACAATGTGCGATGGTCTTCCAATCAGCGTTGAATGCGCTCAATCCTGTCCTTAGGGTTAGAGATCATTTTCTGGATACGTATAAATCTCACGCTTCTAGTGGCCGTGTAGATGAGAAAAAGGTCATTGAAAGGGCTAAAGAGGTTCTAAGATTCGTTCAGCTTGACCCAGATCGAGTACTTAACTCGTTCCCGCACGAGCTCTCTGGTGGTATGCGCCAACGAGTCATGATAGCTTTAGGTTTATTGCTAAACCCTAAAGTCATTATCCTAGATGAGCCCACGACTGCTTTGGATGTTATTACCCAGAGGGCTATCATCGACGTTATACGTCGTTTAAAGCAGGAACATGAGTTTGCAATGATTTTTATATCGCACGATCTGTCGCTAGCTGCTGAGCTGGCTGATCGGGTAGCAACTATGTACGCCGGACGCGTGATCGAGATTGGCAATGTAGAGGACGTATTCTATAAGCCTTGCCATCCTTACACTGTAGGTCTACTTAGAGCGGTCCCGACACTCGAGGGTGGTAGGAAAGACCTCATATCCATCCCGGGTTCTCCTCCTGACCTTATAGATATGCCTAGTGGTTGTAAGTTTCATCCACGTTGTCCCTATGCTACTCAGCAATGTATGGAAGAAGAGCCTCCTCTAATAGATGTGGGGAATAATCACGGGGCTGCTTGCTGGCATTGGCAGCGCGTCATACAAGATTGGGAAGCGGGAAAGGATGCTTATGAGCGAGACAGCGATTGAGTTTGTACATGTAAGCAAACTTTTTGGTCATGGCAAGAACCAAATAAGGGCAGTGGATGATGTCTCGTTTAAGATCGAGAAGGGTAAAACCTTGTGCCTTGTTGGCGAGAGCGGATCTGGCAAATCTACTACTGGCAAGATGGTAGCAGGATTGCTCCCACCGTCTGAGGGCAAGATACTCTATAAAGGCAAAGATGTCTCCACCTTAACACACTCTGAGAGCAAGCAGTTTCGTCGAGCAGTCCAGATGATCCACCAAGACCCATATGCTTCTCTTAACCCTATAAGGTCGGTTGCACAAATTCTTGCTACCCCTCTTCAGCATCATCATATAGTTAGATCTAAGCCTGAATTATACAGAAAGATGGAAGAGCTGCTTGAGATCGTGGGGCTCACGCCTCCACGAGATTTTCTATTCAAGTATCCACATCAGCTCTCAGGAGGGCAGCGACAAAGAGTAGCGGTAGCACGAGCCTTGACCGTAAACCCAGAGCTTATAGTGGCGGATGAAGCCGTGTCCATGGTGGATGTATCCCTGCGTGTCAGCCTCCTCAATATGATGCTCAGGCTTCAAAAAGAGCTAGGTGTTACGTTTCTTTTCATAACCCATGATTTGGCAGTTGCCAAGCATTTTGCCTGGGAAGGTCAGCTTGCTGTGATGTATTTGGGTAGAATAGTCGAGCTGGGTGATACCCAAGACTTGATAGCTGACCCTATACATCCCTATACAAGAGCTCTTATAACCGCACTCCCCGAAGCTGATCCTGTGGTGACTCGCACCAAGAAGAGACTTATATTGCGTAGCCCAGACATACCTAGCCTTCTTAATCTACCATCCGGATGTACCTTTCATCCCAGATGCCCATTATATGAAGAAGGTTTCTGCGAGATAGAAAGACCAGCATCTGACGTAGTCAATATCAATGGACATCTAGCAGCCTGTTTTGTTGAGGCTCGCAAGAGAGGGCAGGAGGACAGGATCCCAGAGTTCGTTCGCTTTGGGGGCGTGAAGGTGTAGCTATGAACCCACAAACAGGACAAGCAGCTTTTAGAATAGGCTGCTTTATAGTTCTACTATCTGCAGCATTGTTGATATGGCTAAGACCTGGCACTGCCGAGTTCACTATAACAGTATTCATGCTGTTCATAGGGATTATTTTCTTGTTCATAGTAGCTTTAGTAGTTCGAAGATCTATCTAGGTCATACCTTTGGAAGGGGGTGATGGAAGGGGAAGGGGGACTGGCATAGTTTAGCGCGAAGGTAAGCTTGCTGACAGGTATGTGTCAAGCAAATAGACTTTTTTGGGAGGGAATACCTAATGTCAAAGTATAGCAAGATTAATAGAAGGAAGTTTTTGAAGTTTTCAGCGGTGGCAGCAGGTAGTGCGATACTTGTTGCCTGTGGTGGAGGGGCACCTGGAGCTACACCTACCACAGGAGCTTCGCCAGCTCCAGGAGGATCTTCAACGCCAGCTGCTTCAGCTGGTATGAGTCCCTCTCCAAGTCCGGCTGCCAGCCCAACTTCAGCTGCTAGTCCGGCTCCATCTCCAACTAGTGCGGCGGCTTCACCTACTCCAGCTATGGAGCAGACACCTGCTGCTTCCCCCACTTCAGCTGGACAGGCTGGAGGTAATATAACCGCTCAAATAGCTCCTATGGCACCTGAGATCAAGCCCTCTGGTCAACCGACTGGAGGTGAATTCCATGGCGCTTGGCCTTACCAGATGCCTCCTACTGGACACTGGAATACCTTTGCCACTAATAACAATAGCTTTGGCATATATTGGGATATGCTTGAGATGCCATTAGGCTTCTATCTATGGGACAAGAATCAATATGTACCTCTGTTGGCAGTCAGTTGGGAGATAATACCGCCTGATACCTTCCAGGTGAAGCTCCGCCAAGGTGTTAAGTGGAGTGATGGTTCACAATTTACTTCCAAGGATGTAGTAACTACCTTCACTTTGCTGCGCTTGCAGGATGCCGTGGTGTGGAACTACCTAGGGTCCATAGATGCGCCTGACGATTACACCGTGGTGTTTAAGATGAAGGATCCATCGACTGTAGTTCCGAGGTACATTTTGCGGGAACATATTAGGGCAAACTCCGTATATGGCGAATTTGCCCAGAAGGCCAAGGCCATGTTCGACAAGGGGGCAACTACAAGCTCAGCAGATATGAAGAAGCTACGCACCCAATTCGAGGGTTTCCGCCCCAAGGAGCTTGTCGTGTCTGGCCCATACAAGGTCCAGCCCGGAAGCATGACAGAATCTCAAGTTACGCTGGTCAAGGTGCCAGACGCATGGAATGCCAATATGGTCAACTTTGACAAGATTGTCCTCTATAACGGCGAGACTCCCACTGTAACGCCGATCCTGCTTTCCAAGCAGATCGACTATGCTACTCACGGCTTCCCGCCAGCTACTGAGAAGGCTCTACAGCAGGCTGGCTTTCGTATCATACGACCGCCCGTATACTCTGGTCCAGCATTGTTCTTCAACTACAAGAGGCTAAATGAGTTCTCCGATCCCAAGGTTCGCCAAGCCATAGCTATGGCTGTAAATATGGATCAAAACGCCACCGTGTCTCTAGGGGAGTCGGCAAAGCGTTGCAAGTACATGGCTGGTGTATCCGACTCGATACTCGAGAAGTGGGTCCCGCAGAGTGAGCTATCCAAGTTGAACTCTTATGCCTACGATCCAGATAAGGCAGCCCAAGTGCTCCAGAGTGCCGGATTCAAGAAGCAAGGAGACACATGGGTCACCCCCAATGGTAAGCGTATGGAGTATGAGCTTGGAGTCCCAGCTGAGTATGCTGACTGGTCAGCAGCTGCCCAGAACCTAGCTGACCAGCTGACTAAGTTTGGGATTAAGACTACCGTAAGGCCTGTTACGTTTACTCAATGGAGTACGCAGATGGATGCTGGTAGATTCCAGCTAGGTATCAATGCATGGGGGGCTGGTAACCCTCATCCCCACTTCTCCTATGTAGCAGATCTACTCACTCATAATGCTCCCCTAGCCTCTGGTGGTGGCATGAACTATCCTCTCAAGCAGAAGACACAGTCTGTAGGTGAGGTGGACCTGCAGAAGTTAACCATTCAAGCTGCTTCCGGTCTCAATATTGACAGGCAGAAAGAGGTAATTACTACTTTGGCTAAGGCCTTCAACGAACTTCTGCCGATAATCCCTCTGTGGGAACGTTACGGTAATAACCCTGCCCTTGAAAACGTGAGAGTTACGGGTTGGTTACCTGAGAACGATCCTATCTATGCCAACAGCCCCTATAGTGATAACTTTGTAACTTACATGATCCTGAATGGTACTCTAAAGGGCGTTAGTAGATAGGAAATGCTTGGCATGGATAACATAGTTACAGCTATGTTATCCATGCCTACTTCGCCATGATGATAGTAAGTAGTCGTTGTGCCATGTAAATAGCACTAATCCACATAACTATAGCTGATGCCTTGTTTAAGACATCGTACATTGCTATGTTTTTCCTCATAATTCTGCCGGTTAATGCTAACAGAGCAAACCAGATCCAAGATACTGCTATGGTTGCAAGGGTAAAAGATAACTTTTCTCTCCCCGAGTAAGTTAGCGAGCTTGTACCTATCACACCTATGGTATCCATTATTGCTCCGGGATTCAGGAGAGAAAAGGATAGTGCAAATACAACTTGCCTGCGAACTGGCCAATTCGTCGATTCACTAGTATGTATGATGTGGTTGTGTGCCTGAGAGCTTTTCCAGTTAACCCATCCTATGTAGATTAGGAATACTGTACCTATGGTAGTCACCGTTACCATTACCCAAAGCTTGTTCAATACCAACAAAGACACGCCTAATACTGCGATAAGGATCAGAATGGTGTCGGATATCGAGGACGTAATAATAGCTGGGATAGCCTTAGCAAACCTTGAATGCGTAGCTCCCTGGGTGAGAATGAACATATTTTGTGGACCTATAGCGATTATCAACCCAATAGCCAACACAAAGCCGTGTAGGAAAGCCTTTAGCATAACTCCCTCAACTTTTTGATTTGTTTTGTTCTACTTTGAGGCTTGTAATTGCTATATAATTCGCTCTGATTCTGTATATGAGTCTGCAATAATTATTACTAGTTTTCACGCTGGAGGTCACGATCGTAAACTATGAAGAAGAGCAAACAGGCCATAAAAAAGTCTCTAATGTTCCCAATATTGATCTTAGGATTAATCTTTTTGATCGCCTGTGGAGGGCAGCAGGGAGGAGCTACACCCACCACTGGTAGCACCGGCACATCGTCTCCTTCTCCCTCTGCTCAATCTCCATCGCCATCTCCTACTACAGCTGCATCTTCACCTGCACCTCAGCTAAAGCTGATAAATGATGGGTATCTAACTGTAGGAACGGATGCTAGCTATCCACCTATGGAGTCCGTTGATCCAAAGACAGGACAAATAGTAGGCGCTGATGTGGATTTGGCCAATGCCCTTGCTAAGGCTATGGGGCTAAAGGGCGCCAAGATGGTAAACAATTCATTTGATACGATAATCGCGGCACTACAGAGAGGAAAATTCGACATCATAATGTCCAGTATGAACGATACTCCAGAGAGGAGGCAACAGGTCGATTTTGTAGACTATATGACAGCCAGTATCGGAATTGTTGTCCCTAGCGATAGCAACATCAAGGCTGATAGCTATAAGGATCTTTGTGGTTATACGATATCTGTACAAAGAGGAACCGTAGAGCTGGATGAGTTGCAAAAAGTTAATGAGCAATGCACCAAGAAGATGACTTTGAAGACCTTTACGCAGGACACTGATGCCTGGCAGGCGCTTGTGTCTGGGCACGTAGACGTATATACTTCGGATCTACCTGTGACCGCATTTCATATAAAAGAGAACCCATCCAAGTTCAAGCTGGCTGGTGAGCCTTTCTCCGCTGGACAAAATTACGGTATAGCTGTTCCAAAGAACAGGCAAGATCTCAAGGATGCGCTGGCTAAGGCGCTGGAGCAAATAAGGGCAAGTGGGGAGTATGACAGAATACTCAAGAAATGGGGAGTAGAAGGAGCGGCTCTCAAAGAGTGAATTCACGGATCGGGATTTTGAAAGATGAACTTTGATCCGGCGATATTTTGGGAATACTTATTTCACCCTTCTATAGTTAGAGGGGCTGAGCTAACCATATTTCTCTCTGTCGTATCACAGCTCCTAGGCATATTACTGGGACTAGTAGCGGCTTTAGGGAGAATATCTCATAGTCGTATACCTGTGTTTAGGTGGATAAGCGGTTTCTACATATGGCTTTTCAGAGGCACACCTCTGCTTGTACAGATAATATTCGTCTATTTTGCTATTCCGCAACTCACTAATCAGAGAGTAGTAATACCAGAGGTACCATCGGCAATAATAGCTCTCAGCCTGAACGAGGGCGCGTACATGGCTGAGATTATACGTGCTGGTATTCTTTCTGTTGAGGGCGGCCAGATGGAGGCCGCCCTCTCCTTAGGCATGACCAGGTGGCTAGCAATGAGGAGGATAATTCTTCCTCAGGCCATAAGAATAATTATTCCTCCCACAGGGAACGAGTTCATCTCAATGCTGAAAAATACTTCCTTGGTGGCCGTCATAAGCGCTCATGAACTGCTCTTTGCTACACAGGAGATCTACAGTGCCACATTCAGGTACTTTGAGCTTCTCACTATAGCTTCTCTGTGGTATCTTGCTATGACTACTGTAGCCTCTTACTTGCAAGGCAAACTAGAGAGAAGGTTTGAAAGAGGATTTGTACGTGAGCCTCAAGCAGCAGGTTTCTTTGGAAGGATGATGGCAGGAGCTCTGAGAAGAGGATGAATGCTCAGAATGCTATGGTCTATGTGGAAGATGTTCATAAGAAGTTCGGACATCTGGAGGTGCTTCGGGGAATAACCCTGGAGGTTCAAAAAGGTCAGACTATAGTTATAATCGGTCCTAGCGGATCCGGGAAGAGCACACTCCTGAGATGTATAAACCATCTTGAAAAAGTAGACTCAGGGCGCATATACCTAGAAGGTCACCTCGTAGGGTATAAAGAGGTTAACGGTAGACTTGTTGAGTTGCCCCCCAAGGCTGTAGCCCGGCAGCGTGCCGAAATAGGCATGGTGTTCCAACGCTTTAACCTCTTCTCCCATATGACGGCCTTAGAGAACGTCATAGAGGCCCCTATTCACGTTCGTGGTGTTCCCAAGAAACAGGCTATAGAAGAGGGCTTGAGCTTGCTATCTAAGGTAGGACTGGCTGATAAGGCTAATAATTATCCTAGCCAGCTTTCTGGAGGTCAGCAACAGAGGGTAGCTATAGCCAGGGCCCTGGCTATGCATCCTAAGGTTATGCTGTTTGATGAGCCCACTTCAGCACTCGATCCCGAATTGGTGGGAGAGGTTCTTACGGTTATGGAAAATCTTGCTTATGAAGGCATGACCATGATCGTCGTGACTCATGAGATGGGATTTGCCCGTGAGGTTGCTGATGAAGTCGTATTCATGGACCACGGTGTTATTTTGGAGCAAGGCAAGCCCGAGGACATATTCAGCAATCCTCAGCATGAACGCACGCGCACTTTTCTACGTGCTATACTCTGAGCATTTCATATTTGCGTAAGAAAACGCTAGTTTATCTCTCTACGCCTGTATTGTATAGCTTCTGCCACATGCGGTGTTTGTATCTGATCATGACCCTCTAGGTCGGCTATTGTTCGAGCTAACTTGAGTATTCTGTGGTAGGCCCTTGCTGACAGACCAAGCTGTTGCACAGCCATTTTCAGAATTGCTTGACCCTTTTCGTTTAGCTGACAGTAACGCCGTATGTCGGCAGGCGTCATGTTTGAGTTTTGCTTGTGAGGGTTATTCCCGAACCTCTTTTTCTGTATCTCTCTTGCCTTTTCCACTCGCTCCCTTATATTCTTTGAGCTTTCTCCTGTTCCTCGAGAGGCTAATTTCTCAAACTCCACTCTGGGGACCTCGATGTGGATATCTATCCGGTCCATCAATGGACCAGACAACTTCTTTTGGTAGCGAGTGATGGCAGCTGGAGAACACTGACACTCTCTTACCGGATCCCCAGCATATCCGCATGGGCATGGGTTCATGGCTCCGACCAACAGAAAGTCTGCCGGTAGTGTGATAGTTCCAGAAACTCGGCTGATAGTAACCACTCTATCTTCCAGGGGTTGTCTCAACAACTCTAGGATGTTCTGTGCAAATTCGGGCATCTCATCGAGGAATAAAACTCCTCGGTGTGCAAGGCTAACTTCGCCGGGTTTTGGTTGTCTCCCGCCTCCAATCAATCCAGCATAAGATATAGTGTGATGAGGTGCTCGAAAGGGCCTTTCTGTTATCAAAGGTCTATTCTTAGGTAGTAGCCCTGCTACGCTATAGATCTTGGTAACTTCCAGCGCTTCTTCTGTGTACATCTTGGGTAATATAGTTGGTAATGATCTAGCTAGCAGCGTCTTCCCTGATCCGGGAGGCCCCGACATAAGGATATTGTGATGTCCAGCTGCTGCTATCTCTAGGGCTCTCTTTGCATGGTCTTGTCCTTTTATTTCTGCCATGTCAGTCAGACCTTCTATCGGAGCCTCGTCTTGCCATCCTGTACTATTAGTAAAAGGTACTATGGGAGCTTCGCCTCTTAGGTGGGCTGCTAACTCTCCAAGTGTTTGTACTGGGTAAATAGTTACGTTTGGTATAAGACTTGCCTCTGGCGCGTCCTCCTTGGGAACGAATATCTGAGAGAAGCCTTCTTCCATGGCAGTGCTTACCATGGAGATTATGCCGTTTACATGTCGTACTGTCCCATCTAATCCAAGCTCCCCAATGAACACTGATTTTGGAGTTGAGGCATTGGCCTGGCCTGAAGCTACTAATATGCCTACCGCGATTGGAAGATCGTATGCTGGCCCTGCTTTTCGGAGGTCCGCCGGTGCCATATTTACTGTGATCTTTCTGTTAGGGAAAGCGCATCCTGAGTTCTTGATAGCTGTTCTAACTCTCTCCTTAGCTTCTTGCACTGCTGTATCTGGAAGTCCTACTATGGTGAAGGTAGGTAAGCCTGGCCCTATGTCTACTTCGATGTCTACTAGTGCACCATTGAGCCCTATAACTGCACAACTAGCAACGCTCGCGAGCATAGAAACCCCTTCCGTGTAGATTTAGAATTTGCTTACGATACCCTTTTCGCTGACCTGTTAGCTTGATTTATTAGGAATTTATCTGTTCTGCTGGACCTGGTTCCTTAGCCTGGAGGAGGCTAGAGACCTAATGTTGGCAACATCTCGATCCATCTGATCTATGAGATCTTCTACAGATGCAAACTTGAGCTCGTCCCTAATTCTGTGAATGAATTCAAGTTTGAGTGTCCTGTCGTAAAGGTCACCGTACCAGTCAAGTAGGTAAGCTTCTATTGTTCTTTCTCCCCCTCCAAAAGTGGGTCTGGTGCCTATGCTTACTGCTGCTACTTTTGGTTGAGTTGATGGTTCATCTAGGTAGGCATCGCAGTAGTAGATACCGTTATACGGCACGACTAAATCGCTGCTTACACTGAGGTTTGCCGTAGGATAACCTAGTTGCCTGCCCCTCCCCTCACCATGTACTACTGTTCCTTTGATGTAATAGTTACGACCAAGGAGGGAGGCTGCTGATTCTACATCTCCCTCTTGGGTCAGTAGATGCCTTATTCGAGTACTTGAGACAGGCTGCCCATGAATATATAGTGTTGGTACTGAGATGAGCTCCCATCCGAGTTCCTGTCCAAGAACATCTAGTTCTTTGACTCCGGCTTCTCGGTTACGACCTGTACGGAAGTTTTCACCCACCACTAGAGCTGCTGGCACTACCCATTTTGAAAGAAGCTCAAAAAACTCCTTTGCCGACAGCTTGGCTAGCTCTAGATCGAAATTAATACACCATACATGGTTGATGCCCATGTCGGCAAGAAGATCTAGTCTGTCTTCTAAGGGCAATAGTTGAGGAACTTTATTCCCGCTAAGTACATATCTGGGATGCGGATGAAATGTGATGGCGGTACTTTCTAAGCCATGTTCTTCAGCTACTGCTAGTGTCTTTTTGATTATTGCCTGGTGCCCGAGATGTAAACCATCAAAGGTCCCCATGGTTATTACTTGAGGCCCTGGGGCTTCTCGGTATGGCCTTTCGTGGATAAGCGAAGAGATGTATCTATGCATACGATTACTTTAGCATTATACGAGGGAATAGTGTATTATCTCTAGATTCAGCAAGCCCAACTATTTCTCCGTTGGCGCTATATATTCTTACTAGAGGAATGGGTTCTTCAGATATATGTGCCATTTTGACCGTCGCTCCATTGCTTATCCTTTGGACATCTCGCTCGTCCAGCATGACTGCTGGCAAGTGGGTAAGTGCGTCATCTGGAGGGTGGATCAAAGCAGGCTGTAAATAGTCACCTACCGATTCTAATTCCTCTATAGTTATGGAGCTCTCGATGCTAAATGCCCCTACACTTGTCCTTACGAGATTGCTGAGATACCCATATGCTCCTAGACGCTCAGCTATATCCTCAGCGAGTGAGCGTATATATGTACCCGATGAGCAAGATATGGCTAGTTTTAAAGTACAAGCTCGAAATTCCAATGCCTCTAGCGAGTAAATTTCTACCTTGCGAGTAGGCAAAGTCAATTCTTGTCCTTGCCTAGCTAACTCGTAAGCTCTCCTTCCTTCGACCTTAATTGCAGAGTATTTGGGTGGCGTTTGCTCTATTTGACCAATAAACTCCGGTAATATCTCCGCTATATCTTTTGGGCTAGGGATAATATCCGATTGGGCTATGATGTCTCCCTCTAAATCACCGGTAGAGGTCTTAAATCCAAAGGACAATTCAGCCACGTAAGACTTGGGCTGTGAATGGATAACCTCAGCTAACCGATTCGCTTTGCCTAGAGCTATGGGAAGCACTCCTGTTGCGAACGGATCTAGTGTCCCTACGTGCCCTACACGTCTGGCACTAAACAGTTTTTTTATCCTATTGACCACCCATTGAGAAGTAACGCCGAGAGGTTTATTGATTACGATGAAGCCATTGAGAAATTCTTTACTCTGATTCTTTCTGTCTATCATCTGGTGGTAGGACTTCGTTTAGCAGTTGGCTTATACGTATAGCCTCTGCGGCACTTCTATCTGGCTCAAACCTCAGTTCGGCCATTTTTCTGAGCCTTATACGTTTGGCAAGCTCGGATCTGAGGAATCCGGAAGCTCTCCTCAGTGCTTTCATGGTTTCCTTCTCATCTTCCTCAGATCCGAGCACGCTTACGTGTATGGTTGCATGCTCCAGGTCAGGGGATACCTCTACAGCGGTAACAGTTACAAACCCAATCCTAGGATCCCTGACTTCCTGTACGAGGAGCTCGCTTATATGCCTTTTGATTTCCTGAGCTACCTGCTCAGTCCTTCTACTCATTTTATTGCCTGCTAACCTGCTCTGTATGATAGAACTCTATGTGATCGCCCTCTTGGAAATCGTTGAAGTTGGCTACAGTGAGTCCACATTCGTATCCTGCTGCCACTTCTCGGACATCATCTTTGAAGCGCTTGAGAGAGGATACTGTTCCGTCGTATATGACCGCTCCGTTTCTAATCACCCTGACCCTGCTATTTCTAAGTGCTTTACCATCTAGAACATAGAGACCAGCGGCTTGCTCCTTGTTAGGAAGCCTGAATACAGCTCTCACTTCTGCGTAGCCGTCTATAACCTCCTTGGATTCCGGCTCTAGCAGGCCTGCTAGAGCTGCTTTTACATCATCTAGCAAGTTGTATATGACGTTATAGTAACGGATATCGATCTTCTCAGCTTCAGCGGTCTTGCGCGCGGCAGGGTCAGGCCTGACATTAAACCCAATAATAATCGCGTTAGAGGCCGCAGCCAGTTTCACGTCCGACTCTGAAATGGTACCAGTACCTGAATAGATGATAGATATCTTGGCACCTTCTTCTTGAATCTGCGAGAGAGCGTGTTGTATTGCTCCAATAGAACCTTGTACGTCTGCCTTCAAGATGATGTTAAGTTCTTTTTCTTTGCTATCTGAAGCGTTCTTAAATAGCTCCTCAAGACTCGCTGGCCTATTACTTACTAGAGCGGCTGCTTGAGCAGCCTTGGCCCTTTGGAGGGCAACCTGCTTGGCCAGCTTTTCATCAGTGACCACAAGCAATTTATCTCCAGCCTCAGGTACTCCCTCTAGCCCTATGATCCTTGCCGGAGTAGAAGGCTCGGCCTTCCTCAGCTTCTGTCCCTTGTCATCGAACATCACTCTAATTCTGCCAGTTACAGAGCCTACAAGTACGAAATCTCTGGGCTTGAGTGTACCATTCTGAACTAATACTGTAGCTGTTGGCCCCTGATTGGGGTCTAGATGAGCCTCTATTATTGTGCCTTCAGCCAATCTTGTAGGATCAGCCTTGAGTTCACGCATGTCTGCTACCAGGAGTAAGATAGACAATAGGTCCTGGATACCCTCGCCTGTTAGGGCCGATACGGGTATAAACGGGGTGTCACCACCCCAGTCATCGGGGACAAGACCCTGCTCTGAAAGCTGTTGCTTGACCCTATCCGGATTTGCCCCTTCTCTATCTATCTTGTTTATAGCTACCACAATAGGCACATTAGCAGCTCTGGCGTGTGCCAGAGCCTCGAGAGTCTGAGGCCTGACACCGTCATCGGCAGCTACTACAAGCACTACTATATCTGTTACCTGAGCACCACGCGCTCTCATAGCTGTGAACGCTTCGTGCCCAGGCGTGTCTAGGAAGGTTATCTTTCTTCCCTGATACTCTACTTGGTAAGCGCCTATGTGTTGCGTGATGCCTCCAGCTTCACCAGCTACTACATTCGTCTTCCTGATGGTATCAAGCAGCTTGGTCTTACCGTGATCGACATGCCCCATCACGGTAATAACAGGAGGTCTAGGTTGCAGAACGCCTTTGGATACTCTTTTTTGCTCTTCCTCCAGTTCGGCTAACAGTTTTTCTTCATCTGTTTGAGGCACAACGAGCCGTGTCTCGTAGCCTAGCTCGGAAGCTATAATCTCCGCTGTGTCGTAGTCTATCTGCTGGTTGATAGTTGCCATGATGCCGTTTTGCATCAAAGTCCTTATGACATCAGCAGCACTAGCTCCCAGAGAATCAGCTAATTCCTTAACGGTCATTGTAGGAGGAAGTTCAATGATCCTTCTGACCCTTACGGCAGTAGCAGCTCTCCCTGCCTGTGGGCCTCCCCTTACAGGTCTTTCTCTGCCCCTAACAGCGGCTCGAGGAGCAGATTGTTTAGTAGCTCCTGTCTTTTTGCTCTTGGGACGTTTGGCTGCAGGAACCTCGTCTTCCTCAAGTATTTCTTCCAAATCTTCAATTGTCTCCAAGTCCAAATCTCTATCTGCCATCACTAAAAACCTTCAAACCCTTTTCCATACTAATTATCAAACACTGCTCTTATTAAGTTTCTTCCGAGTCTTCAGAAGAGGCAAGGTTCCTCAACTCAGATATTACCTCTTCTCCTATGTTTGCTTTCAAGCTTCTTGAAAGCGCATTACTTGCGATAGCCTGTTCTATACAATCAAGACTCTGATGTACGTATGCGCCCCTACCTGCTTTCCTGCCAGTGGGATCTACCTCTACTATACCATCAGGACGACGTACTACCCTGATGAGGGTGCGCTTGCCTTCTACTTGTTTGCACCCTACGCAGGTTCTCTGAGGTTGTCTTTTTACTCGGATTATCTGCCCCTTTTTTGGCATATCTAACCGCAATATGTCTTACTCGGATATAGTTTCTGCTGAAACGTCTTGCTCTAGTCTGTCTGTTTGCTCCTCTGATACTGATGTGGAGGAGCTAGAGAAATGCTCTACATTTTCTGGGCTTCTAATGTCGATTCTCCATCCCGTAAGGTTTGCGGCCAGTCGAGCGTTTTGGCCATCTTTTCCTATTGCAAGGGATAGCTGCTTTTCTGGCACTATAACAGTAGCGGTTTTGGTTTCTTTGTCCAATATCACTTCGTTGACTTGTGCGGGGCTCAGTGCCCTAGCTATAAAAGTAGCTGGATCATCGCTCCATTGTATAATGTCGATCTTCTCCCCTTGCAACTCGTCTACTACATTCTGGACACGAGTACCTCTAACACCTACACAGCTACCCACAGGGTCAATCCCAGGTTGTCTTGCAGCCACTGCTATCTTCGATCTCACCCCAGGTATTCTTGCTATAGCCTTGATCTCTACAGATCCGTTATATATCTCAGGAACTTCAATCTCAAATAGCCTCTTCAGCAGGTTTTTGTCCCTGCGGGAGACAATGAGTTGAGGTCCCCTGGGTGTTTTAACAACCTTTAGCAGTAGCACCTTTAATCTCTGACCAGGTTTGTAGTTTTCGCTTTCTACTTGCTCGGCTTTGGGCATAATAGCTTCTGCTTTACCCAGCTGGACTATGACCAAGCCGTTCTCTACTCTCTGTACTACCCCAGTTACCAGTTCTCCTTCTCTGTCCCCGAATTCTTTGTATATTGTTTCGTGCTCAGCCTCTCGAATCTTCTGCAGCATTACCTGCTTAGTCATCTGGGCGGCGATTCGGCCGAAGGTATCTGGGGTAACGTCCTGATGTACGACGCTGCCTATCCTGGCTTCCTTATCAATCTTCTTTGCATCCGCCAGGCTTATCTGAGTTTTAGGGTCCTTGACGTTTTCTACCACTTGCAGGACACGATAAACCGTTGCCTGCCCGGTATTAGGATCTATTTTGACCTCTATATCACCGGAGGCGTCATAGTTTTTACGGTATACAGCCTTGACTGCCTCTTCTACTGATTTAATAAGCACATCTCTGGGGATGCCTCTTTCAAGGCTTAACTGGGAGATGGCTGCATAGAATTCGCCTCTCATATGCCCTCCGACCAAATCACCTTGTATAACTTTTTATATAAATAAAAAAGTGGGTTGCCCCACTTCCCTTCTTACTTCTTGCTCCGTTTGACGTATTATAGCAGTTAACGACGATTCCCTTCAAGAAATTATCATTTACCCTCCCTTTCTTCTTTTGCTGGTTGCTATAATGACCGCAATCTAAGTGTTTTTTTCTATAAACCGATTGATCAAAAATTATCTATATAAAAACTAGGGAGGGAAACTGGTGGCTCGAGTTGCTATTAACGGTTTTGGGAGAATTGGTCGACAGGTTTTTAAAGCTATACGAACTTATTATCCTGATGATATAGAAATCGTAGCTATAAACGATCTCACCAGTAGCGATGTCTTAGCTCACCTTCTAAAGTACGATACTAATTATGGTAGATACGAAGCTGAGATATGGGCATCAGATGGTCAGCTTAGAGTTGATGACCTTGAAATATCTGTTTTCGCTGAGAGAGATTGGACTAAGCTGCCCTGGGGTGATTTGGGTATAGATTTCGTCATAGAGTCTTCCGGAGTAGGGACCGATGGAGCTCGCGCGAAAGCCCATATTGATGCAGGTGCCAAGAAGGTCCTAATAACTGCCCCAGCTAAAAATGAGGATATAACCGTTGTTCTCGGCGTAAATGATGATAAGTACGACCCCAATAAACACAACATAATTTCGAACGCTTCATGTACTACCAATGCTCTAGCTCCAATCGCTAAGGTTATGCTAGAGAATTTCGGTATCGTTCGTGGCCTTCTTACTACCGTACACTCATATACCAACGACCAGGTGATACTTGATGCTCCTCATAAAGACCTTCGTAGAGCCAGGGCTGCAGGAGCTAATATAATACCGACAACCACTGGTGCTGCTAGGGCAGTGGGGTTGGTTCTGCCAGAGCTCAAGGGTAAGTTCGACGGTTTCTCGCTACGTGTACCTACCCCGACGGTTAGCATAATAGACTTCGTGGTGGAGGTCGAGAAGGAAGTAACTGTCGAGGAGGTAAACTGTAGCTTCAAAGAGGCGGCGAATGGCAGGTTGAGCAGGATTCTGGGCTATACCGAGGAGCCTCTGGTATCTTCGGATTTCAAAGAGGATACTCACTCCACGATAGTTGATGGTCTGTCTACGATGGTGATAGGCGGAAAGATGGTCAAGGTAATTTCCTGGTACGATAATGAGTGGGGTTATTCCGTCAGGGTGGCTGATCTTGCTGCTATGATATCTGCGAGCATGGCGTAGCATGCGCACACTTGAATCTATAGATGTAAGAGAGCGGACAGTCTTAGTCCGCGTGGATTTCAACGTCCCATTGTCTGATACGGGTGTCATCCTGGATGACACCCGTATCAGGGCAGCTGTTCCCACCCTGACAAGACTGTTTGAACTAGGGGCTTCCAAGCTAGTTCTAGCCTCTCACCTTGGTAGGCCCAAGGGGCAATTCAATCCTAAGTACAGCATGGCTCTTATTGTAGACCGTGTCTCCGACCTATTAGGCAGACCAGTTCAATTGCTTCCCCTTGATCTTGAACAAGCAAGGCAAGTTATACAAAACGGCCGAGAAGGCTCAGTATTTCTACTAGAAAACACTAGGTTCTATCCTGGTGAGGAAAAGAACGATATACAGTTTGCCCATCAACTCGCGAGCTTAGCAGATGTATATGTAAATGATGCATTTGGCTCCGCCCATAGGGCACATGCGAGTACCGAGGCTATAGCAAAGCTGTTACCCTCAGCTGCTGGACTGCTTATGGAGAAGGAAGTTGAGGTCCTCACTAAAATCCTGAACTCTCCCAATAGGCCTTTTGTAGCTATTTTGGGTGGAGCTAAGGTGTCAGATAAATTAGGAGTCATATCGAATCTGTTACCACGCGTTGATAAGGTGCTTATAGGTGGAGCAATGGCCAATACTTTCCTCCTGGCCCAAGGGTTGAAGGTGGGTAAGAGCTTAGCGGAAGCAGATATGATAGATACTGCACAACAACTGCTAAGCGAGCAAAAAATAGATTTGCCTGTCGATGTAGTAGTTGCTAGCAGTTTGCAAGATCCTGATAGTAAGGAAATAGTTGAGGTTAACTTAGTGCCGGAAAATAAGTCCATATATGACATTGGCCCAAAGACAATCGAAAATTATTCTAGTGTTATAGCGACTGCTTCTACCGTTTTCTGGAACGGTCCTATGGGAGTGTTTGAGACCGAGGGCTTTGCCGACGGGACCTATGCAATAGCAAGGGCTGTCGCGAATTGTAGCGGATTTACCGTTGTTGGGGGCGGAGACTCGGTATCTGCTTTAGAGAATTCAGGTATGTCCTCTTCGGTTGATCATGTATCTACTGGAGGAGGTGCATCGCTCGAATTCTTGGAAGGCAAAAAGTTACCGGGTATAGCAGCTCTGGAGGATAACAATGCGTAAACCTCTAGTTGCGGGTAATTGGAAAATGCACACTGACTCCTCTCAAGCTCAGGATTTAGCGTCATCTATCGTATCGAGAGTTTCTTCCGTGACGGATGTTGAGGTTGTTCTTTGCCCACCGTTTGTTTGGCTTGAGAGAGTAGCAAAGCTAGTTGAGGAGACCGGCATCCTCGTCGGAGCTCAAGATACATTTTGGGAGGACTGGGGAGCATACACCGGGGAGATATCTCCTCTGCAGCTCAGTGAGATGTGCAGTTACGTCATAGTTGGTCATTCCGAAAGACGGCATATTATCGGAGAAACTGATGAAATAGTAGCTAGGAAAGCTAGGGCTGTGGCCAGAGCAGGGATGGTACCTATACTAGCGGTTGGGGAGCTGGAGCAGGAGTACAAAGAGGGAATCTCCAAGGAAATCGTTAGCAATCAGCTCTCTGCTGTTCTTGCCGATGGTTGGGATCATGAAATAGTGATCGCGTATGAACCTGTTTGGGCGATAGGAACAGGACTGGCTGCTTCAGCTCAATATGCCCAGGACATGGCAGCCTTTATAAGGGAACAACTTAGTTCATATGGCCTCAATCAAGAGAGAGTTAGAATACTCTATGGTGGGAGCGTCAATAGAGGTAATTTCAAAGAATTTATCGAACAGAAAGATATTGATGGTGCTCTGGTGGGAGGAGCCAGTCTCAAGGCAGAAGAATTTGCCGAGCTAGTCATGATGGCTTCTCCTGCTATGGTTGATTAGAAATTGCTACCCTGTTATAATGCCGAACAGAGGATATAGAGTTGGAAACATCTATAAAGATAGCTGAGATTATAGTATCTATACTTTTGATAGCTGTTATTCTAATGCAAAGCAAGAGTAGCAGCTTTAGTGGTGCGTTCGGTGGAGATCCGGGTTCGATTTATCACACTAGGCGAGGGCTAGAGAAGACTCTCTTCCAGCTTACAATAGTCCTGGCAGTGGTGTTTGTAGCTGTGTCTCTGCTGAGCGTAGCACTCTCGTAGCAAAATTAGTCTAGGAAGTCAGGAGGAAAAGACAAATGCCATTCGGTTTAGGCGCTCCAGAGCTTATAATCATCTTAGTGATAGTAATGCTTGTGTTTGGTGTCGGGAAGTTGCCAGAGGTAGGTGGAGCTCTTGGTAGAGGTATAAGAGAGTTTAAGGACAATCTTACAGGTAAAGAGCTGGAGGAGGATAAGACCGCGGAGCGCCAGGAACTCAAGGGCTAATCCCAGTAACTGAACTTGTCTTGAATTGTTTAAGCAGGAGTATATTACTCCTGCTTTTGTTTTAGATGTTCCTTGTACTTAGATCTGATAAGATTTAGAATCCCATACAGAGATTGCAATTTCAGTGTTTGTGGGGTGATCGTGCAAAGAGAGGTTGATGGTGCTGCTTCGACGGAAGTAAGCCAAAGCGAAGTTGGATCTATCAAGAAACGTAGCTTTGCTAGGGAATTATTAGAGACTCTGATACTGACTATAGTTATATTTGTAGGTGTCAGAGCCGTTGTGCAGTCCTTTAGAGTTGAAGGAGAGAGTATGTACCCTACCCTCCTGAACAACGAGCTCGTTTTAGTAAACAAAGCCCTATACTGGCATGTAGATAAGGATTCGCTCCTAGCTCGCCTAGCTCTTGGCCCAGAAACAGGTACAGGTGACGTATATCTATTTCGAGCTCCGCAGAGAGGTGACGTTATAGTATTTCATGCTACTAACGCTCAACCTGGAACGGATTATATAAAGAGGATAATAGGCATCCCGGGTGATACGGTAACCATAGTCGATGGTGCTGTTTGGGTCAATGGCAGAAAGCTTACTGAACCTTACGTCCATGGTGTTACGACCGAAGCAATGCCTTTTTCTCAGAACACCTGGAAGGTACCGGCTGGGAAATTTTTTGTGCTAGGTGATAACAGATATCATAGTAGTGATTCAAGAAGTTGGGGTTACGTCTCACTAAATGACATAATAGGTAAGGCGTTTTTCTCGTACTGGCCAGTCAGCAGAATAGGTCCTATCCCTGGAGGATTGAAGATAAGCGGTGTACACTTAGCTAATAGAGGGTTTGTATCATTACCAGTTTTGTCGGAGCTTTACGTCAGGTATTCGGACTAGTCGGAGGAGAGGCGGCTATGATCGAGACAGTTATTCAAGCGGTCCGTATTAATGTAGTGAATGAGCAACATGTAGTCCTCCTGAAGGAAGTTGGAGGTTCTAGAGTCATACCTATATGGATAGATCCATACCAAGCTCACCAAATAGCTCTCCACCTTGGTGGCAGGGAAATAGCAAGGCCTATGACCCACGACCTCATGAACTCCATAATTACGGAGATGGGAGGTGTGGTTGAGAGGGTAATTGTTAATGATCTTAGAGATCAGACCTTCTTTGCGCTCGTTGAGATAGATCAGGGTGGTAAGAAGTTGCTTATTGATTCACGGCCCAGCGATGCTATCAATTTGGCTATCCGCTCTAATGCATCTATTTACGTTGAAGATCACGTTATGGATCAAGCTGGCTTCGTGTTGCCTGTAGAACAAGAAGAAGCTCAGGCTCCGGAATCTGAGAAAGAATCCTCTGAGATCTCAGATATAGACAATGAGCGCCTAGCAGTATTCAGAGAGTTTATAAATAGCCTTGACCTAGATGAGCCTAATCAGGAAAAGAAAGAATAACAGCTGATAAGCATGAGCTCAAGCGATTCTTTCATTACCCTTCAGGAGAGGCTGGGTTATAAGTTTAGGAACATAGAGCTGCTCAAGACAGCGCTTACCCACAGGTCTTTTGCTAATGAGTCCCTAGAAAAGACGGAAACTAATGAGAGGTTCGAATTTCTCGGTGACTCTATCCTCGCCTTCGTAGTTGGGGAGGCTTTGTTCAGGCTATTCCCGAGAGCTAGTGAGGGTATTCTGACCAGAGCTAGAGCTCATCTTGTTGGCAGAAAGAACCTTGCTGATATTTCTCGTACTTTAGGTATAGGAGATTTTATTTTACTGGGCAAAGGTGCAAGACTTTCTGGTAGTAGCCAATCTGAAAGCGTGCTGGCTGATGCCCTAGAGGCGCTCATTGCGGCGGTGTACCTGGATTCAGATCTAGAAACATGCAGGTCCGTTGTATTTCGCTTACTGCGTCTTAGCAAAGAAGAGATAGAGCACTGGCTTGATGTCAAGGATAACAAGACGCGTCTCCAAGAACTGTCTCACAGACTATATAGAACAAATCCCATTTACACAGTTATCGCTGCACCTCCGGTTCGAGATAATTTCATAGTCCAAGTAAAAGTAAACGATGTTTCTGCTCAGGGCGAGGGGAGAAGCAAGTCTGAGGCTGAGCAGGAAGCTGCTAGAAAGGCTTTGGATGTCTTTGACTTCAAAACTTCCTCTTCGACATAGAGATACGAGGTGCAGTAACTTTGAATTTCTACCATCCTGAACCCCAAAAGTTGAACATAGATAGTATCTGTGACTCTTTCCAAGCACGTTTAGGCTCAGGTTTCTTCAACGACGTATGGGAACTTACGAATAACAAGGATTATGTTGTTAAGATAGCTAAGCCCTATTTTGGATATGATCAGCCTCTAAGCTGGTTAATTCGACAGGCCAACGAACATTCAACAGCTGCCAAGTATTTTAGAGTGCCCCAAAGCTTTTTTGTAAGATCCACAACTTCTAGTGGCAAAGCTGTAAATTTGGTGATCCAGAAGAAAATCAACGGCACACCTCTGTCTATGCTTGAAGATAGAGAATTAAAGCTTATTAGGGATGAGTTGCTAGACTTGGTCAAGGCTATAAAGATGTGCCTAGCGGAGACTAATTCTTTACCAGATGTCATAGGTGGGCCACCTAGGTGGTGCATGCATGATATAAGATGCTCGAACAATCTTGTGGTTGATGAGCAGCACAGGATATGGCTGATTGATCCAGCAGCCATGTTTCTATGGTTTTCGCGTAGCAATATATTCGGCAGGTATTATACTGACTTGCTTGTTAGAAGTGCGGAGAGGCTAGCGAGGCGAGCAGGTATTTCAGAACTATAGCAGTTCTATATGCTTGAAAGCCTCAGCATACTTCACACCTATACGCTCTCCGGTAACTTCTGCCCACTGTATTACTCTGGATTGCCAGTTGGGGAGGTGCCCTAGCTGGCTATGGTGGCACGCCAGAGCCTCTATCTTCTTATCCATGAAGTCGCTGATATCTTCTAGATGGTCAGGGCTATCCGTGCTAAACAGAAACACGTGGGAAGTGTGGTGGGGCTCCAAACCAGCTACCAGTTGTTCGGGGACGTATAGATGATCTCTCGCGGCTACTATTGCATCAATACTCACCATGCCAACTGCTCTGTGGTCAGGATGTATCTGGTAAGCCCTCCATGGATCGTGAGTGATAAGGGCATTAGGCTCGAATTTCCTGATGATAGTGCTGATTTGTCTTCGAAAGTCCATAGTGACTTCGAGTTCGCCATCTAGATGGCGAAGAAAAATAACCTCTGATATACCCAGTACTTCTGCTGCTTTCTTCTGCTCTTGCTCTCTTATTTCGGCAATATGAAAGGGAGATTTATTCCTATCCTTTGTACCTTTGTCACCACTAGTAGCAAGTACCAAGCATATCTTTGAACCTGCTTCAGCCCACTTAGCTATGGTACCTCCACAGGTAAATTCCATATCATCAGGATGAGCTACTATGACAAGGACGCGTTCGGGAACGAGAGAGTTGTTCTGCATGGATCTCCCCAGGAAGGATTTGGCGGCCCCGGAGGGACTCGAACCCCCGACACGCGGTTTAGGAAACCGCTGCTCTATCCTCTGAGCTACGAGGCCGCGTCTGCATTGATAAGTATATCAAAGGCCCCAAAACCTGTACAAGATCGATGGACGTCACGACTGGAAGTGGGACCGTAATTTTGTTATTATTAGCCTTGCCGGGGCGTGGCGCAGCCCGGATAGCGCGCACGGTTCGGGACCGTGAGGTCGGAGGTTCAAATCCTCTCGCCCCGACTAGAGAAAGCCCAGGCACTGCCTGGAGTTACAAGCAGAGCCCCTTCGAAGCTGAGAGCTCGAAGGGGCTTATTGGTGCACTTTTGGTGCAAGTCGCTGGGACTAGCTCCAGAGAGCTGCCAGTGCCTCTGCTGCCTGTGCGTCCATGTCTTCCACCAGGTGGGCATATACCTGCAAAGTGACAGCGATGTCTGCATGTCCAAGTCGCTGCTGGATCAGCCTCGGACTCACGCCCTGCCTGAGCAGCAGGGAAGCGCTTGTATGTCTGAGGCTGTGAAAGGGCATCCTGGGCAGCCCTGCCTGCTGCAGGATCCTGTGCCAGGCACGGATCAGGTTGCGCGCATCCATCGGCCCTCCCAGTGTGTTGGCAAACACCAGTCCCTGATCCTGCCACCTGTCCCCTGCCGATAGCCTCTCCTGCAACTGCAGGGAGCGATGCCTCCGCAGCAGCTCCACCGTGCTGACCGGCACATGCACGGAGCGCTTGCCTGAGCTCGTCTTGGGCTCAGAGAAAGTGCCCTGTCTCGTCAGCTGCCTTGTGATCTGCACCACTCCCCTCTGCAGGTCGATATCCGCCCAGCGCAATCCCAATAACTCCCCTTGCCTGGCTCCCGTGGCTATGGCCAGTCCCAGCAGGGGCTCGTAGCGTGTGCCCGCACATGCCTGCATGAGCAGCCGAACCTGCTCAGGAGTCAGGCACTGCAGCTCCTGCCTGCTCACTTTGGGAGGTCGCGCGATATCCGCCACGTTGCGAGGGAGCATACCCCAGCGAGCAGCGTCTTTGATCGCCTTGTGGATTGTGCCGTGGATGTTGCGCACTGTTTTGGCCGAGAGCCCTTTGGCCAGCAGCTGGGAGTACAGCTCCTGCAGGTGAGCAGGCTCGAGTTTGGTGAGCTTGATAGTGCCAAGAGCAGGCACGATGTGGTTGCGCACGCTGTTCTGGTAATCGGCCAGCGTGGCAGGACGGACCTGAGGCTTGATGATCTCCAGCCAGTGGGACAGGAACTCTGCCACCGTGACACGCGTGCGTGCAGGCATGATGCCCTGATCTGCAGCAGCAAGCAGCTCTCTGCGCTTGCGCTGGACCTCCGCTCTGGTCTTGCCCGTGATGCTGTGCCGCACGCCGTTGATTTGAACCTGCGCTCGATAGGCATTGCCACGCTTGATGATCTTCCCCTCTCCAGCTGCGCTCATGGTTCCGCTCCTCTGCCTGCTTCATGGCAAGAGTATACGTTGCTACGGCAAAAACGTCCAGCAAGTGGACGTTTTGAAAAAATCCGGCTGCCGGATTTTTTATTCCGACATGCCGGATTTTTGTGGCCAGGATCCCGCAGCTCCCAAAGCAGCTACAGGATCCAACAGTCCTGGGGCAGGTGACACTAGTACACACTACAAAAAAGGGAGCGTATCACTTGCCTTGCTGCATCACGACGCGCTCCGCGACAGGATGGTTTGCAGGTGACGCTCACGCCGGCGTGAGTTGCGTGCCTGCGTGTAGCACTCCTGTGAGCAGTACCTCTGGTGAGGGTGCGCTTGCACAAAAGCCCTCTGGCACTGCTTGCACCATACCCTGCCTTTGCCTCGGGGCACGGGCTTGGCGCCTGCCCAGCAACCACTGGCAGGGCACCTGCTACCCAGGCAGCCTGTGTAGCGGCGCGTCTTTGGATCGATGCATGGCCAGCGGATTTGCTCGCTCAAAAAGATCCCTCTTCTGCTGCGCAAGCATCACGCTGCCTCGAGGCCAGCAGCCCTCTTGCCTGGTTGCTGTCAGCCTTGATGTTGACGGCACAGCTCGGACACGACAGCCAGCCTGGCAGTCCCGTCTCGAGCAAAGGGCCTCCGCAGCTGTGGCGGCGTGGGTACCGAGCTCGCTGAAAGGCCGCTACAAGCTCCCACTCTAGCCTGTCTAGCCGTCGTCTTTGGTCTGGGTCCCGGCAGGTCCTCTGTTTGAGCCTGAGCCTCTCGAGCGCTTGCCTGATCCTGTCCAGTTCGCTCACAGCCCCAACCTCCGAAGCTCCTCTTCGATCTCGTCAACCTTCTGCCGAATCTCGTCAGGATCGATAACATAGCAGGTCTGCCCTTGTGAGGTCTCAGGGGACTGACTCGTCTGCCTGCGTGAGGAGGGGCCAAAGATCCCATCCAGGTACGCCTCAAACTGTTCGGGATCGTCAAGCGGGGGGTCCCATTCAAGCTGCTCAGCGGGCTCGGACTGGCTGGATCCTGAGCACTTCCAACTTCCAACAACATAGGTATTTTTGTTGTTGGTTGTTGGAACTTGCCCTGATCGCCATCTGACGACCTTGCCCCGGGCCTCTGTGGAGAGGTCTGGATCGCGCTCGATCTGGCCAGCGCGCGCCAGGCCAAGCAAGGCCTGCCTGACCTGTTCATCTGATGGCTGTGGCTCGCCAAGGGCAGCTCTGACCTCGCGAGTCGTGAGCCAGTCGCCAGCCTCATCAAGGACCTCTTGGATCCTAGCTTGCAGCTGGCGCAGCTCCACAGCAGCAGGGCTACCAAGCGCTCGCAAGTCGCCTTCAGGACTCAGCTCGTAGGCCAGCTGCCTGCCCGGAATTACTCTTGCGTAGCTGGTCAGCACTCGCCTGCTCTCGACCTTGTCATAGGTCAGCTCCAGCGCGATATCCACAGCGCCCAGCAGCGCGTGCCCGCCGGCTATGCCCTCGCCGTGGTCGCCGCCCCCTTTGCGTGTGTGGTGTACCAGGATCAGGGTCCTGCCAGCCTCGCGACAGGCTACTATCCAGGGGTTGATCAGCCTTGCGAGCTCGCTGTTGTCGGTCTCGTCACGAGGTCGCAGCAGGTTGCGGATCGAGTCCACAATCACGAGGTCAGCATCTGAAGTCTTGACGGCTTCAAGCAGCTGTGCTGGATCCACGCCCAAAGCCAGGCCAAGCGTGAAGTTACTCCAGTCGAGCTTGTCGCGTAGCCTTGCAGCGCGCACAGCCCAGATGCTTTGAGGCTCCTCAGTGAGGTACAGGATCTTGTCGCCTGCCTGCGTGCGCTCAGCCACCAAGCCAAGCAGCAGCTCGGTCTTGCCTACTCTTGGATAGCCAGCCAGCAGATGAGACCAGCCACGAACAACAAAGCCCTCCTCTCCAAGCAGGGGCAGGTACTCGATACTGCTCTGCTCTTTGGCGGCTTCAAGCAGCTGTGGGCCTGACAACAACCAACTTCCAACAAGAGGTCTACTATAGTTGTTGGTTGTTGGTTTTGGCTCTATGTCAGGAAAACCAACAACAGAAACATCTATGTTGTTGGTTGTTGGTTTTAGCCCTCCCCAGCTCTCCAGCTGCTCAACGCTCACTGGCTTGGCTTTGCGTCGTATCAGCTCGGGCAGGCTGCGCTTGAAGTCGGCAATATCGTAGCCAAGTACGATCTTCAACTGCTCGGGGTTGGCTCCAAGCTGCCAAAGCCGCACCAGCACTTGCTGAGCCCAACGGAGCCCACTTTCATCAGCGTCAGGAACAACTATCACGCTCCTGCCAACAAGCGGCCTGAGGCTGGCTTCGCCTGGCAGGGTTGAAGCGCCGTAGCCTCCAAGAGCAACGAACTCTTCAGGATCCAGCTGCTCCTGGATGGCTTCGGCTTTGGCTATGCCTTCCAGCAAAATCACAGTCGCGCCTGGATGCTTGTCCAACCGCTCGACGCCCCACAAAGCCAGGTCCTCAGGGCTGACGCCTTCGGGCAGCCCCTTGACGCCAGCAGCCTGTTCCCACCAGATCCGCTTGCCGGTTGCCGTGTCCAGTCGGACCTGATAGCCCACCGCCTCCCCAGTCGCAGCCAGCCTGACCAGGTAGCGCTTGGCTTGGGGCTTGAAGCCGTTGGAGCCAGGCTTTGGTGAGTACCACAGCCCTCGCTCCTTCAAGGCTGCGATCACCTGCTCCTGACTGCAGCCGGCGTGACAGCACAACAAAACCTTGTCGCCTTCAAGCTTGACCGACAGACTTGGATTTGCATCTTCGTGACTCGGACAGTGCACGTTGCCGCCTCGATGGCATGGGCACCTCGGGGTGCCACACTGCAGGCTAGCAATGATTTGGGTATAGACATCGTTTGCGTCGTGTAGTACCATTTCCTTGATAACTCCTGGGGCCGATTTTCCCCTCGGCCAAAACAAACAGGGGGGGTGCTTCCCGCACCAGGGGCAGGGGCATCAAGCTGACTGATGCCCCTTTTTGTTGCCCGAAGCTCTCAAAGCCTCGGGATCCAGAGCCTCGGCTGGGATCCGCCCTGCCTCGCGCGGAGTGAGAAACTTTTGTTCCATTTGCACCTCCTTTCTGTGCTGACCAAACAAAAAAGCGTTTGCCCTCACTCGCCTGGTTTTGAGCACAAAAAGCCCTCTGACTTCGACTTTTTGGCTCAATCCCCGCACGAGTGGGGACAAACGCTCAGCAATCCCTTGATCGGTACAAAAGCTAGCCTCAGCTAGGCATACTGAGTATAGGCTAGCTTTGTGTCAAATTGCAACCTTTTGTGCTCCAAAGGCTGGTGCATTTTTGGTGCATCCTGGCTGGCAAAACAGGGGATTTGAGTGGGTTGGTGAGTTCATGAGATCCTCTGAAGATGGCTTATTACCTGAGGTTCGGATCCGGGGCGTGGCGCAGCCCGGATAGCGCGCACGGTTCGGGACCGTGAGGTCGGAGGTTCAAATCCTCTCGCCCCGACCAAGAAAAACTGAGTTATCAAGTAGAGTTCTCTTCGAAGCTACCTCCACTTGGCCAGCATGCTTTGCTGTCAAGTTGCTGTCAGCGAGGGGCTCCTTGGGAACAGCCCTATGGACGAGAGCGGTAATTCGGAGTGTAATCCTGGAGTAATCCATAACTGCTGGCTCGGCAGAGGCTCCGGCTTACTATTCCCTCGAGTTTCTGTTTCCCCAATGATAGAAAAGTAGTGATTCCCATGATATAGTAAGGCTGATGTTACTCCAAGATCTAACTACCTATATATAACGTTCCTTGTAGTTCGGATGTTCGTTTTTATTTGTTGTGCAAGGTCAGCTCTTCTGTTACAATCCCCTGCGATGTCGATGACTACCAGCTTTATTAAACTTCAGGAAAGTGTCTGTGGTTGTATCTAGTTTTAGGCTACGCCTGATACTCATCGGCTTTTGCGTAATTTGTCTTTTGGGTATTTCCCCTTACGATCGCAATTCCAATAAGAACTTCAATAGTTCTTATTGGACCATTCAAGATATTTCCAATGAGGAAGTCCTTAACCAGTCCGTTCCTCCTGCAAGGAAGCTAGATCTATTGAGATCTCGCCTAGGATTAGTTCAGGAGGAGACTAACACTAGCAACAGCACTAAGGATTGGCATGTAGGTACAAGGAAAAGCTTTTGGGTGCTAAATCAAGAGAGTAACTCGTACTTACGGAAACGGGCAGTTCTTCAACTCGTAACTCCTAATGCATATTGGTTTGTTGAGGAGGGGATGGGGTTTTCTAAGTTTGATCTTCGGCAAGCGGCGGATCAATTTGAATCTTTGATACCAAATCTAAGGTCCGTCTTTGGAACCGAGTGGAGACCCGGTATAGATGATGACCCTAGGATAGTTATATTCATAGGGAATATTCCAGGTGTTGGTGGGTATTACTCCAGTAATGATGAATACCCCAGTAGTGTCAGTCCATATAGTAATGGCCACGAGATAATCTATGTTAATTCTGATCCCGGTAGCCCTTCCTTTATCTCTACGCTTGCGCATGAGTTTCAGCATATGATCCATTGGTATCAACATGCCAACCAAGATGTATGGATAAATGAAGGTATGTCCGAGTACGCCTCGGAGCTTTCAGGACATATCCCTTTAGAAACTAGCAAGTCCTTCGCTAATAACCCGGACGTACAGCTAAGCAGTTGGAGCAGCAACCCAGATGATGCCTTGTCTCATTATGGTCAATCATACAGACTTATGTCTTACTTAGCACATAGGTTTGGCCCCGATATACTCAGAGGGATAATAAGGTCTAAGTACCCAGGCTTGTTAGCCTTATCTGAAACCTTATCTGCTTATGGATATGATTGGTCTAAGGTCTACTCTCAATGGCTCATAGCCAATTTAGTGGATATCAAGGGCAATAAGATGTTTGGGTATAAATTTGATCAACCCAATGTAAAATATGCCTCTTTGGATATTGGTTCCGATCTGACGGCTGATATCAACCAGTGGGGTGCTGACTACTATAAGTTGCCCCCGAATTCATCGGACTACTATGTATTTTTTGAAGCAGATCCCCGGGTACCTTTACTGCCCGTGCTTCCCCAAAAGGGCCAGAAATTCTGGTACAGTGATCGAGGTGACCTGGTAGATAGTACTCTAACACGTCAGATAGACCTTAGTAAGGTAAAAAAAGCTACCCTACAAGTCGATCTTTGGTACGACATAGAGACAGGTTACGATTATGGTTACGTTATGGTATCTAGGGATGCCGGCAAAACTTGGACTACACTTCGTGGAAAGCACTCGACTACTAGCAATCCAAGTGGAAACAACCTAGGAAATGGTTACACAGGCAAGAGCGGAGGATGGATTACTGATACTTTTGATCTTACTCCATATGCAGGGAGAAAGATCCTGCTGAGATTTGAATATGTTACGGACGATGGATATAACTCGGCAGGTATGGCTGTGGATGGAGTACGTATACCTGAGATAGGTTTCTACGATGATATGGAAAGTCCAAACGGTTGGCAGGCTAACGGATGGGTTCTAAGCGGGCCCTATGTTCCAGGTAGATATAGCTTGATTATCCTAGATGCTAACAGTCCTGAACGGTACGTACTAGTGGATGCTGGTGCAGATGGCAGAGCTATCTATAAGCTTTCAGCCCAAGACCCTAAGGATGAGCCATTCCTAATAGTTGCCGCTAAATCTGATAACACCCTTCAAAAATCTATTTATAGAATTCAAATCTTGCCAAAAGAACCTGGCTATCTTACCTTGTTAGCAGGTAGAGCCTCCAGATAGCTTATAACCGTCTGGTAAAGTTGAAGCTTGTGGATTGATATAATTTGTCTAGTAACACTGGAGACTAAATCATGCTGCAACGTGCTATTGATCCTACAAAATATCCAGAAGATGATATACAGGAAGCCACGGTCAGGCCCAAGCGATTAGATGAATATATTGGTCAAGATCAAATAAAGGACCGGGTCAAGGTTATCATCGAGGCGGCTAAGGCAAGGGGGGAGGCCATAGACCATATATTGCTCTACGGCCCACCGGGTTTAGGCAAGACTACACTTGCTACGATTATTGCCAATGAAATGGGTGTGAAGATACATTCTACATCCGGGCCTGCTATAGAAAGACCCGGTGATGTAGCATCTATCTTGTCTAAGTTACAGCCATTTGAGGTCCTATTCATTGATGAAATCCATAGGCTGCCTCGACCTGTTGAGGAGATGCTTTACTCTGCTATGGAAGACTTTAAGGTAGATTTCGTTTATGGTAAGGGACCTAACGCGGGCACAGTCACCTTGCCTTTACCTCCTTTTACACTTATTGGTGCTACCACTAGGCTAGCTTTGCTTAGCTCTCCACTGCGAGGTAGGTTCGGGGATATCTTCAGGCTTGAATATCAGGATATTGACTCGATGGCAGCCATAGTGAAGAGGGCTGCTAATATCCTCAAAGTAGGTATTACAGATGAGGGAGCCTTAGAGATAGCCCGCCGTAGCAGAGGCACTCCTAGAGTCGCTATCAGACTATTGAGAAGGGTAAGGGATTACGCTCAGGTAAGGGCGGATCACTTAATTGACCATGAGACTGCATGCAAGGCGCTTGATATTCAGGGAGTAGATGAGCTTGGCCTTGATGAGGTTGATAGACGTATACTCCTCGCAATAATAGAGAAATTTGATGGTGGGCCCGTGGGACTTGAGACGCTAGCAGCGTCCATCTCAGAGGAACCAGACACTATAATGGATGTTTACGAACCCTACCTGCTAATACTTGGGTTCATACAACGTACGCCCAGAGGTAGAGTTGCTACCAGAAGGGCCTATGACCACCTGTCCATACCATATCCGGAAAGTAAGTCCAAGACAGAAAATAATACGGAACAACCTACTCTTTGGGAGAACAACGAAGACGATGAATGAGCTGGCCAAAATATTTATTTTTGCTGGCTTATTCTTGCTAGTAGTAGGGATTATCATAGCTGTGTTTGGATCATTTTTGCCGTTTGGTAGACTTCCTGGGGATATCAGATTTAGTAGGGATGGATTTAGTCTCTATATACCTATAGTCTCATGCATAGTAATTAGCGTCGTACTTACAGTGATAATCAACATAATTTTGCGTATTTTGGGGCGTTAGCTTAAATGAGGTTGCAGGATTTTGATTACTATCTACCACCCGAGCTCATAGCTCAAACACCAGCTGAACCTAGAGATTCATCGCGACTGCTCGTACTCAATAAACGTACTGGTGAGATCCAACATGCTATATTCAGGGATCTGCCTAATTACTTATCGCCTGGAGATGTATTAGTCTTCAATGATACACGCGTTATCCCAGCTAGATTGCATGGCCGTAGAAAGCAGACAGGTGGCAATGTTGAGTTCTTGCTGGTTAGACATGTGAAAGATACCGAATGGGAGGCCATGGGTAGACCTGCCAGGAGGTTGAAGACTGGAGAGAGGGTCACTATTGCCGAGGATCTCGATGCTCAGGTACTAGAAAAACTGCCCGAGGGATTATTGCTTATTAGGTTACCGCAAGAAGTGCACGAGAACCTCGACAAATATGGCGAGATACCATTACCTCCATACATACATGATTTTCATGGTGATGCTTCGAGATATCAGACTGTCTATGCTCGTGACCCTGGTGCCGTGGCGGCGCCAACAGCAGGCTTGCATTTCACTGAGGAGTTGATATCCCGCTTAAGAGACTATGGAGTAGACCTAAGATTTATAACTCTCCATGTTGGTCCTGGGACATTTCAGCCTATAAAGACAGAGCGTATCGAAGAGCATAAGATGCACTCCGAAAGATATTACATCCCAGAGGGCTTGCTTGAATACCTTGAAGAGAAACGTAGTGCTGGCAATAGAGTAGTAGCAGTAGGTACTACATCTGTCAGAGCTTTGGAAGATGCTGCTGTAAGACGTCAGGCAGGCACTTGGGTGGAGACGGACCTATTTATAAAGCCTGGCTATCAGTTCAAGATAGTAGATGCTTTAATAACCAATTTCCACCTTCCTAAGTCTACTCTTATGATGCTGGTAGCTGCGACAGGCGGCTATGAGCACATTATGAATGCCTATAGGATAGCTGTAGAAAATAGATATAGATTCTACTCCTTTGGGGACGCAATGCTCATTATCTAGGGAGGATTATGGATATCGATCATACCCAGTTCTCTTTTGAGGTTCAGGCTACAGATGGGCTTGCAAGAGCTGGAATATTGACTACTCCTCACGGGGACATAAAAACTCCAGTATTCATGCCCGTAGGTACCCAAGCAACCGTCAAGGCTATGAAGCCTGAAGATGTAGATGCACTTGGGGCTCAGATAGTACTCTCCAATACCTATCATCTCTACCTTCGTCCCGGTGTAGAGATAGTGGCAAAGGCGGGTGGACTACACAAGTTCATGCGTTGGCCCAAGCCTATACTTACAGATAGTGGAGGATTTCAGGTATTTAGCCTGGCTTCTCGAAGAGAGGTACTAGATGAGGGGGTGCGATTTCGTAGCCATATTGATGGGAGCGAGCATCTATTTACACCTGAGAACGTGATTAAGTACCAAGAATTTTTGGGTGCAGATATTATCATGGCCTTCGATGAGTGTGCTCCTTATCCTGCAGATAAGAGCTATGTCAAAGAAGCCATGGAGAGAACTCATAGGTGGCTCGAAAGGTGCATAGCTTCTAAAACACGGCCTGATCAGGCTTTATTTGGAATAGTCCAGGGAGGTATATGGCTTGATCTTCGGGAAGAAAGTGCTCTCTTTGTCTCCTCCATGGATCTTCCGGGCTACGGAATAGGTGGCCTTAGCGTTGGTGAAGATAAGGAGCAAATGCTTGAAGCTCTTTCAGTAGTGACAGCTATACTTCCAATGGACAAGCCTCGTTATCTAATGGGGGTGGGATCTCCAGAGGACCTACTGAATGGTATTGCTCTCGGTGTAGACATGTTTGACTGCGTTTTGCCTACACGTAATGCGCGTAATGGCGCCCTTCTCGTGCCAACTGGTAGGTTGAATATCAGGAATGCGCAATTTAAAGAGGATTTCACACCTATACAAGAGGATTGTGATTGCTATACCTGCAGTAACTTTACGCGTGCGTATCTTCATCACCTCTTTAGAGCCGAAGAGCTGCTAGCTTACACCCTAGCTACTACCCATAACCTTAGATTCCTTGTCAGATTGATGGATGGAGCCAGAGAGGCCATCCTAAAGGGCGAGTTTGAGGATTATAGACAGCAGTTCCTAGCTGGATTTCAACCACCAGATCCTGAGGCAAGAAAGCTCAATCGTGAAAGGCGCTTTGCCGGATTGCTTGAGGAAACTAAGTAGAATTTATAACCTGGAGTGCTTGTGAAAGATATTGAGAGTTACTGTATTCCATATTGCGGCATTGATATAGTAGAGGTCCCTCGTATAGCAGCAGCGTTGGAGCGTTGGGGAGAAAGGTTTTTGAATAGAGTATATACTGCTAGGGAAAGGGATCTGTATTCGCATAAGCTGTTGTCACTTGCTGCTAGGTTTGCTGCTAAGGAGGCAGTTATGAAGGCTTTGGGAACCGGGATGCGTGGGGTGGGGTGGAAGGAGATAGAAGTTGTACCGGACCATAGAGGTAAGCCTGTGCTGCATCTTTACGGTAGAGCTTTGAATAGAGCAAAGGAGCTTGGAATACAAAGCTGGGATATAAGTCTCACTCATTCTCGCGATACAGCAATAGCAAGCGTTGTGGCTATAGCTCTAAAAACAGTCGAGGAGTAGGGAAGTGATACCCGTTGTAACTGCAGATCAGATGAGATCTATAGAGGAACTGGCTTTCAAGTCTGGAGAAACCGTAGAGTCTCTCAGCCAAAGAGCTGCGGAATCTATAGCTGATGAGATTCTCAGGCTTATAAGGGAAGAGCTATTACACCCTCCCGTGGCTGTCGTTGCTGGGCCAGGGAATAATGGATTGGACGCTATCAAGACCGCAAACATACTTGCTAATTCTGGGATTAGTGTCAAAGTCTTTTCTTGGAAGAGGCAGGAAAGTAATTCCCAGCAAGCAGAACTTGAAGATGTGCTTGATGAATCAAGAACCATACTAGATGGCATTTTTGGTATCGGCCTTTCCAGAAACGTAGAGGGTGAGGCTGCACAGATTATTGAAAGATTGAACTCATTCAGGTCTGAGGCAGATGCTAGGACTGTCTCTATTGACATTCCCAGCGGCTTACATTCAGATAATGGTAAGGTTATGGGAGCGTCCATTGTTGCAGACTATACAGTTACTCTTGGCTATCCCAAAAGCGGACTCTATACGGGGAAAGGCCCAGAGTCCGCGGGAGTTATCGTCCATAAGCCTTTAGGATTTACTATTCCCGAAGACTTCAGCCCATTAGCTTGGGGCTTTACCCAGAATGAGTACGAAGTTAAGTTTCCAGAGAGAAAGGTAGGGTCACACAAGAACGATAACGGGCGCCTAATAGTTCTGGGTGGAAGCCTAAAGTATCCTGGTGCCCCAGTTCTTGCAGCTAGAGCGGCGGCGAGAGCAGGGGCCGGCTATGTGACGGTAGCTTTCCCGAGGTCGCTTTACTACACAATAACCTCCCATCTCAATCAAGAGACCGTTTGGCCACTACCTGAAGCTGAACCCTTCACCTTAGGCCCAGCATCTGTGGAGGAAGCGCGTGAGGCAGCTTCTACCTATAAGGCATTAGTGGTTGGTAATGGTGTCGGTAGAGAGGAGGCAACAATAGACTTCGTCTTGGAACTTTTAGGATTACCCGGGCCTGAGCAACGCCGCGCCATAGGTTTTAGGCCTTCTCCTAACTTGCCGAAGAAGAACGATAAGCATCAGATTCCTCCTACGGTGGTTGACGGCGATGGTCTATTTGCCTTAGCCTCTCAAGATAGCTGGTGGGTATCCACGCCTCAGGTCCAGATCCTTACACCTCATCCCGGGGAGATGGCGCGACTTGTAAATAAGTCTGTTTCTGAAGTCGAGTCTGATAGATTTGGGATCTCAGTATCTTCTTCTAAAGAGTGGGGCAAGGTAGTGCTTTTGAAGGGGGCTTATCCATTGATTGCAAAACCTGATGGTGAAGTGTATCTGCTAATCGAATCGCATCCAGAGGTATCAAGCGCAGGTACTGGAGACGTGTTAGCAGGACTATGTGGCTTCTTCCTTTCCTTAGGATATCCTGCTGCGGATGCAGCTCAAGCCGCGCTAGTGTTAGGATCTAGAGCGGCTAGCATAGCGAGCGAAACAGTTTCTAAAAATTGTGTTGGGGCTACGGACTTGATAGATGCTCTTCCTGCTGCAAGAATGTCTTTGTAATCGATTAGGAGAGCTTAGGCGCTATGCTAGCCGAGAGAGTTAAGGTGGCAACAGGGCCCACATGGGTAGAGGTAGATTTGAACGCTATAAGGCATAATCTTAGGCTCTACCTGGATAAATGCCCAGGGTCGAAAGTTATCGCCGTGGTCAAGGGCGATGCCTATGGGCATGGGATTATAGAAATCTCAAAGACCGTACTAGATGCTGGTGCATGGGGGCTCGGAGTTGCACGAGTCAGCGAAGGACTGTTGCTAAGATCTAGTGGCATAGATGCTCCCATAATAGTTTTGGGTTATTCCAGCGAGCAAGAGATAAAGCAGGCTGTAGCTTCAGACCTTGCTATCAGTGTATCCACCGAGAAAATGCTTGATTGGATCCTGGCAACTGCTAGGGAGGTAGGCAGGATCCCACGCATTCATCTTGAGGTAGATACCGGTATGCGTCGGCTGGGGGTCAAGTTTGAAGATGCTGCCCAAATAGTTCACTATATCCACGGCACGAATAGTGTCTACCTGGAAGGCATCTTCACCCACTTCGCTAGCGCCGATGATCCTGA
Organism: Thermobaculum terrenum ATCC BAA-798; assembly: GCF_000025005.1. Taxonomy (NCBI): domain Bacteria; kingdom Bacillati; phylum Chloroflexota; class Chloroflexia; order Thermobaculales (SeqCode); family Thermobaculaceae (SeqCode); genus Thermobaculum (SeqCode); species Thermobaculum terrenum. The sequence goes on from NC_013525.1 coordinate 992,582, forward strand.
GGGGTTTTTGTTCAAGCGACAACTTAGTATGTTTCAAGACCTTATACACCTTATCAGAGAGAGAGGTGAGGTCCCTCCCATAGTGCATGCTGCCAACAGTGCAGCGGCTCTCTACGCTCCAGAGAGCCACTTTGATGCCGTCAGGATTGGTATTGGACTGTACGGTGTTCAACCCCTGCAATTCAAGACTTATCCTCTTAGACCTGCTATGGCTCTCCGCTCGGTAGTTGCCAGAGTGCTTGACGTACATGCAGGTGAAGGGGTAAGCTACGGACATACGTATGTTGCCAAGGAAAGTCATAGGGCAGCAGTCATACCTTGTGGTTATGCTGATGGCTACCCAAGGATTCTAAGCAACAAAGGAGAAGTTATCGTAAGTGGTATAAGATGCCCAGTTATAGGTAGAGTCTGTATGGATAACCTTATAGTGAAACTACCTGAGGGGGTTGATGCTAGAGTTGGGGACGCAGTAACGCTCATCGGGAGCCAAGGGAGCGAGGCCGTTGATGCAGGCTACTTGGCAAGACTTGCAGGAACTATACCTTATGAGATCCTTTGTGGGATAGGTCGAAGGCCAGAGAAGATATATATAAATTGAACAGGAGGTAGTATTTCATGCTTCGACGTAGAGATCTAAAGGGTACTGAGGAAGGTAACCAGCAGCAAACTTCACAGACTGAAGCCCAGAACCAGGAAACCACCCAGCAGTCTCAGACTCAGTCAGCATCTTCGAATATTAGTCCCAGTGGACTCTCTTGGCGTCCGATGAGACAGACCAACGAGGATTGGCGTCCTCAACGTGCTGGTACCCCTACAGGTGATGAAAGCGTCATTGGCCCTGATGACTTCTTCAGTGGCAACTACAAGTCTGAGAGGGGAGTAAGAGTCCAAGGTAGAGTAGAAGGTTCTATAGAATCCAAGGGACATATATTCATAGAAGAGCAAGCCCAGGTCAACGCCGATCTGGTTGCGGAAGATATAACAGTTGCCGGAAGATACAATGGTAAGGTTGAATGCAGACGTCGTTTCGAGATCACCCCAACAGGTATAGTAACTGGCGAAATAAATACCGACCTTCTAGTAGTGCAAGAGGGCGGATACTTTGATGGTAAGCTGAAGATGAAGGATAGATCAGGTCGTGTGGCTCAGGCCCAGAAGCAACAGGCTCAAGGCGCTGTTCAGAGGCAGGGCCAGAAAGCAGATGACCAGTCTCCGGCGCAAGTTTAGGTATTGCAAGATTGGATTGCAATAGACTGGATGTATAATCTCTTATGAAGAACAGTAGAGATTTGTTATTACCTTTTGTTGTCTTCACAGCAGGCGCGACTGTCATGGCAACTGAGATGGGGGCTTCGCGCCTGCTTGCGCCATATTTCGGTGACTCACTGATAATCTGGGCTAATCTTATAGGCATGATCCTCATATATTTGACCCTAGGTTATGCTCTGGGTGGAAGGTTCGCCGATAGGTATCCTTACAAGTCAGGCCTTTATAAACTCACAGCTTGGTCTGGTTTTCTAATCATACTTATCCCTATATTATCTCGTCCCCTGCTAAGGTGGTCTACTGAGGGATTTGCCGAACTGTCTGCAGGTATATTCTTCGGATCTTTATTTTCCATACTTCTATTGTTTGCACTGCCGGTTACTATGCTAGGGGCAGTTTCTCCTTACGCAATGAGAGTTAAGATAGAGTCGGTATCAGAAGCCGGACACACCGCTGGCTACCTATATGCAATTAGTACCTTGGGATCTATCTTTGGTACTTTTGTACCTGTACTTCTCTTGCAGCCTTGGATTGGCACCACAAGGTCCATATGGATATTTGGGTTCGTTCTACTAGCAGTTTCCTTACTTGGCTTGGCTAAGGAGTTGGGTAGGAGGTCTATCCCCTACGCAGTCATGCTTGCTCTTTCTATTTTTTTGATGGTTCTCTTCGACACTAGCAGGATAAAGGCTGCTGAGATGGGCCAGCTCCTCTACGAAGGGGAGTCAATGTACAACTATATACAAGTTGTAAGAGATGATAATGGTTGGGTCGATTTGATCCTCAACGAAGGACACGCTACTCACTCTAGATACAACCCTAACCAGATACTGACTGGTGGTCCCTGGGATTACTTCATGCTTGCCCCTCTCTTCAGACCTGAAGGTTTGGATACGCCCGTACGCGATGCCTTAATGATAGGTCTCGCTGCTGGGACCATGCCCAGGCAATACTCGATTGTCTATCCCAATACACACATAGATGGCGTGGAAATAGACGGTCGTATTGTGGAAGTTGGACGCAAGTATTTTGATATGAATGAACCTCAGCTCAATGTAATAGTTGATGACGGGAGATATTTCCTTAGGCGTACAGATAAGAAATATGACATAATTGCAATTGACGCATATAGGCAGCCTTACATCCCCTTCCACCTCACCACTCATGAATTTTTTGAGGAAGTTAGACAGCACCTCAAGCCCAATGGCATAGTGGTTATAAATGCTGGTAGAGCCCCAGGGGATTACAGATTGGTAAATGCATTGGCCAGCACTATGAAGTCGGTTTACCCGAACGTTTTTGCAATCGACACAGCTGCGTATCTAAACACTCTGATATACGCAACCAACGAGCCTATGACTATTCAGCAGTTCTGGAATAATGCCGAAAAGGTGAGGGATCCTTACCTTACTACTATTCTTGAATGGGTAAGATCTAGTGGAAATATCCGAGAATTATCCATGACGGAGAGACCATTTACCGATGACTGGGCTCCGGTTGAACGTGTTATAGACCAGATGATATACAAGTATGCTATAACTCAGGGTAAGGAATGAAAGCCTTACTATCCTTCCAATAGCTTCTTTTCCTGGATAATGATCTGTGCTGTCTATCTTTATAAATACGACTGTGCCTGTTTTTATTATAGTGCTTGCGGGGATGGTGGCTGCTCGTTGTGGGGTTATGCACGCTCAATCCCTTGCAAGACTGTCTCTGTATGTTCTTAGCCCCGCCCTAGTGTTTAGTAGCCTGGTTAACACATCGGTTACCCTATCGAACATCCTAAGAATAGGTCTATCTCTGTTGATACTTGCTATCTTCACTTATCTATTGGGTACTTTAGTTTGTGAATTATTGGGTGTTGAGCCCTACACCAAGTCTAGCTACCTTTTATCTACGATTCTGATGAATTCTGGTAACTTTGGATTACCGGTGATCCTATTTGCTTTTGGTGATGAGGGATTGGCAGTAGCGTCGATCTATTTCGTTATTCAGTCCCTGCTTACTAATACCTTGGGGGTCTATATTGCCTCTAGGGGGATGGCAGACCCAAAATCCGCTTTGATGAACACGTTCAAGCTACCGACATTATATGCCATAGTTGTAGCTTTACCCTTTCTGATCTTTCATTTCCCTTTGCCGCAAGTAGTTAATAGGCCAATAGATCTACTAGGTAGTGCTGCAATACCTATATTGCTTCTAATGTTAGGTGCTCAGCTTAGGTTGCGTCTAAAGGCTATAATCTCTCCATTGTTTGTAGCTGCGTTGATTACACGCTTAGTAATCTCTCCTCTGATAGCCTACATGATAGGACGTGTAATGGGGCTTGAAGGCTTGATTTTACAAGTCTTTGTGGTGGAATCTGCCATGCCTACCGCTGTAAATACAATCATGCTAGCAACGGTCTTTAAGTCAGATACCGACTTTCTTTCGAACGTCATAGCGTTTTCTACACTGGTCAGTATGATAAGCTTGACCCTACTTATATCACTATTAGGAGCTACAGGGTAAAGGTGATAGATATAATCCCGTTTGCTGGAATAGCATCTGAAGAACTTATATGCGGTATAACACCACCCACTGACGGCGCAACCAATTCAATTGATATGTCTTCTGATGAGTCTGTAGCTAGACTGCGTGAATATCTAAATCTGCAAGATAGTTGGTGCTTAGCATGGCTTCACCAGGTACATGGAGACTCGGTTATCTGTATAGAGGACCAACCTCATGCTGAGCTTATGGTTTTCGAGGGGGATGCGCTGGTAACTGGTCATGAGCGAGTTCTGCTAATAACGCGTCATGCTGACTGCCCCCCATTGCTTCTTTGGGACCAGGAAGGTGGGGTAGTTGGAATCGTGCATGCAGGTAGGCGTAGTACTTTCTCGGGTATAGCTCACGAAGCTATAACTGCTATGGTTGACCTTGGGGCTAATGTAGAGCATATAGTCGCTTCCATCGGTCCTGGAATAAAGTCCTGTTGTTACGAAGTTGGTGAAGAGGTATATTACTCGCTTGAAGAAGATCTGAGACCTATGACCTTTGAGTTGCGGCGTGGAAAGATCTACTGTGATCTATATCGACTGCTGAGCTATCAGCTACTTGAAGCAGGTGTTAGAAACGTGTTTGGAATAAGAGAATCAGAATGTACTTGCTGTGGACCAAGAAACCTTCACAGCTATCGTCGAGATGGCACTACTATGCGATTTGCAGCTTTTGTGGGTAGAAGGGCATGAAGGATATAGATGTGTACAGAAACGCTCTAGAAGTTATAGAGAAGTGCAGAGATCGCGCGATTGCTAGTGGTCGCACACCAGATGCTGTGACAATAATCGCTGCAGCCAAAACTTTTCCTGTCGAGCATGTGCTACCTGCCCTCGAGGCTGGAATACGTGATGTAGGTGAAAACAGGGTGCAGGAAGCTGAAGCTAAGTGGTCAGATCACTATATTAGAAACGCCATTAGGTTACACATGATAGGCACTCTACAGAAAAACAAGGTCAAGAAGGCAATTAATCTATTTGACATCATACATTCCTGCAGTTCGGTAGAACTGGGACTCCGGATTTCGAACTACTCACAAGATAAATTATTTCCAATTCTCCTCGAGGTTAACTTAGCCAATGAACCTTCTAAGACTGGTTTTCCAGCCTCAGAACTTGTACCCGCAGTAGAACAGTTGGGACAGGTACCTAATCTTAAGTTGCTGGGCTTGATGGCTATACCTCCATACTCACCTGATCCAGAACAGTCCAGGCCTTATTTTGCTCAGCTTAGGCGGCTGAGCGATGACCTATGCTCAAGATATGATTTTTTCGGTCCTGAGCTTTCTATGGGTATGTCCGAAGATTATCTAGTAGCTATAGAAGAGGGAGCTACTATGGTCAGGATAGGTAGAGCTATATTCGGCCCAAGAAGTTAGCCCATTAGCAAGGCTGCTTCGTCATTAGCCGGCCTTACCTGACCATTACTGAGGTATACCCACTCCATGATCTTAGGTTCGTTGTCGATCTTATAGGTGAAAGTCACTAGGTAGCTCCCATCTCCCTGAGGTATTGCCTTCCACTCACCCGGACTGAAAGTGTAGCCTCTGCGCTCCATACTCATCCAGTAAACGGTTATCAGGTTTACTATAGAGTACCCTCTCTCGTTCCTGAACTCCTTGGTGCGTGATACGATCTTCCTCATCTCTGATGGGTCTATTTCATGTTCTTCCTTTTCTTTCTGCGGATTGGCACCTATGGTAGGTACGGCTACTAATCTCATGTTCAGCTTGGCAGCCGCCTTTGAGGCTATGGTATAAAGCAATTTTTTGTCGTCTTCGCTGATCTCTTCGGGGAGCGAGTCTATGATACTTAAAGCCATCTGTAGGTTATTAGGTTCAAACCCTCTTTGCTTCTCATTTTCATCAGAGCTTTCAGTATCTGAGGATATCTCTCCAAGGAATATCTGAACTTGCCTGTGTAAAGAGCTGCCCTTGAGTGAGCCCTCTTTGACTGCGGTAAGTAGCTCTTTACGCTGGGTATCGTCTGGTATTCTAGCCAATTGGATAGCATCTGCTATACCGATCTGCTTCTGCTCTACAGCTTGACGTATATCGTCGTGTTCAAGCAGCTGTAGCCTTCCATGAACATGCGCTACGCTTCTCCCAGACAGCCTGGCTAGGTCCCTGTAGCTGAGGCCAAATTTGTGTATAAGGGTTCTAAATACTCTTGCCTCTTCGAGTGCGCCAAGGTTTTTGCGCTGTAGGTTCTCGGCAAGAGATATCATAAGCTCTTCTTGCTCGTCTTTGGGTTCTATGATCCTTACAGGTATCTTCTCCATGCCAAGAAGCTGGCATGCTCTGTATCTGCGCTCGCCTGCAACTATCTGGTAAAAACGCCCTGTGTCCTTGACGAGTATTGGTTGGAGTAGTCCATGCTCCTTTATATTCTCAGCAAGCTCTTCGATGCTAGATTTGGAGAAGCCACTGGAAGTTTGACTGCGGGGCTGCGCAGGGTTAGGTCTTATTCTTTCGATTTCTACTTCGACTACCTGAGATGTTGGTAGGCCAGGATCATCATCTGATACCGGCATTATTATAGATCGCAGCGATGTGAACGTAGCTTGGGCGTTTTCAGGGGTTATTCTTGCTCTCTTATTACTCATTGCAGGCACTCCTCCAGTTCCTCCGCTAATTGTCTATAAGCTATGGCTGCTGGTGTATCTCCAGCGTAGGCTAGAACGCTTTTCCCAGTCATGGGAGCTTCTTTTACCTTGACGTTTAGTCTTACTACAGTATCAAAAACTTTGACCATACCGTTTAGTGCGGACCTTGCAGCAGCTATCACGTCCCTAGCATGTACAGTTCTAATATCCGCCATGGTGAGTAGTACACCATCTATTCTTAAATTGCGATTCAACTTGCGTTGAACTTGTGAAACAGTCCTTAGCAATAAATCTACACCTTTCATCGCTAGATAGTCTGCCTGTAGAGGGATAATAACCGAATCAGCTGCAGCAAGTGCGTTTATAGTCAGGAGCCCCAATGAAGGCTGACAGTCAATAAATATGACATCGTATTCTCGCCTAATTTTCTCTAACATCTCTCTAAGAACCAATTCTCCCAAAGTTGCTCGGAAAAGGTCTAGTTCTCCTTGGGAGAGCTCTATATTAGAGGGCGCTAGGATCAACCCCTGCTCAGCAGGGAGTAGTATGTCCTTAATAGTAGGTTGAGGAGATTCTTGGATCGTAGCATACAAGACATCGTATATAGTTGGGGATAGGGAGTCGGGCTGAAATCCCAGGGATAGAGTTAGACTTGCCTGAGGATCAAAGTCCACAAGCAGCACACTATGACCCTTTTCCCTAAGCGCAGCTCCCAGGTTGAGAGCAGTTGTAGTTTTCCCCACTCCGCCTTTCTGGTTAGCTATGGCGATTACCTTACCCATTAACTCGCTTGTACCCCATCAAGTGCGCCGATTCTAGCATAGCAATAAGGATTGGTAAAGCGAAGAGTAAAAAAGTCATAAACTAGTGTCCTCTGATTTTTGACAACGATGCAATTATAGAGATATATTGCTTCTGCTGTGAACATCGAGCGAACAATATCTGGTCTACGTGTGAGTTGCCTTGCCAGCGGTAGTTCTGGTAACTCCTTGCTTTTGCAATGGGAAGGCAAGGCTATATTGATTGATGCAGGGATATCTGCTCGCAAATTGACTACGTACCTCCTTGAAAGAAATGTATCTCCAGAAAACCTTCTAGGTATTTTTGTCACGCACGAGCATTCGGATCATATTGCAGGTATAGAGCTGCTTGCTAAAAGGTTTGACACTCCGGTGCTGTGTACTGAAGAAACCAGAAAAGTTTTATCCTGGTTGATTGATGGGGTTGAGTACGAAGTCTATAAGAAGGAACAATCTATAGAAATAGAGGGACTAGAGATACAAGCATTTTCGCTGCCTCATGATGCTGCTGATCCAGTTGGCTATCAAATCAGATACGGTGAGTATGCGGTGTCGGTAATAACCGATCTGGGAGCACCTACGCTAGATGCTGTATCTGCAGCCAGGACGAGTGATTTGGTCGTAATTGAAGCAAATCATGATGTTGATAGATTAATAAGTGGCCCCTACCCTTGGCACCTAAAGAAGAGAATTATGAGCGATAGGGGGCATCTCTCTAACCTGCAGGCAGCTCAGCTGATATCTTCTGCCCTAAGACCGCGACCCCAGCAATTTTGGCTTGCACATCTCTCAAAGCGTAACAATACGAAGACATGCGCTAGAGATACCGTTTTGTCGTATCTAAATAAATTAGGGATATCTATCGATTTATACGTAACCGAAAGAGATAAGCCAAGCTTGGTCTGGGAGCCTCCCTTGGAGCCAGCAGTTCAGCTATCCTTATTTGGCTCCCCAAAGCAGTCTGAGGAGAGTATGGAACCTATTATCTTCTGATACCCTGCGAGGAAGGCTTTGCCGTCCACGATCTTCTTGCCCTGCATCTGCAGTTGTTCTAACAGGAGTGCTCCTTCTCCACATGTTACTATCGGCATCTTAGTTTGTACGTCTTTGGTTACTTCCCCGGGCTTGCCTTCAGTAGATGAAGGGATAGCTTTAGCTTTATAGATCAATATTCTTTTATCTTCCCAGTATGTGTAAGATACTGGCCATGGATTAAATGCTCTGACCTCTCTCTCAATCAAAACAGCAGGCTTATTCCAATCTATGCAGGCTGCTTCTTTGCTTATCTTAGGGGCGTATGTAGCAGCCGAGTGATCTTGTTCTACTGGGGTGATCTTCCCTTGTATCCATTTATCCAAAGTTTGGATCAGCAGATCCGCGGCTATTTTTGCTAGCCTCTCGGAAAGCTCTCCTGCTGTCTCGTGATCTTTTATATCCACCTCTACCTGGGCTAGGATAGGTCCATCGTCCAGTCCTTCCCCCATGCGTATAAGCGTCACTCCTGTTTTGGTTTCCCCTGCTAGTATGGCAGCTTGTATAGGCGCTGCACCTCTATACTTAGGCAGTAATGAGGGATGCACATTGATCCAGCCCAATGGTGGGATTTGGAGGGCTTCCCGAGGGATAATCAAGCCGTAAGCTGATAATATAATCAGATCGGGTCTATAGTCTCTGATGCTAGCTATTACGGAACTATCTCTGATCTTTTTAGGTTTTTCTATTGGAAGTCCAAGCTGCTCAGCTGCAAGCGCTATGGGGGAGGGGTGACTTCTTAGACCCCTGCCCGCGGGCTTATCAGGTTGAGTATAGACCGCTACTAGGTCGTGTTTCCCTAAACTGGTTAGAGCTTGAAGTTGTGGAACAGCGAACTCAGATGTACCAAAAAACAGCAGCCTTTTTCTATCCATCATCACCCCGATGTTAAAATGATCCGTTAGTGATTTTACAGGAAAGGAGCAAAGTGTCTAACGGTACGAATAGAGTCTTGCTGCTGATCATCCTACTGATTGCATTTTCCCTGCGAGTATATGGAATAGGCTGGGATTCAGGCTTTTATGCTCATCCAGACGAGAGACACATTATTGATGTTACAGTCAATAGGGTACATCTCACCTTAGACCTCGGGAAGTTGTTAGATGCAGATTCTAGTCCCCTAAACCCTCGCAGACTAGAAAACGGGATTAGGTTAAGCTATTCCTACGGTACCCTGCTTATTTACTTTCTAAAGGCTGTATCTAACTTAGTTGCCAAGGTTTTGGGGCAACAGTATGCTGAATTTGAATCTATATATGTAGTGGCTAGGTCTATAAGTGCGATAGCAGACACGCTCACGGTTCTATTCATTTACTTATTAGCTTTACGGTTATTCGGGGCAAGAACAGGAATTATTGCTGCATTATTGTCAGCTTTTTCCGTAATTCAAATACAATTTGCTCATTTTTATGTGGCAGAGCCTATAATGACCCTCTTATTGGTCATAAGTTTGTGGTTCGCAGTATCTGCCATTCAGGATCATAAGAATTACAAGTTTGCTTTAAGTGGTTTGTTTCTTGGATTTGCGATAGCTACAAAGCCAAGCGCTGCAGCATTTTGTCCCGCATTGTTGCTCTTACTTGCTATAAGAAGTTTGGAGTCAAGGATATCAGGTATATTCTCTTCGGGAGAGAGTATAGCCTCTACCTTGATGCTTGTAGTGAGGCGCCTAACGTATGTTTTACCAGCTGCTGTCTTGGCGTGGGCAATATGGGAGCCCTATGCGTTGCTGGATTTTCCCACCTATGCGCAGAATATCGTCGCCGAGAGCCAGATACAGCGAGGAATAATCGACGTTCCTTACACAAGACAGTACATAGGAACTATACCTGGCTGGTACCATCTTACGCAGTATGCACGTTGGGGAGTGGGAATACCCTTAGGTATAACAGTAATATTTGGCTTGTTTTGGGCCCTTTTCAGGACTTTGAGATCTGGCGATTCCAAATATGCAGTCTTATTGATTTGGATTCTCCCATACACTGCTTCTATCCTCCTGCTTGAAGCTAAATGGTTGAGATACATGCTCCCCATTCATCCAGTGCTGCTGATATTGGCCAGCGCAGTTTTGTCTAATTACCTTTTACACTCAAGGTTTGTCACCAGGATTAGCCCCGAACCTGGTATCTTCATAGCTTTGAAGCGATTTATACCATATCTTGCTATTTTCTCTGTGGTAGTGGGAACGTTATTGTGGGCGCTGGCCTTTGAACGTATATATACTCGGCCGCATGTGTGGATCACGGCTTCAGAATGGATATACAAGCACATACCTCCCGGCTCAATTATAGGCACAGAACACTGGGATGACCGTCTCCCTCTCCCTGTGGAGGGGAATAGCCCAAGCATCTACAACTACTACACTATAGCTATGTATGATGATCTACCGCCTGACGAAAAGCTACAGCAGATAGAAGATGTACTACGTAACTCGGATTATATAGTGCTGGCCACCAACAGGCTGTATAAATCTATCCCCATGTCCCCGTGGCGATATGCTGTTGCTACTAGGTATTATCAACTGCTCTTTTCTGAGCGCCTAGGATTTATCAAAGTTGCGGAGTTTCATTCTTCTCCTTCGTTAGGTGCTGTACCTATAGATGAAAGTAGCGCAGATGACAATGTTGCTGTATATGACCACCCCCCGGTTGTGATATTCAAAAAGGAGAGACAGCTTGCAGACTGGGAACTAAGAGCGCTTTTTGCGGACTCTTTGCTAGCGCCCTGGAATCCTTCCAGACATGGCAAGGTCGATAAGCCTCTAATGATTAATCCTCTGACGACATTGTCTTCGATAGGCTTACCTTACTATCGGGGAATAATTAATAACAGCTTGATTTCGCCAATAGCTTGGTTCTTTATCCTCGAGTTAATAGGCTTGCTAGGATGGATTCTTCTTGCCCAGTTTGTATATGCAGCACAAGATAGTGGCTGGATGTTGTCTAAGCTTCTTTCTATCGTAATTATTGCCCTTGGTGCCTGGTTGGGCACGTCTCTTGGACTACTAACATATCCAGCTAGCTTGTGGGTAATAACGATCGGCTTTATACTTTTCTCCCTCTCGTTTGCCCTTGTCAACTCCAGATCCTTAGTAAATATCCTTAGATCCAGGATCAGTAGGATAGTGCTGCTAGAGGGATTATTCTTATTGCTTTTTATTGTCGGTCTGCTTATGAGAATAGCTAATCCTGATCTGTGGCATCCCATATTCGGTGGTGAAAAGCCAATGGAGCTTTCATTTATCAACGCGATTCAAAGGAGCTCCAACTTACCCCCTTATGATCCCTGGTTTTCTGGCGGGTACATTAACTACTACTATTTTGGCCAGTGGTTAGCTGCTGTTCTCATGAGACTGACGTTCGTGGGGCCGGCCTATGGCTTCAATATCGCGGTGGCATGGATCTTCGCCGTTACGGGTACCCTTGCCTTTACATTTGGTTATGAGATCTCCAGAAGGTTTTTTGGAGGGACTTTTGCGCAAATCGTGGGCTTTTTGAGTACCTTGCTTATGGTTATAGTAGGTAACTTGGACGGCCTAGTGCAACTCATGCAGTCTTTTGCCAGCGGCAACTTGTCCAACTTCCTGGGAAACTTTGACTTCTGGAGGTCTACTCGCATTACCGGTGGGAACATAATTCACGAGTTCCCATTCTTCACGTTTCTGTATGCTGATCTCCATGCACATATGGTAGCTATGCCTATGGCGCTAGGGCTTTTAATCCTGGCAGCGTATTATGTTTTCATTTCTGCGAGGAAGAGTAGGTTGATTGTGATTATCCTGGCGTCGATGCTTGGTAGTGTCCTGATAATGACTAACCCCTGGGATTTCCCTACTTATAGTGGATTGTTCCTGCTAGCTGTATCTATACGAGCTCTAACCTCGTGTACGACCTTGCTTACTAAGCTACTTAGAGTCGCACACGATAGTTTGACCTTTATAATCCTATCAGTTGCTTTCTGTGTACCATTCTTCGTGCACTTTAAGAGTTTTTATTCCAGTTTTGGCCTGGTACATGAATCTGTCCCCGTTACTTTGATCCTGATACAGTTAGGTTTATTCTTTGCCATTGTTCTGTCTTATGCTCTGGTAACTTTACTCAGGGATACTCATCTCAGGTTCATATTATTAGTAGCTTTAGGTGCTGTGATAGTTGGCCTCTCTCTAAACAGGCTATCTTTAGGTCTTTTGCTAGCCTTGCTCATATGTTCAATCTCTTGCCTTTGGCAGAGTAGAAATAAACAGCCATTGGCTATTTGGCTTGGGTTGACGTCCGCTGGGTTAGCTATTTGGGTGCTTATAGAGATCTTCTACTTGAGAGACTTTTTGGATGGATCAACCGCGTATCGTATGAACACCATCTTCAAATTTGGGGTTCAGAGCTGGATCTTGCTGGCTCTGGGGTGTGCTGGATTGTTACCTGTTACTTATAGGAGTATCAGGAGAAGCAGTCTAAGAGCTAGTTACTTAGGAGTTTGCCTGTTCCTGGTCACCTCATCGCTCATATATACTGTCGCCGGCTCTTATTCTCGCTTGTCTCAGCGCTTTCCGGTGCCTCCAAGTAATGCAGGACTAAATGGAGAAGCATTTCTTACTACCGCTACTTTGACGAATGTTTCAGGGCAGACGCTTAGCTTTAAATATGATTATGATGCTATACAGTGGCTTAGGAAGAATATTGCTAAGCCTGATGTGTTGGTCGAGGCGAGTATTGGTCCGTATAGAGGATTTGGGTCCAGGATATCTATGTTCACTGGCTTGCCCGACGTAATGGGGTGGGATAATCATGAGAGTCAACAGCGATATCCAGATCAGGTCTTCAGTAGGAGTCGTGATGTTAGGAATCTCTATGATACATCAAGTATTAAGACCGCTCTGGAGCTTATATTGAGATATGACATAAAGTACATCTATTTAGGACCCGTCGAGAGGTTGCACGAGTTTGATACAGGCGAGAGGTATGCCTCACAACAGGGGCTTGAGAAGTTTGATCGAATGGTTGGTCCCTATTTGAAACTTATATATAGCAACAGGGCTGTAAAGATCTACGAAGTGAAGCCTTCCTGGCAATGGTCCGAGGAGAGCTTAAGTAAACTTGAACAATGACTTAATTTACTGTCTCCAATGGTACGCGACTTTGTTGTTGCTAGGGCTTATCAGCATGCCCATAGCCTACGCTTTGTTTCGGTTCATGCCCGATCGCGGATATGCTCTGTCTAAGCTTGTTGGATGGCTATTCGTGTCTTGGTCTACATGGTACGGACTATACTTGGGGATTTGGGACAAGAATAAAGGTCTGATAATCTCTGTAGCAGCTTTATTTTTCATCTCCGTACTGGTAGCTATTGTGTTCTTTAGATCCTCATTCAATAGATCTCTCCTGTTTCAAGGGTGGAAATATTATTTATCCCTAGAGCTTATATTTGTCCTGGCTTTTTCTTATCTCGCAATCCTACGAGCCTTCGTGCCCGAGATCTCCCAGACCGAGAAACCTATGGATTTCATGTATCTACAAACTTCGTACCTTAGCGAGGTTATACCTCCTAGGGATATATGGTTTGCAGGATATGGAGTCAACTATTACTACTTTGGTTATTACATGGTTTCGATCTTGTGTCGTCTCTCTGGAATTTCTCCTGCAGTGGGCTACAACCTGGGCCTTGCGACTATCTTTGCTGTCGTAGCAGTGATTACTTTCAGTATAGTCATCAATCTCATCAGGGCGGCTGGGCTCAGATCTATCTGGATTGCTGTGGCTGGAGCTATCATCTCTCTGCTGTTGCTTCTTTTTGCTGGCAACCCTGTAGCCTCTATCCTAGCGTGGGTAAATTTTAATACTCCCGGAAGCTTTGACTGGTTCTGGAAATCCACAAGGGTCATTTTCGACTTTATTCCTGGCCGAAATGGCCCTCAACAAACTATAGATGAGTTTCCAGCTTTCACTTTCCTATTAGGAGATCTACATCCCCACCTGATGGCTATGCCCTTGCTTTTGGGTGTGCTCTATTGCTCGGTATCTAACCTCTACCGGCAGAATAAATCTACATTCCTAGTTTTACCTGTCCTCTTGCCCGGGATCTTAATTGGGGCTCTGTATATGACTAATAGCTGGGATGTTCCGGTAGCAGTATTAGTTTTCCTTCTGTCTATAGTTACTATCGGCATGTACACACAAGTCCTACTGAGATCTGCTTTGAGCATTATTCTCTTGGCATTTACCTCTTTGGTAACGTCTTATCCCTTTGTAAGACATTTTGACCCGCCCGTAAGTAGCCAAAGCTTTATTCCCCCTCAAATAGAAGTGATCCCTGTGATCAACTTTATCGGTCATTACATAGGAGTGGTTTGGTGGGATCACACGGACCTGCTGGAGCTTTTGAAGGTCTGGGGTTGGCATATAGCCTTTAGTTTGTTCGTACTAGTTTGCTTTACTAACCTGTTTCATAGGGAGGACTTAAGAATTCTTGTCCCCCTACTGCTTGTGAGTTTTATAGGGGTGATCTTTGGTGTGCATGCAACGCTACTTCTTCCCTTAGTAGTAGCTACTCTGATCATAGGATTTAGGACTTCTTCTATAGGCTTTAGATATGCTTGTTTTCTATCTGTAGTCGGGTGGCTACTGGTGGTTTTGCCGGAGTTTTTCTATATCAGAGATGTTTTTGAGGATCGCATGAACACGGTTTTCAAGTTTTACTATCAATCCTGGCAGATACAAAGTATATCTGTTGGATGCATGGCTATGTTTGCTCTCGATTCCTTACGATCATGTGTTCCCAGGGTAACGATCACGCGAGTTATAGTCCCTATAATGTGTGCTCTAGTTGTTTTATCTATGGGTTATTCCTTGACAACCTTCCGAGCTAGATCATTGGAAGGCATGCATGGACTAGACGGTACCGCGTTTCTAAATAACGAAGATCCATATATGTATCGGGTAGTGGAATGGGTAAGGAATAACACTAACCCTTCTACAGTTGTTTTGGAAGCTACTGGTGGATCTTATACTAATTATTCCCGGGTCTCTACGTATGCAGGAAGACCGACTGTCTTAGGGTGGCAGGGGCATGAATTACAGTGGCGTCTTGGGCAACCAGACGCCTTGAGGGAGCTGTCAGAGAGGATGAGGGACGTAAGCAGGGCTTACTCCGGGTTAGATAGAGACGCTTTGCTCAAACTTTTGGAAAAGTATAGTGTTAGCTATGTTGTTTATGGTAGTTCAGAGCGTCAGATGCAAGCTGAGGAAGGTATAGATCCCAGAGATCCTTTCAAAGGAAAGCTCATCGCTGTTGCTCGATTCGGTGATTACATCATATATAAATCCCCGTGACAGGATTGGCTAGTAGAGCCGATGAACACTTGACTAAGGGACAGCTATTTGCTAATTTGTATAGCGCGAGGTTCAAAGTGTCGGGGTGTGGCGCAGTTGGCTAGCGCGCGGCGTTTGGGACGCTGAGGTCGGAGGTTCAAGTCCTCTCACCCCGACCAGTATCGCAAGTGCGGGTGTGGTGAAGCGGTATCATAGCTGCCTTCCAAGCAGCTGGCACGGGTTCGACTCCCGTCACCCGCTCCAAGACCTGCGAAACTCTTCGCAGGTCTTTTTGTTTACCATAAAATTCTTTGTAGACCTTGTTATATCTCATCATCTGTGATAATCTCCTAATGTAGCCCCTTCAGGAGTGCCGTTGTCGCTAGGGATGTTCTGAACCAACACCCTAACTGAGGGAGCTGATCGCTCGAGAACGTGCGTAGGCGCGAGGAGCCATAAAAGGCTCGCCTAGCGGAAACGCTGAAAGTTCGAGAGGTAGGCACCCACCTGCGAGCTTGCAGGTTCAGGAACACGGTGGCGACGGCACTCGGGGTATTTTTTTGCCCAAGGTAAAATGGTAGTTACTATTTGTGGGAACGACCATACTAAACTGAACGAACGACTTAGAGCTATCCTTTCCGAATTGGAAGAGGATACGGATGTAGTTGAACTGGAAGCCACAGGCTTATCCATCAGAGACCTCCGGGATTACTGCAATACTATGCCTCTTTTTGGAGGCAAAAGAGTTGTGATAGTCAAGGGAATAAGCAGCCTATCTTCCTCTGACGCTTCTAGCAGTACTGATCAAGAATATTCCGAACGAAAAACTCGAACCTCATCAAGTCAACTGGTTAAGGACTTGGAAGATTATCTACCGGAGGTGCCGGAGACTACTCTGCTGGTGTTTTTTGATAGGAATCCAATAGGTACTTCGGGCATAGGTCGTGTACTCCGCAAATACAGTTCTTTCGAGGAGTACCTCTTGCCGGAGCAAGCCGAGCTCCCCTTATATATACGGAAGGCTTTTGAATCTGATGGCTACAAGATAGATTCAGAATCTGCTGAGATATTAGCACAGGCTGTCAGCAATGATGTTTCCAGGCTTCAATCTGAGATGGATAAGCTCAAGATGTATTGTAAGGATAAACTCAGGATTGATCCTGAGGATATATACCTTCTGGTGGATATGCCGCCTGATGTTGCTGTTTGGGATATAACGGATGCTATCTATTCTAAGAATGCGGGGAAAGCTGTTCAGTCATTTCGTGCGCTGCTAGAAAAGGGTGTGGCTCCTCAGCAAATTATTGGCGCCATATCATCTCAGATACGTAACCTGGTTATAGCTGATAGCTGTAGGGATAAGGGAAGTTTGTATCTGCAGCAGGCTACTGGTATGAAGCCCTTTGTAGCCAGGAAGTTATCGACGGCGCTCAGCACTTTTAAACCTGGTCAGCCTAAGAAGCTTCTCGAGATGCTATTACAGGTCGATCTAAGCTACAAAACAGGAAAGGCCGAGTTAGACTCGGCCCTTGAGCTATTTATACAGCAAGCTTGTGCGAGGCGTTTCTAAGAAGATGCAGAGCTGCGTGCGGCAGCTAGTGCCTTCATCAGTCTGCTCTTGCGCCTGGCAGCGTTATTCCTGTGAAGCACACCTTTAGAAACTGCCCTATCCAATGCGCTAATCGCAGCTGCTAGGTTCTGCTCAGCAGTTGCCACATCTCCTGCCAGCAAAGGCCTACGTACTTTGGATATCATAGTACGTACTCTGTTCTTTATGGACTTGTTTCGCAGCCTACGCTTCTCGGAAACCCTGTGAGCTTTCTCTGCTGATCTCTTGTTTGCAAGTGACCTCTGATGATGTCTGCTCATAACTCCCTTTCACAATCAGTAAGATTTGTTTCTCGGAAGATAATTATGCCATGAACTAACCCTGCCAGTATACCAAACGAGCTCTCATTGCTCAACTTGACGCGATATACTTTTGACAGGTTGAATTAATAGTTGCCTACCAAGTGTTTCGGAGAACTCGCATTGGACCAGCGCTTCATTAGGAACTTTTGCATTATAGCTCATATTGATCACGGTAAATCTACCCTAGCTGATAGGTTGTTACAAGTTACTGGTACTATCAGCGAACGTGAGATGGTTGAGCAGGTTCTTGATACGATGGACCTGGAGAGGGAAAAGGGAATTACGATCAAGGCTAGGGCTGTCAGGATGTATTACAACGCCAAGGATGGCAATAGGTATCAGCTGAACCTTATAGATACTCCGGGCCATGTGGATTTTTCCTATGAGGTAAGTCGAAGCTTGGCGGCCTGCGAGGGAGCAATCCTAGTAGTGGACGCAACCCAGGGTATCGAGGCCCAAACCCTCGCAAACGTCTATATGGCCCTTGAGGCCGATCTTGAGATTATTGCCGTGGTCAATAAGATCGATCTCCCCAGCGCTAATGTCGAGGGTGTGATGGGTGAGATAGAGCAGCTTCTCGGCATACCACGGAGTGAGATACTTGCGGTATCCGCCAAGACTGGTTTAGGCGTGGAAGATTTGCTGGAAGCTATAGTGCACAGGTTCCCTCCTCCAGAGGGTAATCCCAATTCGCCCCTTAGAGCATTGATATTTGACTCACATTACGATCCTTACAAGGGTGTTGTGGCTTACGTCAGGATTGTTGATGGGAAGGTATCCAAAGGTGATCAACTGCGATTGATGTCAACAGGAAAAGATACAGAGGCTCTTGAGCTTGGGTATTTCTCTCCGGATCTAACAGCCTCTCAATCTCTTGATACTGGGGAGGTAGGCTATATAGCTACGGGGCTTAAAGTTGTATCTGATTGTAGAGTAGGAGACACCATCACTTGGTCGCGTAATGGTGCTACTGAGCCGCTACCTGGATACAAGCCTGTTAAGCCTATGGTATTTGCCGGTATATTCCCTGTAGAGGGGGAGGATTACTCAGAGCTTAGAGATGCTTTAGACAAGCTAAAGTTGAATGATGCGTCTCTTACTTATGAACCCGTCAACTCTGCTGCTCTTGGGTTTGGATTTAGAGTTGGGTTTCTAGGTTTGCTTCATATGGAGATCGTTCAAGAGCGACTGGAGCGCGAGTATGGCCTGGATCTGCTAATAACCGCTCCAAGCGTAGAATATGAAGTGGAAACTACCGATGGGCAGGTATTGTCCATACGTAACCCCAACGAGATGCCTCCTGTGCAAAAGATAAAAGAGATAAGAGAGCCCTGGATGCAGATCACGGTGGTGACTCCTTCTGACTATATAGGTCCGGTTATGGATCTAATTACTCACCGACGTGGTGAGTTTAGGAACATGGAATACCTCGAAGAAAAACGTGTAATGCTTACTTATGATCTTCCGCTAAGTGAGCTGGTTTCAGATCTATACGATCAACTCAAGTCTAGAACTCAAGGCTATGCCTCTTTGGATTATTCATTCGTGGGGTACAGACCAGCCGATCTAGTAAAACTAGATGTATTAGTGAACGGTCAGGTGGTAGATGCATTGTCATTGATAGTTCACAGGGATCAGGCCTATTCCAAGGGAAAAGCTCTTGTTGAGAAGTTGAAAGAGCTTATACCTAGACAACTGTTTGAGATACCGATACAAGCAGCTATAGGGAGTAGGGTTATAAGCAGAGAAACCATTAAAGCTATGCGCAAAAATGTCCTTGCTAAGTGTTATGGTGGAGATGTAACTCGAAAACGCAAACTGCTGGAGAAGCAAAAAGAAGGTAAGGCTAGAATGAAGATGGTAGGGAGCGTACAGATCCCCCAAGAGGCCTTCATGGCAGTTTTGCGCCTGAATGATCAGGAGGAATCTCGTACATGATTGCTGAAAAGAAGCTGGTAGTCGTGGGGTTAGGTCCGGGTGATCCTGGTATGTTGACTATAGCAGGTAAAAAGGCCTTGGAGGAGGCTGATGAAGTCTGGGTAAGAACTAGAAAACACCCCACCTTGGACCACATCAACTTTGGAGATAAGCTTAAGAGCTTTGATGAAATCTACGACACTTTTGATTCTTTAGATGAAGTATACAGGGCTATAGCGGAACGATTACGGGATCGCATACTTGCTGCAGATATTTCTTACCTGGCGTATGCTGTGCCTGGTAGTCCTAGCGCAGGAGAGAGGTCAGTCAAACTATTGCGTGAGAGTCTACGAGATACTCCTGTAAATCTTAAGATCCTACCTTCCGTATCTGCCTTAGAGGCTATTATGATTGAGTTGGGTCTGGATCCTATAGATGATGGTTTGCAGTTGGTCGACGCCTCGGAGCTCGAGTGGCTGTATGAACTATACCCTAGCGCTAAATCTCAATACTTAAATCCAACTATACCTCTCTTGGTGACAGGTGTTTGGAATCAGAGCCTTGCCTCAGTCACCAAGCTATTTCTCCTTTCTGTTTATCCTCCGGAGTGGCCTATTAAGGTGGTTCGTGCTTCTGTGGATAGCTCGCATCATGAGCTACAATTGGTAGATCTAGATAAATATGCTAAGGTAGATCATTTAGCATCTGTCTATGTACCTCCCCTGGCCCCTGACTCACCTGGATCTCACTTCTACCAGCTCACGTATATAACTGCTAGACTAAGAGGGCCAGGCGGTTGCCCTTGGGATAGAGAACAGAACCATTACTCTATCAAGCGCTATCTACTTGAAGAAGCTTATGAAGTGATAGATGCGTTGGATAAGCAAGATATAGACGCCTTAGAGGAGGAGTTGGGAGATCTCTTGTTGCAGATTTCCTTGCATAGCGAGATAGCATACTCTGAGAGCGAGTTTGAGATTGGCGACGTTATCCGCTTTCTAACCAGCAAGCTTATTCGTCGGCACCCGCATGTATTCGGCGATATTCAGGTAGAAAACGCTTCGCATGTAACTAGAAACTGGCAAATGATAAAGAAATCCGAGCGATCTCAAAAGGGAGAGGAAGAAGTCTCCGTTCTGGATGGAGTTCCTCGCGCGTTACCTGCATTAGCACGTGCTCAAAGCATCAGCGTCAGAGCTGCGAAAACGGGCTTTGAGTGGGATGATGCTAGACAGCTGTGGGAGAAGGTATTAGAGGAGCTCGAAGAAGTTAAGGACTCTGCAGCGGATGAATTGCCGATGGAGCTGGGGGATTTATTGTTTGTGCTCGTGAACTGGGCAAGGTTCCATGGTATAGATGCTGAGGAGTCCCTTAGGATAGCAACTGATAAGTTCGAACAGCGCTTTCGAGAGATGGAGAGGAGAGCTCGTTCCCAAGGCAAAGAGCTCGAACAACTATCTATCGATGAGATGGATGCCCTTTGGGAAGAGATCAAGGAACAAGAGAAAAATGTCAAGTTGGAGGCCTAATTGAGTAAGACTTGGACGTGTGGTGAACTAAATACCAAACATATAGGACAAGAAGTCACACTCTACGGTTGGGTCAATAGCCGTAGAGATCATGGCGGAGTGATATTTATAGACATACGAGATCGTTGGGGCATTACTCAGGTGGTGTTCAGCCCGGACAATCAGGATGCGTTTCGGCTAGCAGAGACCGTCAGAAGCGAGTGGGTGATCTCGGTAACTGGAACTGTCCGTAGGAGACCCCCAGGTACTGAGAATCCTCGTATGTCAACCGGAGAGATTGAATTGGCTGCATCTAGGTTAGAGGTGTTAAATAAGTCTGCACCTCTACCTTTCGATCTGGATGATGATAATTTGCCTGATGAGACTGTCAGGCTCCAGTATAGATATCTGGACTTGCGAAGACCTAAGATGCTTCGTAACCTCCAGTTGAGGCACAAGGTCACCAAGTTTATCCGAGATTACCTAACGGCCAGGGACTTCATTGAAATCGAGACTCCAATCCTTATCAAGAGCACGCCAGAGGGGGCTAGAGACTATTTGGTCCCTAGTAGGTTATATCCAGGACACTTTTATGCACTGCCTCAGTCTCCCCAACAGTTGAAGCAATTGTTAATGGTTGCTGGTGTGGAGAGGTATTTCCAAATAGCTAGGTGTTTTCGTGATGAAGATCTGAGAGCAGACAGGCAGCCAGAGTTTACACAGCTTGACTTGGAAATGTCCTTTGTAACGCAGGAAGATATACTTCAGCTTACCGAGGATCTCTTTACCAGCCTAACTGAGGAGCTCACAGATAAAAAGATCCTGTATAAGCCCTTCAAGCGCATATCCTACGAAGAGTCCTGGAATAAATATGGTACTGATAAGCCAGATATCAGATACGGCATGGAGATTTCGGATATTAGCGATATAGTTGCTAATACGGATTTCAGGGTTTTCAAGGATACTTTGGCTGCCGGAGGGACAGTACGAGGTTTCGCGGTCCCAGAAGCAGCCTCTTTTACTAGGAGACAGCTAGATGATTTGACAAATCTTGCTAGGTCTTTTGGTGCGAAGGGACTAGTATGGTTTGCAATCGATGACCTGGCAAGAGGTGTTGAAGGCGTCCGTTCTCCCGTAACTAAATTCTTCTCTGATGATCAGGTAGTCGCTATTGCTCACAAGCTCGGGGCTAACAACGGCGATCTAATGCTTATCGTAGCTGATAAGACTTTACAAGCTCTCGACGTGCTTGGTAGGCTAAGGAGCCATATGGCCCACGAACTTGGCTTAGTGGATCAGGACGTTATAGCCTACGCGTTTATAGTTGACCCGCCTCTCTTCGAATGGAATGAAGATGAGGGAAGATGGGATCCAACCCATCACCCGTTTACTGCTCCCTATCCGGAAGATGAGCCTCTGCTTGATAGTGATCCAGGTAAAGTCAGGGCTATGGCTTATGACATTGTCTGTAACGGATACGAGCTAGGGAGTGGCAGCATTCGTATTCATAAGAGAGATCTACAGGCGAAAATCTTTGAGATTTTGAACTATACTCCAGAGGATATAGAGCAGAGATTCGGTCCTCTACTGAAGGCATTCGAGTATGGCGCTCCTCCTCATGGAGGTATCGCTCCTGGGATCGATAGGCTCGTGATGGTTCTCGCAGATGAGCCGAACATACGCGAGGTAATAGCCTTTCCTAAGAACCAGGCTGGAGTTGATCTCATGCTGAATGCCCCATCACCAGTAGATGAAGAACAACTTAGAGAGCTACATATAGAGGTAAGGCTTCCAGAGCCTGAAAGCTCTACAGCTGATAGCAAAGTTCAGTAAAGGGCTAGCTATTTGCCGGTGTAACCTAGATCCTTGAGTGCTTGCTTAGCTATCTCGGCTTCATCCCAGGGGATGAAGCCGTTTTTCGTCTCTATGGTTGTTTCATGACCCTTTCCCGCCAGCAATACTGTATCACCACTGCTTGCCCTGGATAGGGCTTCGTATATTGCAGCTTTTCTATCTGGTATACAGATGTAATCTCTGCCCTCGATAGCACCTACGCTCCGAGCTCCCTCAGCGATATCGAGCAGTATCTGCATTTCGTCTTCACCACGAGGGTCTTCATTGGTGAGAATCATGAAGTCCGCATATTTTGCTGCTACCTTTCCCATAGGGGCCCTCTTATATGGGTCCCTTTCTCCAGCGCTGCCAAATACGGCAAACAACCTTCCCCGGGTACGTTGCTTGAGTGTTATCAGTACTTTCTCTAGAGAATCCTCTGTATGAGCATAGTCGATCACAACCGTAAAGGGTTGGCCCATAGAGATCACTTGCATCCTGCCTGGTACTCCAGTGAATCTTTCCAGAGCAGACTTGCAGACATCTATTGGTATGTTTTGTGTGATAGCTACGCCGATTGCTGCAAGGGCGTTGTAGACGTTATAGTCACCGGATATGGGTAGGTTTATCTCCGTGCTATTGCCCTTGTAATGGACTCTAAAAGTTACACCTTCTTCTGATCTTCGTATGATGTTTCCTATAAGGTCTGCATTCTCGTCTTGCTGAGAATAGGTAAACACTTTTCCTTTCGTTGAGTCTATGTACAACTGAGCGTTGGGGTCATCGAGGTTTATCACACCCCATTTGCCACAACCTTTATCTGGATGATTGCCAAGGAGTTGAAATAGTCTGGCTTTATCCAGCCTATACTGCTCTACGGTCCCATGAAGCTCCAAATGTTCGCTGGTCACGTTAGTGAAGACTGCTACGTCGTATGCAACATCCTCCAACCTGTGCAGCTTCAGACCATGTGAAGAGCTTTCAATAACGGCATACTCTACCCCCGCCTGTAGCATCCTATATAACAGCTCATGTAGCCTGTCCGGTTGGGGAGTAGTGCTGTGCTCCTCATGCTTCCATTGGTGGTTGGCGATTTTGTAGTCCACAGTTGTAATAAAGCCTGTTGAGGCATCTGCTGATTCGAGCATTGAGCTAATCATGTAAGTGGTTGTGGTCTTACCGTTAGTTCCGGTAACACCTATGACCTTCAGTTTGTGACTTGGATTGTCCCAAAATTCCGCCGCTAACCTGCTAAATGCGAGACGAGCGTTGTCTACTATAATTACTGGAACCTGCAGATCTGGCTGATAACTTCCTTCGACTACGACAGCCTTTGCTCCTTTTTCGATTGCATTAGGAATAAATTTTTTACCATCAACATGGAAGCCTGGCAGTGCTACGAATATGCTGCCAGGCTTCATCTCTCTAGTATCTGCGCTTATTCCTGTTACAACTGTATCATCGCTATAATTACCGACAATATGAGCCTTAGGGAGGGCTTTAACAAGCTTGTTTAATGGCACGGCCCTGTCCATGCCTCTATATATCTCCTGAGTACATAGCTTCGTCCAAAGCTTCCTCTGCTGCTGATTGTAGATCCTTGTTGCTCGAGTTAGCTATATGTCGGAGCATTCTCTTTGCCTGTGGTGTTCCTATTTGCCCCAATGCCCATATAGCAGCATGGATGGCCTCTTTATCTGTGTCTTCTTGAGTGAGTCTTATAAGATCAGGGACCGATTCTCTTAGTGCCATCTCCCCAGCGGCTCTAGCTGCCTCCTTACGCAATTTGGGATGAGGGTTACCAAGCTCCTTTATTATCGTTGAGGACCATTTGGTATTCATGGACCTGCCCATAGCGATGAGAGCGCTAGCTTGCTCCTCGTACCCACCTTCCCAGTAGAGACGTTCTATGTAATCATCCGCTATGGGGTCTTCCTCGAAGAAGGCTAGTGCCTCTAGGGCTTTTCTCTGGAGCTCGCTGCCATCATCAGCCTGTTGTACTACCTCCTGCAATACTTCCTGCAGCCGGCTTGCATGTTCATCATCTAACTCCCCAACAGCTGACTTGTAAGCGTAATTACTCAGCACTCCTGCTGCTGAAACCCTAACTTCCAAAGAGCTATCGTTTAGCAGGATGCCTTCTAATTTCTCGAGAATGAATGGGCTGTCCTCCTCCCATAGCCCTTCGACCGCTACTTTTCTGACTGCCGGATGATGGTCCTCAAGGGCGAATAGAAATATTCGCTTGAAGTTGTATTGGACGTCATCGTTAGCCAGCTTCTGTAATTGTTTTATTAGTTGCACCCGCCTTGAGGCAGGAGCTCCATACCAGATGGCTTCGAGCTCCTGCATCTGATCCCAGCTTAGATCCGATAGATATATCAGATCTTGCTGGTGCATTGGTCCTTCTACTGTTAGCAGTCTTTTGAGACTGTCTGTCAGCCCCACTTTACAAGATTCCTCCAGTTTCTAGGGGGTATAAGTTGCCAACCCCGATTCATCCTCTTTGAACTGAGGATACTGTGAGCTATTTATGATAGAACTCAGGTACTTTCTAGATATGGGTCGCTCGATGTTTACCACTGGCATGAGATCGTCGATTAGGGCGGTGTATTCACCATCTGCTTTCTCCCCGACGATCTCAAACGCCATAGCTACTATGACATCGAGCTTCTTACGATCAGAATCTGATAATCTCTTCTTTCCGTTGAGTGCTCCGACTCTGCTCTCTGATAGTAGCCAAGTATCGTCTACAGCACATTCGAATACTATTGGCGTAAATACCCACCTATCTCTACGTGAGTCGTACTGGAGTATCCTCTCCTCTCTTGCTGGTTGCCTCTCGTACTCTATTGTAAATGCATTACTGGATTCTCCCTGGACTAGATAGAAGATAGCTCCAGGGACCAACGTATTCTGGAAGAGCTCATCCAGTCCACCGATATATGTTCCTCTATTGCCACCACCTAACCTGAGTTCTGCTAGGTACTGTGCGTAACTCTGAGGATCCTGTATGCGCAGGACTATTACGTTTTGATCCTCAAGTAATGGCTTTGGCATTAGCTTCTCCATGGCCGGAGAGACGGGTAGTACGCCGTTCTCATATTCATAGTAGGTCAGAACGTGCTTTACCTGAAGCCTTGGAGTGCCGTCTGAACCCTCAATTTCAGTTATATCTTCCTCATCTATTAGCTCAGGATCGGACATGAACCGATAATCTTGGGCTATCTCGGAGGGCTTCCTGAATGGCTGACCTATAGGTGGTAGGTTAGTTACCGTCCATAGTCTATCGTCCTTTGTGCCCACGAACTTGAATTCTTTCTTTTCACGCAGAAGCCTGTAGTTGATAGTGAACCTTTGAAGGTTGTAGTCACCCTCCTGTAGTGATCTGCTAAGCGCATCCGAAAGAATTTCCTCATCAGATATAGGCTCGCCACGCTCCTGGATATACTCTCTGATATCTCTTAGCTGGCCCTTGCTTAGCCTCTCAAGTCTGTCTTCAACGAAATACTCATCACCAAATATAGCGAACCTGAAGTCCTGTGCAAGATAGTCCTCCAGTTTGGCCTTAAAGGCGTCGTGATACTTAGCGATAATATCCTGCAGATCCTCATCGAGATCCACTAAGGTATCATCTATTCTCAAATACCTGATCCGCGAAGGTGCTTCCTCAACCTCGGCTTCTGGAGCGACTACTTGTTCCTGAGGCTCAACAGCAGGGGCCTCAGTTTCCACTTGAACCTGTTGAACAGGGGGAGTGGCTAGTATATCTTCGGGTATTTCCTTAGTCAGCCCTCTAATCTGCAGCTCCTCTTCTTCAGAGGGTTGTCGTGCACCTTCAAACAATCTGCTCCTAAATGTGTGGATTGTGTCTACAGATGCTGGCTTTGGAGGTCTACCTCTTTTAGTAGTGACTATATAGGTGCTAGAGTCTGAGGTCTCGACAGCAAATACATGAGAGTTAATGCTAACTGCCCTGAGCACCAATTCTCTAGCTTGTGATTGATCCCCCTCTACGATCCTTTGGTTGACTAGATAATCCACCAGAGCATCAACATCCTGTCTTATGGGGGCATCCTCTGCGTAGAATCTCCCTTTGATTAGTAGCAGTTCAAAGATAGTGCTAGCTATCCTGGACTCCTGTTCCGCTCCCTGCCATTGTATGTCGGTTGTTATAGCCATAGTGCTACTCAGACCTCCGCAGCCTTTCTATAACTATCTGTATATACCAGTCAGTAAGAGTGTCTATATTTTGTGGATTGCCCGATTCGGCCAATCTCTGGATCAATGTGCTTATGTCTTCCTCTTCAATTCGGAGATCTACAGTCTCCTCCAAGTTTAGGTTCCTCCTTAGAAGCTTTTAATCTTTATTTTACCTTTTTACGGAATTTATTTTACTTCTCCTGTTGTGTTTGCTGCAGGTTGTACTGCAGCTTCGCTACAAGTTGTGAATAGAAGTGCCTGGGCGGAGTTAGACGGATAAATTGGGCTGTCTCTGGACTGCCCGTAACTAGCAGGTGATCCCCATACTCAACGGGTGTATCTACCAGACCGTCTACGGATAGCAGCGCTTCCTGAGGTCTGGCTAACGTTAGGTCAATATCTGAAGTGCTGGGAAGGATGATAGACCTTACAAAGCTTAGGTGAGCAGCTATAGGAGTAAGCAGTAGCTCGCTAAGCTCTGGTGAAAGTATGGGGCCTCCAGCTGCAAGAGAGTAAGCCGTAGAACCAGTTGCAGTAGCGGCGATAATACCATCTGCTACGTACTTTGCTAGGAGCACACCGTCAACGAACACTGTTATAGCCAAGGAACGGGGCTTGGTTCCCCTGGCCAGAACCGCATCGTTTAATGCTATATATCTGCCGATACAGCTATTATCTCGCATGTGAGAGATCTGAATAGTATGCCTGTGTTCTATTCGATATTCACCATTTACGACCTTCTTGAGGGCCTCTTCCAGCATTTGTGGTGGAACCTCGGCTAGAAAACCAAGTCTGCCAGCAGCGACTCCTAGAACCGGAATCCTATGCTTGAGTCCCAACCTCTGCGCACGTAGTACGGTACCATCGCCCCCTATAGCTATTACAAGTTGGGGTGGGTCGTAAGAATCAGGCTCAATTTCTCTAATATTGAGTATGTGTTGTACTTCAAGGCCGTAACTATGTAGTAACTGGATGGCCTTATTAGCTAGCTGCGAGGCGTCCTCGCTCATTGGGTGGCTTAATATAAGGACACGGTTAATCACTAACATGTTCCTTTGAGGTTTTTATCTTTTCAGACTCGGATATAGCGGCTTCTATCATCATAGGTATGTTAGTAGAGTCCAGCTCATGCAATCTATTGAACCAAGCAATGAACTCCACATTTCCAGCAGGACCTAGTATCGGTGATGGTACAATTCCTTTCAAGGAAAGCCCTTCTGACTTAGCAGATTCAACTATTCTATGAAGTACCTCGTTATGTACTTTCGGGTCTTTCACTACACCTTTCTTTACTTGGTGCCTACCTGCTTCAAACTGCGGCTTTACAAGTAGTAGGTAATCCGCATGTTCTTTGGACAGTGATACTAGTTTGGGGATTACTAGAACCAGGGATATAAATGACAGATCCGCCGTGACTATGTCTACTAACTCAGGTAGTGAGTCAAGAAATCGTATGTTAGTTCTCTCCAGATTTACCACTCTGGGGTCGTTACGCAGTTTCACATCTAATTGACCGTATCCCACGTCCACGGCATATACTTTCTTAGCTCCTCTTTGCAGGAGCACGTCGGTAAATCCACCAGTTGATGCTCCTGCATCTAGCGCTACCTTATCTTTAACGTCTATTTGGAATCTGTCTAATGCATAGGCCAGCTTATAACCGCCGCGACTTACATACGGGAGGGATTCCTTGACTATTACCTTAGTTCCCCTCCTTACCCTTTGATCCGAGCTACGAGCTTTCTCCCCATTTACTGTCACTAATCCTGAGGAAATCAACGCTTGTGCTTTCTCCCTGCTGCTTGCTAGACCAAGCTCCACCATGAGTTTATCTAACCTGATGCTATCCTGATTGCTGGGTGTGCTCAATCGCTCACGACTCCCTGTGGTCGTATTAGGCTCTGCAGGCGATAGTTATTGCAGTGGCAGATAGCTATAGCAAGTGCATCAGCAGCGTCGTCCGGCTTTGGAATGGATTCTAATCTCAGCAGATTCTTGATGAATTGCTGTATCTGCTTCTTTTCTGCTCCACCGTAACCTATGATTGCTTGCTTTACTTGCAGCGGTGTGTATTCAAATATAGGCAGGTTGTGCTCTGCTGCAGTGAGCAGTATCACACCCCTGGCATGCCCTACGGCTAGAGCTGTGGTCGTTGCTCTTGCAAAGAATACCTCCTCTACGGCCACATGCTCAGGCTTCAACTCCTCTATCAGTTCGTCCAACTGCTCGTGGATCATTAGTAGCCTGTGTGGTAGGGGCGTCTTTGATGGGGTGCGTATTACCCCGTATTTTTCGGGCTGGTAACTCTGGCCATCAAAAATTACCAGCCCGAACCCTACTATAGCTGTTCCTGGATCTAACCCTAGTACTCTTATACTCACGCTCTAACCCGTGG
The DNA here is from genome assembly GCF_000025005.1 of Thermobaculum terrenum ATCC BAA-798. Taxonomy (NCBI): domain Bacteria; kingdom Bacillati; phylum Chloroflexota; class Chloroflexia; order Thermobaculales (SeqCode); family Thermobaculaceae (SeqCode); genus Thermobaculum (SeqCode); species Thermobaculum terrenum. The sequence continues at coordinate 1,021,896 of NC_013525.1, forward strand.
CGTTCATGGCCACGTCCGCTTCGGTCTTCATGTTAGTATAGACCTCTTGAACATCATCTAGGTCTTCAAGCTTCTCTATGAACTTGAGTATGCTTTGGGCATCTGTATCCGAGGGTTCTACGTAGGTGTTAGGTATATATACCTTCTCGGCGGATGCTACTTTGAACCCCATCTGCTCCAGGGATTCCTCAACGGACTTCAAGTCCTGAAATTGAGTATATACCTCTACTGTTCCATCCTCTAAGGGTGTCACGTCCTCAGCGCCTGCCTCTATAGCAGCCAAAGCAATATCATCTGCAGTATGTTGGTTATCTGGTTCTACAACGATTAATCCCTTTTCATCGAATATCCAGGATACAGATCCGGATTCGCCTAGTCTGCCCCCTGACCTATTGAACACGTTTCTTATTTCGGATACCGTTCTGTTTCTGTTATCTGTAAGAGTCTCGACCAGAACCGCAACCCCTGCAGGACCGTACCCTTCGTAGGTTATTTCTTCGTAATTTGTAGCGTTGCTACCTTCTCCAGCTGCTCTCTCTATGGCTCTCTTTATGTTATCAGCAGGCATATTGATGCTTCGAGCCTTCTGTATGGCCAATCTCAGTCTGTAGTTGGCTTCAGGGTCGGGACCACCCTGTCTAACGGCTACTGCTATTTCTCTGGATATCTTGGTAAATATCTGCCCCTTGCGCGCATCCGTCGCTTCCTTCTTGCGCTTGATCTGGGCCCACTTTGAATGGCCCGCCATACACGTTCACCTCCCTGTTTTTGCATGTAAAGCACTACTACTAACTTTTCTCATTGTATTCGAATAATAATTATATCAATAACCATCAATGGCCTTTTCTAGCTCGCATGCTTTGCGTCCATCAGCTCATGGATCATATAATCATCTAATAAGCCTATTAGTGAGGAAAAACTTTTGAGCGCTCACATCTCCGAGGAAAGACAACATTCCGTAGAAACCATGCTTTCTCAAGATGTTGGGAAAACTGTTGTTGTAGTAGATTTTGGCTCCCAGTATAGCCAGTTGATAGCTCGCAGGGTAAGAGAACTGAGGGTATATTCACACTTGGTACCCTACGATGCTACTTGGGAAACTGTTTCCAGCCTGAATCCAGGAGCTGTAATTCTGTCGGGCGGGCCAAGTAGTGTCTATGAGCCAAACGCTCCAAGATTGCCCAAGTGGGTGCTTGACTCTGGCTTGCCTGTGTTAGCTATCTGTTATGGACTTCAGCTGATTGCGCACGAGATGGGTGGCCAAGTAGCGCCAGCCAATGTCAAGGAGTATGGTCCGGCAGAGCTGCAGGTGGAAGACGAAAGTTCTCCTCTGTTTGATGGATTACCTAAATCCCAGCGAGTATGGATGAGTCATGGAGACTCAGTTATCTCTCTGCCAGAGGGCTTTTGGTGCATAGGCTCTACAGTCGCTTCCCCTTATAGCGTAGTGACTAATGGCAAGATATACGGCTTACAGTTCCATCCTGAAGTTGTTCATACTCATTACGGTCGTGAAATAATATCTAATTTCCTTTTCAAAATAGCTGGACTAGAGCCTGTATGGACCCCATCTCATTTCATAGAGGAATCTATTCAAAGAATAAAAGATGAAGTGGGTCAAGCCAAAGTTATATGCGCTCTTAGTGGTGGAGTGGACTCATCTGTAGCTGCCACCTTGATTCACAAGGCAATAGGGGATCGCCTCGTATGTATATTCGTTAACAACGGCTTGCTCCGATTGAATGAAGCTGAGGAAGTTCTTGGTGTCCTGCGAGATCAGCAGCACTTGAACATTAGATATGTAGATGCTACAGATAGGTTTCTGTCAGCACTACATGGGGTAATGGACCCCGAAGAGAAACGCAAAAGGATAGGGGAGTGCTTTATCAGGGTATTTGAGGAGGAAGCCTCTAAACTAGGAGAGATAGAGTTCTTGGCACAAGGTACCCTTTATCCGGATGTGATTGAGAGTGCTACCGCCGATACAAAGGCAGCTGCCAAGATTAAAACTCATCATAATGTTGGAGGATTGCCTCCAGATCTAAAGTTCAAGCTTCTGGAACCGCTGAAATATCTCTTCAAGGACGAAGTCAGGGAGGTAGGTAAGAACCTAGGACTACCAGATCACATAGTTTACCGGCATCCCTTCCCGGGTCCAGGTCTCGCTGTGCGTATTATAGGTGAGGTTACACCGGAGCGCCTTGATATTGTCAGAAGGTGTGACGCCATAGTACGTCAAGAGATCGAAAAAGCTGGAATGTACAGGGAAATCTGGCAAGCCTTTGCTGTTCTAACCCCAATACGCACAGTAGGGGTTATGGGAGATGCTCGTACTTATGGTTATTTGGTAGCAGTCAGAGCAGTTACTAGCGAGGATGCTATGACTGCGCACTGGGCAAGAATACCTCATGAAGTGCTTGATAGCATAGGATCCAGGATAGTAAACGAGGTTCATGAGGTCACTCGCGTAGTGTACGACATAACTAATAAACCTCCGGGGACTATAGAGTGGGAGTAATGAGTTCAAGTACTGAAAGAGTTTTGGTAGTAGGATCTGGCGGGAGAGAGCATGCCATAGTTGATGGCCTTATAAGAACACATCCAACTCTAGAGGTATTTGTTTACCCAGGCAACCCAGGCATGTGGCAGCTAGCACAGAGAATCCGACCTGAGGATAACTCTATAGGGGCATTAGTCCGGGCCTCGGTAGAGAAGGGCATAGGCTTGGTAGTCGTTGGGCCAGAGGCTTACCTAGATCAGGGTATCGTTGATGCTTTCACTGCCGCAGGTATCCCATGTTTTGGCCCAACTAAGGCAGCCGCTAGACTCGAGACCAGCAAATCTTGGGCAAAGCAGGTTATGAGGCTTGCTGGAGTGCCTACAGCGGAGTACAGAGAATTCAGCGATCCTTGGGAGATAAGATCATATATCAGTTCTCTTGGTAGGAGAGTGGCTGTAAAGGCTGATGGCCTAGCTGCTGGCAAAGGGGTTTTGGTTACGGATAATCCTGTGGAGGCTGCTGAGTTTGCAGAATTGTATCTATCTTCACCAGGATCAAAAGTAATTGTTGAAGAGGCTCTTAGCGGTAAAGAGCTGAGCCTTTTTGCCTTAGTAAATGGGGATATGGTTGTTCCTTTCTCCCATGCCCAGGATTACAAACCCGCTTATGACGGCGACAAAGGACCAAACACCGGTGGTATGGGCGCTATATGTCCTGCTGACTCTCCATCTGCACTAACAGAGGAATTGACTGAAGAGATCATAACTCCTGTAGCTCGTCAGATGAAGACTATGGGTGTGCCGTTTTGTGGAGTGATATTCGCTGGATTAATGTTGACCGAAGATGGCCCGTACGTGCTGGAGTTCAATGCCAGGTTTGGCGACCCTGAGGCACAAGTAATGATACCTCGCCTCGACGCGGATCTTTATGAGCTTATACAGTGCATAGTAAGCGGACAAGAACTATCAACTCCATTGGCTTTCAAGCGTCTTTTTGCTTGTGGCGTGACTATAGCTTCTGAGGGCTATCCAGTCTCTAGGGCGGAACCAGAACCTATTACCATAGGCAACTTGCCGGAAGGTACGTACTTATATCACGCTGGCACTTCTATTGACAATAATGGTAAGCTGATAGCGATAGGTGGAAGGGTATTTACTGCTGTAGGTCTGGGCAATGATCTTGATGATGCAAGAGATAAAGCTTACTCCCTGGCATCGAGAGTAAGCTTCAAGGGTGCTTGGTATAGGAGAGACATTGGAAGCAACTGGATTGACTTAGCTTGGAGGCGACGAGCGGAATCGAACCGCTGATCGAGGTTTTGCAGACCCCTGCCTTACCACTTGGCCACGTCGCCTTAGGCTATATGCAATTTAGCAAAGGTTTGGCTCTAGTGTCAAAGTAGGTTGCCAATATAAGGAGTGTCTATCATATGGCTAAAAAGAGCAAGAAAGGTGCGAGATCGCAGTCGAAGGCTAGGAGAACTAGATCTGGTTCTACAGCTTCTCCTAGACTTGGTAACGTGGGTTCAGCTTCAGCCGCTCCTGATGCGGTACAAAGCCCTGTAAGCGAACCTACACTACGACAACCTGTGTCTGAACAGTCGGATTCCGTAAGGAGAGTTGTTCCCAGAAAACCAACAGCAGTGACCTCCTCTGTAAGCCAAGAACAGATAATGCAAGAGTTGAGCTACGTACGCTCAGACCTAAAGAGATTGCTGCTAACCATGATTGTGGTGTTGGCCTTTATGGTATTAGCAGGTGTGATTGTTTCCTACATGTAGGATCCATGACGCTAGCATAAGCAAGATCAAAGGCTGCATACCTAGTGATTAGGTATGCAGCCTTTGATTAAACTTAATTCAATTATTCCTCTTCGATTTCGTCTAAGTCTTCGGCCTCTGCTATAGCTGATGTCGAGGTTATAGGAGTTTCCTCTTCCTCCAGCTCTTCTTCGAGTTCAAGCTCTTCAACTAGCTCCTCTTCTTCGACGATAGCGGCTCTACTTACTGCACGAGTCTCGATTGCTGGCCTGGATGTCACAGGTGGGAATGGTAACTTACCATGTGTGTCGGGACTACGATAAGTTTCGCTAATAATAACCTGCACGCTGTCTTGGCTGATGTGCATTACGGTCACAGAATATTTGTTGCCATGAGCCATCAGCTGTATCAGTCTGTTAGCTCTATCAGCCGGTACTACTCCCAGATATTTGCCTGATATGGTAAATACCCTTAGGTAGGGACCATCTACTGACATCTGTAGAGGATCACCAGGCATTAGAGTAGCGAACTCTGTGAGATCTGGAGTATCTTCAAGAGTAACTACTCCAGACCTTCCGGGCTGCATAACAAATGTCCTAACGTTTACCGGGCCGTTATCAGTAGGTTCAATCTCTTCCTGCCCTAAAGCGTCGATACTTGCCTGGATACGCGCAGCATTCCTCTTGGCGATAGCATTAGCTGGGTCTATCTTTAAGGTTTCATTGTATGCTTGTAGGGCTTCCTTGAGCCTTCCCATCTCATTGTAAGCCCTACCTATCCTGTTATGAGCAGATACATCTCTAGGATCTATTTCCAGTATCTTCTGATTTACCTCAATAGCTTCCTGCCATTTGCCCTGCTCACTCAGGTCAATGGCTCTATCTGTCAATCTAGCCTTTTCTCTTCTCTGTTGTGGACTTAACGGCTCACTTTGAATGGTCAATTCAGACACTCCTTACACAGCAATTTTCAAAGCTGGACTGTCTACGAGTTCAGCCTGCATGGACCAAGCGGTGGTATGAGTTATCCTTACTGGAAGTGTTTTCCCAGTTAGATCCTCTTCAGAATCTACGAATACTAGCTTGTTGGTTCTTGTTCGACCCTTCCACTTACCTTTTTGTTTTTCTTCAAATAGCACCTCTTGTATGGTGCCTTCCAGTTGTTTGTTTATCTCTGCTGATATCCTCTCATGCTGCTCTTCTAGTATCCTGAATCTTCTCTGCTTCTCCTCAAGTGGGATGGGATCACCCATCTCGTATGCCTTCGTGCCTGGTCTTGGTGAATAACATGCTATGTGTACCTGGTCTAGCCTCAACTGCTCCAGGACATCGTAAGTCTTTTGGAATTTCTCTTCGGTCTCGTTTGGAAAGCCAACTATTATATCGGTGGCTATGCTTACCCCTGGAATGATAGATCTGACCCTATCAATAAGATCTATGTATTGTTCAATTGTGTATCCGCGTCTCATTGCGCGCAGCACGTCGTTATCACCAGCCTGGAAGGGTATGTTGATATGTTCACATACCTTTGGCAAGTCAGCAACAGCGTGAAGAATCTTGTCCGTCATAGTCCGGGGATAAGAGGTTAGGAATCTTATACGCTCTATGCCAGGAACCTCATGGACTGCATAAAGCAGATCAGCTAGATCTGGCCTGTTAGGTAGATCTTTGCCATAGTGATTAATTGTTTGCCCTAACAAGGTTACTTCCTTCACGCCTCTGTCTGCAAGAAACCGGACCTCTTCCACCACATCGGGTATAGGGATTGACCTCTCCCTGCCTCTTCTGTAAGGGACCACACAGAACGTACAAAACTTATTGCAACCCATTATCACAGGGACAAACGCAGTTACCCCTGAAGCGGAGGAGAGATCATACAGCTGTGTTCCCCATTCGTCTTCTACGGGAGGTATTGAAGCTAGTAGTTCATCTATATCTCCTGCAGGTACGAAGTGATCTACTAGCGGGAACTGTCTATGCAATAGGGCTGTATCGGAGTGCACCATGCACCCCATCATCACGATAATAGTATCTGGTCTCTGCCTCTTTAATTGGCTTAGTGCCCCGAGTTTGCCCCAGGTTCTTCTCTCGGCGCTCTCTCTCACGCTACATGTGTTAAGAATTATGACGTCGGCTTCGCTAGGTTTATTTGTTTCTTTGTAACCAGAATGCTTTAGAGCGTCTGCTGCTCTGCGGCTATCTGCAACATTCATCTGGCAGCCGACGGTCCATATATAGAAGGTGTTTCCTGGCATAGCTAACCTCTATTCTCGCCTGATAGATTATGAAATCTCAACAGATGAAGATTATATCCCAGTCAAGTTTAGGGGATCAAACAATATAGATCTGCTTTACTATAATAGCAAAAACTGGGCTAGTTGATTCTTATCTGTATGAAGGGAACTAGCATCTCCTCTGGAGTTAGTCCCCCATGCTTACCTTTATGGTTGGGATTTCTGTTATTTGGATCATGCTCGTAGCGCAAGACTCTTTTCCCCTTGGGGATCAACAGGTAAGTCCCCATCCTGTCTACTATGCTCGCATTTTCCGACATGCTTCCGTATAGTCCTAGTTCGAGAACTTCCCGAGTATTGAGTATGAATGTATCTTGTCCAAAATGCTCTTCAAGGAAAGCTTGTAGCTCTACCTCTCTATTAGGCCTGGAATAGAGAAGCACCGCTCTGTCGAGGCCAGCAGGAGGAGCTGCGAGCATGTTGGTTAGGTCTGGATAATCGTTGAGCCATCTCCAGGAGTTGAAGTCTATATCACACTGACCATGGTCAGCGGTTATGATTAGTAGCACCTTCTTTCGCGTTATTTGGGGTAAGAGAATATTAGTGAGAGCCCAATCTAGCAGTTCTATCTCGAAATCATGTTGTTTGCTAGACGTACCATAAAAGTGACTGATTGTATCGACCCCTGGCCAGTATGCTTGCACAGTACCCTTATCGTTAATACTGTTAATGGCTTCTACGAGGTTGTAGAAGAAGTCAGAGATTGAGAAGTAAGGGACATAATAAGCGCCTCTATTGTTCATGCGGGATAGGGGACTCTTCATGAACTGCCAGTGATTCAGTAGGATAGCATTTATGCCATGCTGAGTTAATAGCTCGAATACTGTTGGATATTCTATGAGGGCCTCGGGTTGTACCCCAGCTAGCTCTAAGCTTGAGTTAGTAGGAGATGCTGTGAAATATAGAAGATCAATAATTGTCCCCAGCCTATGCTCAAAGAACCTTTGAGATATTATCCCGTGTGCTGACGGGGCTAAAGCAAAACCTAAGGTTGTGAGAGCAGTCACCGTTGTGGATGGGAAGGTAGATGTTAGTTGGTTTAGAACAGCTCTACCGTCTCTAATCATAGAGCTTATTCCAGGAGCTGAACTGTTAGCGATTGCTCTCTCTAGTTGATGGTAGCCTAGGGCGTCTATGAGTAGAGTAACTATTACATCAGCTTGATCCCAGTAATGTGCATTTATCACTGATTCATCTAGAGGCGGAGTACTGATTTCTATATCAAAGTGCCTCAGTATGCTTGCAGGGATGTTGGTTATCCCTCTGCCACTGTAATTTGGAAGTATGGTGTCTTGGTCTGTAGAGATTGCTTCGTTCAATTTCTAAACTAGTAAATCAATCAATAGGGCCTGCGATTTCGATTTTTGTCTATCTATATAAATTCTATCCTAACTCGCTAGAGCTTTTTCCTTAGGTATCTCTATGGTTACGGTCTCCATCCAAGCGCTGGCAGGTATGTTAGGTCTTTCCTGAGATGCCTTTCTGAGGCTGTGTATTTCGTCCGAGGTCATGTCCATTATCATGTGCTTCAGGGCTAGCCTAGCTGTGCTGACCGCAGTACTACGAGTACCAGACACAAAAAGCTCACCCGGGACTCCTGGTACGCTTATCTTATATAGGTTAGGCACGTCAGGCTCACTCTCTACTATTACTATGAAGGAGATCGTTTGCTCTGCAAAAAAGTTCTCTCTCGTGCTCATGCTTAGATGCTAATTGTAATGTTGACATGATGCTAGATCACGCACGAGAGAGAACTAGATCTTTGATCTTTTTTTGATACAAAGACTAGAAGACTAGAGAAAGCCCTCCATCCACGATGATGGTTTGGCCTACTATCATCTCCGCCTCTGGGGTACACAAATATTTTATTACGTTAGCTATATCTTCAGGAGTAACCATTCTTCCTGCTGGAGTTCTCTCTCTGCCAGCAGTCAGCATCTGTTCTGCAGATGCAAAGTACTTTAGAGCCTCGGTTTCCACAACGCTACCTGATACACAGTTCACTATTATCTTCTTTGGGGCCAGCTCAACTGCTAGGTATCTAGTCAAAGCTTCGAGCGCTGCTTTAGAGACGCCCACGCTGGCATAGTCGGGCAATACTCTGAAGGATCCCAGGCTACTGATGCTGATGATCCGACCCCCTCCACGCTCGAGCATATGAGGAACTGTTTCCTGGGCTAGGAACAATAAAGCTCTGGTGTTGATGTTCATAGTCCAGTCCCAACCACTCTCTTCTAGCTGGAGGATAGGTTTATTGGACCCAGATGCAGCATTACTTATTACAAAATCTATGCCTCCTAGCTCATCTAGTACTTGTTGGACCATGCCCTTGATCTTCTCACGGTCTCTAACATCCGCTTTTATGGCTATAGCTTCTGCTCCTAGAGCCTTAAGCTCTTCCAACGTCTCATCAGCCGGACCCCTACGTCTGAGGTAGTTGACTGCTACTTTCGCCCCCTCCTGGGCAAACATCTTTGCTATCGCTTTGCCAATACCTCTGGTCCCTCCGGTGACCAATGCTACTTTGCCTTCAAAAAGCATTATCTGACTCTACCTCCCAAAACTTTGATAGGATCCCAATAACTTCTGCGGATTGTAGTGGTAGGGCTTATCTCAGGTCAAGTGCTATTCTTTTATAGATGTTATCACATTGGGTAAAAGCTTAGTTCTATGAAAGGAAGATGTTTTATGAGTCAAGTACCTAGCTACACCAAACTCTACGCCTTTTATCAGGATGGACTGCAAGAATATCTGAGAGATCTGCAAATGTTGGTAAATCAAGATAGCGGTACAGAGTATAAAGAAGGCGTAGATAGGGTAGCTGATATGTGCATTGATAAGCTGGCATCCTTTGGGTGTAGTATCGAGAGGATACCAAGTGAGGTATATGGGGATGCAATTATAGCTAAGGTAGAAGCCTCTTCCAAGCGCAAAGTGATTTTGATAGGACATATGGATACAGTCTATCCAAAGGGAACAGCTGAGTTACGTCCATTTACTATAAAAGGTGAATATGCTTACGGTCCCGGCGTAGCTGACATGAAATCTGGGCTTCTCCTAGGAATTTATACTCTGAGATTGTGTAAGCACATAGTGAAGAAACTGGATAGAGAAGTAGTAATGGTGCTCAATAGTGATGAAGAGGTGGGCTCTCCCTTTTCTGCAGAGATAATTCGAAATGAAGCCAAGGGCGCTACAGCTGCCTTCGTCTTAGAACCCGGTAGACCTAGGTCCTCTGTAGTGGTAGCTCGTAAAGGCGTCTATAACTATGAGCTTATAGCTAAAGGTAGGAGTGCGCACGCAGGTGCAAACCCTCGCGATGGTCGCAATGCTATTGTGGCTCTAGCCAAGGCTATCACTGAAATAGCTCAATGGGATAAATATCCCAAGGGTGTAACTATTAATGCTGGGACGATTAGTGGAGGTACAAAGCCAAACGTAGTACCCGATTTTGCGAGTGCCTATCTGGATGTAAGGGTCCGTCGGACTGCCGATCTTGAAGCAGTAGAAGAGCACTTTGCCCAGATTTCTGAAAGACTCTCCAAGGATGGTGTAAATGTGCAATTCCATAGAGTCGGATCGTGCTTCCCTCCAATGGAGCCATCTGAAGGCAATCGTTGGCTTTATGAGCTAGCTAAGGATTTAGCTCAAGAGATTGGATTTGAGCTTGGTGCTGTTGAGACCGGGGGAGCTTCTGACGCCAATAACATAGCTATGATGGGAGTTCCAGTCCTAGACGGATTGGGCCCGGTAGGAGAAAAAGCTCACAGCCCTGAGGAGAGGATGTTTATACCAAGTATAGCTGAAAGAGGTGCGTTGCTTTCGTCGCTTATCTTAAGGGTCTGAGTCATGAGGAAGATATTGTATCTTCCTCATGACTCAGTTGCCGTCCTACCTATTTGGGGTTAGCGGAATGAAAGATTTCCCAGCTATCGATGAGGAGTTCTTAAGGTTGAGAACGCTGATTTTGGCGGCTACCTTGTAAGCTATGTTCCTGATGGCCTCTGCCTGGGGGGAATCAGGAGCAGTTACCAGAATAGGCTGCCCTGAGTCTCCTCCCATTCTGATGGCTGGATGCAGAGGCACTTCTCCCAAGAAATCTAGCTTGAGTCTCTTTGCAGTCTCCTCGCCGCCATGCCCAAAAATGTCGGTTCTCTCGTTGCAGTGAGGGCATATGAAGTAACTCATGTTCTCTATAAGTCCCAGGATTGGTACGTTGAGCTTCTTGAACATAGCTATGCCTCGTCCTACATCTGCGAGGGCTACATCCTGGGGAGTCGTCACGATTACAGCTCCTGAGAGGGGCACAGATTGAGCCAAAGTTAGAGATGCATCGCCAGTGCCTGGTGGAAGGTCGACTATCAGGTAGTCTAGTTCTCCCCAATCGACTCTCATCAGGAGCTCCTGGATCATCTTGCCTACCATAGGGCCTCTCCAGATAGCTGGAGTATCGGCTTGCATGAAGAAAGCTGTACTTATGAGTTTTACTCCATGGCTTTCGGCAGGGATTAGACGTTCGCCTTCCTGTGCTGGAGGTACCTCTACTCCGAGCATGATGGGAATATTAGGACCATGTATATCTGCATCCAACAGCCCTACTCTAGCACCACTCTGTTGTAGCGCTACTGCTAAGCCAACGCTCATAGTGCTTTTGCCTACTCCCCCCTTAGCGGAAGCGACTGCGATAGTATGAGCTACACCTGGGAGTAACTGCGTCATGGGGCCAAATCTTCTAGGAGTAACTCTCGAGTTGAAATCTATCTTGACTTCCTTTAGGCCATCAAGCCTAGATAGTGCTTGCCTAATATCGGACTCGATGCGGGATTTCAAAGGACATGCAGGTGTAGTAAGCGTGATCTTGAGATATAGCCTGTCTCCCTCTAGCTTGAGAGTATCTACCATCTTCAGAGAGACTATATCTCTCCCTAATTCAGGATCTTGCACGTTAGATAACACTTCCAATATATTCTTTTCATCTAGGTGGGTACTATTGTTGCCGCCAAACATATACATCTCCTAAGACCGTTCGAAAGACAAAATTGTATTTTCGGTCCAAGCTATTCTATATGGCTGTTCATACTGCGGCAAGCATAGTAACCTTATAAACGGAGGTAAGTTGCATGAGTTATATTGATTTTGAGCAATTTTCTGAAGTTGACATAAGGGTAGGGAGGATCATAAGCGTTGAGGCTTTCCCCGAGGCTAGAAAGCCTGCCTACAAGTTGACAATAGACTTTGGTTCTTCGATAGGAACTAAAAGATCTAGCGCGCAGATAACTGACAACTACTCACCAGATGATCTGGTGGGTAAGTTGGTGTTAGCAGTTTGCAATCTACGACCCAAAAGGATAGCTGGTTTTGTCTCAGAAGTACTGGTACTTGGAGTGCCAGATGAGAACAACAATGTGGTGCTTGTGTCTCCTGATAAGGAAGTCCCGATAGGAGGAAAGCTATACTAGCAACTAGCATTGGAGGATTCTTGTGAGGATTCTAGCCATAGATGTAGGTACTGGCACTCAAGACATACTCCTGTTTGACACCGAACAGACGGTTGAAAATGCCTTAAAGATGGTCATGCCCTCGCCAACTTTAATGGTCTCTAGGAGGATCAGGCAAGCTACCTCAAGACGGCTCTCGATACTTTTCTGTGGTTACCAGATGGGAGGGGGACCATCAGCTTGGGCTCTTAGGGATCACGCGTTAGCAGGACTTCCAGCTTTTGCAACTCCTGAAGCTGCACAGACACTAGATGATGATCTTTCGAAGGTTGAGTCTCTGGGCATAAAGATAGTCAGCGATGATGAGGTGAAGAACCTGAAGGTGGATGTAGTTATTAGGTCGGGCGATGTTATGCTGGAGCAAATCTTGAGCGCTTATGCTTTCTTTGGTGTAGATGCCAAATTTGATGTGATCGCTGTCGCAGTATTTGATCACGGGAAAGCTCCGCCCGATATCAGTGACAGGAAATTCAGGTTCGATTACATTCGCAAAGTTATAGCTAATGGGGAAGGTCTGGCTGGTTTTGCGTATCGTAGAGATGATGTACCACAAAGTATGTCAAGGCTTGCAGCAGTTGCTGCTCAACTAGGAGGATACACCGACGCGATAGTGATGGACACTGCTCCGGCAGCAATCCTTGGTGCTCTTGAAGATCCGGCCAGCTGGCCGGATGATCAGTATTCATCGGTAGTAGTGAATGTTGGTAACTTTCACTCCTTAGCTTTTCATATAGATGAGCAAGGGGTCTTGGGTTTATTCGAGCATCACACAGGAGAGATTAGCCCTGGATTCCTCGAGGAACTGCTGGTAGAGCTAGCTTCTGGTCAGCTTACCAATCAGAAAGTTTTTGATTCTATGGGCCATGGTGCTGAGATCTTTAGGATTCCTGATTCGGGATCTGCGAAGTATGTGGTAGTAGGCCCACAACGGAATGTATTGTATGGCTCTGATCTCAAGCCATATTTCGCCGCTCCTTATGGGGATCAAATGCTCGTAGGATGTTACGGGTTATTGAGAGCAGTAGCGTATAGGTTTCCTAATTATCGTGAAGAGATAGTAACTAGCCTTGAGCGCAAGGAAGTTATCCAACCTGATTGGTGAAGTATGGATCTGCAGACTCTCGAGTTCCTGCTTTCCAATGATGGACAGGATCTAATCGCGGAACTTAAAACTCTCATGTCCGATGGTATCAGTGAGCTGCGATCTCAAGAGATTCTAAGAGCGAAGTATCCTGCCCGGTCGGTGAGTGCCGCTGTAGAGCTTCTGCTTTTAAGACACAGAGCAAGGGATAAATTCAGCCGAGCGGACAGCATGTTCTTTACCAGGATAGGGTTAGAGCAATCTTCTTCTGAGGTGGTATCCAGATATAGGGCTCAACGTTACAAACCGTTTGAGAATGTTGCTGATCTCTGTACAGGTATAGGGGGAGATTTGATCGCTCTTGCTGAGGGGAGATCTTGTACTGCAGTTGATATTGACCCTGTACATCTTAAGATGGCAGAGGTGAATGCTAACGTCTACGAAGCTCGACCATCAGATACTGTGCTGGCAGATGTCAAAGATTTAGCATTCGAAGATTTTGAAGCTGTATTTATAGACCCCTCCAGGAGGTCACAGGATAAGAGGATACTAGACCCTAGATTTGGAGAACCTCCACTTGATTGGTGTCTTTCGATATCGAGTAGAATCAAGAACATCGGTATAAAGACTTCTCCGGGGCTTGACAAGGCCATAATCCCTGAGGGCTGGGAGATTGAGTTTATATCCCTTAGAGGGGATCTAAAAGAGGCTGTCTTATGGTCGCCTAGCATGTCTACCGCGAAAAGAAGAGCTACTTTATTACCGGGAGAATACACATTGGCGGCATTAAGTGTTGCGCCAGTAGTTGTGGATAACCCAGGTAGATATATTTTAGATCCAGATCCAGCTGTTACGCGTGCAGGTTTAGTCTCAAACCTTGCCCAGGAGATAGATGCCTGGATGATCGATGAGAATTTAGCTTTCCTGTCTTCTAATAGATACCTTGCTACACCTTTTGCCAAGACTTGGGAGGTCTTGTACTCGGGAAGGTGGGGATTAAGGCATCTTAAACAAGCTTTGATAGATCTTGACGCCGGATCTGTGGATATAAGGAAGCGTAGATCTCCTATAGATGTTGAACAGCTTCGTAGAAAGCTTGATCCTGTGCTCAAAGGGACTAGTAGATATATGGTTTTCCTAACTGAGCTTAGTGGTAATCCCTGGATGTTTATCTGCAGTTAGGGTTGGGCTTAACCTGATCTCTTTTGAAGAATGATTGCTATCCAATCGGATTCTTGTATTAGATCTACTGGTTTAAGGCCATTGGCTGTAAGTGATAACGCAACCTCATAGTACCTTTCCTCGAGAATGCCGGATACCACCAGATAACCCTCATCTGACATGATCTCCTGAAATCTAGGAGAAAGCTCTATTATCACGCTTGCTATGATGTTGGCAGCTATGAAGTCGTATTGAGCAGTTGCTTTCTCTATAGAACCTTCCAGAACCTGTACCTTATCAGAGATACCATTCCTCTCGACTGTAGATTTAGCTGCAGATACTGCTACCGGGTCTATATCAACCGCGAGTACCTGCTTGGCTCCCAGTTTAGCCATGGCAGCGGCTAGGATTCCTGATCCGGTTCCTAGGTCAAGGCAAACAGATTCCTCATGCATATATCTCTCAATCGCATCCAGGCATAGACGAGTAGTTGGATGAAGTCCTGTACCGAACGCCATTCCAGGATCCAGCTCTATGACTATCTCGTTATTTTGCGGACTATAAGCAAGCCATGCAGGCTTGATTACCAATCTCTCGCCCGCATGGATTATTGGGTAGTGAGCCTTCCATGCTTCCATCCAATCTTCTGGAGATATTTCTCTTATTTGTGGAACGCCTACAGGTCTGATCTGATTCAGATGCCATAACGACTTCGTAATTTCGTCGATTGCCTGCTGAGAATAATGATCTTCTGCTACGTAGGCCGAAATTATAACAGGCTTCGTAGTATCAATTACATAATTCCCCCAGCTTAACTCGTCAACTATTGGTTCCTGTATAACCACTGTGTGCTGGTAGCCATATCTAGAGAATATCTCTATTACCGAGTCAACGGCTTCTCGGTCAGCCTCTACCTTGATCTCTATCCAATTGATGTTATTACCTTTATTGTCTTGCTTTGTTTCTTCTATTCCCAAGAACAACTCCTATTTGTTGTCGCGTATGTTCTAAACCAAGAGAGCGCCAAATAGGCGCTCTCTTGATGATAGCAGTACTAATTTTACTAGCTTTCTTATGACAGCAGGCTCTGCTCGGTTTCCTTATCAAACACGTGGATCTTGTTAGTGTCGAACTTGACAGCCACGGTCTGACCCGGCTGGAAGTGCATATCCGGGTGTACCCTGGCGACAAATAGCTCGTCGCCTGCCAAGAGGTGCAGTATCGTCTCATTACCTAGAGGCTCAACGACGTCGACCTTAATGTTCGCCGTATCCTCGCTTGGGGCTTCCGGATAGACCTCGATATTCTCGGGTCTTATGCCTAGGACGATTTCCCTATTGTTGTAACGACCAACTGCATCCTTCATCCTTGCAGGTACTTCAACAGTGAAGGCATCATGATTCAGGAATACACGATCACCTTCCATGGATACTCGTACATCAAAGAAGTTCATTGCTGGGCTCCCTATGAAACCAGCCACGAACATGTTAGCAGGTCTGTCGTAAAGCACTTCTGGTGTGTCTATCTGCTGAAGTACTCCATCTCTCAGAACCGCGATGCGATCACCCATGGTCATAGCTTCCGTTTGGTCGTGAGTAACGTAAATAGTAGTTGTCTGCACTCTTTGGTGAAGCTTGGAGATCTCAGCTCTTGTCTGAACTCTTAGCTTGGCATCAAGGTTTGACAGAGGCTCGTCCATGAGGAAGACCTGCGGTTCACGCACTATAGCTCTGCCGAGTGCTACTCTCTGCCTCTGACCGCCGGATAGAGCTTTGGGCTTTCTATCCAGCAGGTGTTGTATACCGAGCATACGAGCTGCCTCTTTGACGCGCCTATCAATCTCAGCCTTCGGTGTCTTTCTCAACTTTAGTCCGAACGCCATGTTGTCATAGACGCTCATGTGCGGATACAGAGCATAGCTCTGGAACACCATTGCTATGTCCCTGTCCTTGGGAGGGACATCGTTCACTCTACGGTCACCTATATACAGGTCACCAGAGGTGACGTCCTCAAGTCCTGCTATTAACCTAAGAGCTGTGCTCTTACCACACCCCGAGGGCCCTACCAAAACCAGGAACTCTCTGTCCCTTACCTCGAGAGTTAGGTCGTTTACCGCTGTGACATTACCGAACTGTTTAGTTACATGGTCGAATACGACTCCAGCCACCCTAATCCTCCTTAGACAAGGTTGTATTGTAGATACCGGTTATATAGATCATATATAATTTTGAGCCCCTTTGCGGAAAAGAATATACCTAGTTTGGGAATCTGTCAAGTGTTAAGCGCTGTTTAGTTGTTATGATGATGCGGAACGGAATATAACTACCTCTATTTTGCTGTGGGATTAGAAAAGGCAGAAGATCAATGGCTTTGCTCACAAGAGACGAGAAGAAGCGTGCTGCGATAGTATCTGTAAGTGCGGCTATAATACTGACTCTAGCTAAATTGCTAGTAGGTCTAGCTACCGGTAGCCTTGGCATGTTGTCAGAGGCTGCTCACTCTGGATTGGATCTAATCGCTTCCCTGATAACCTTTTTGTCTGTTAGGATAGCCGAAGCTCCCGCAGATAGTGAACATCCTTATGGTCATGGAAGGTTTGAGAATCTTTCTGCAGTTGTTCAGTCCATTCTTCTCACCTTTACAGCACTCTTTATCATTTATGAGTCAATCCAGCGCATATTCATAAATGAAGCCTTAGTAGAGCCTAACGCCCTAGCTTTTATTGTCATGGGACTTAGCGTAGCAATCGACTACTGGCGCTCTGGAATGCTCGCTCGAGTGGCTAAGAAGTATCATAGCCAAGCTCTTGAAGCTGATGCACTGAACTTCAGAGCTGATATGTTCAGCTCGTTAGTCGTGATATTAGGCTTGGCTATAACATCTTATGCTCAGACCTACGTGGGTGTGAACTCTTTCCTTTACAAAGCTGATGCGGTAGCCGCCGCTATAGTTGCGTTGTTCATAATGTTTATGAGTGTCAGACTTGGACTGAAGGGTATAAAGGTGCTGCTGGATACTGTTCCCTCTGACCTGCAAACTCGTATGACTGAAGCTGCTGCATCTGTACCTGGAGTTTTGCGTTCTCAACCAGTCAGGTTAAGAGAATCTGGAGATAGATTATTTGCAGATGTGGTAGTGACTGTGCCTAGAACTATAACTCTGTCTGAGGCTCATGACATAACTGAGAGAGTCGAGGAGTCTCTTCGTCAGGTAGAACCTAGAACGGAGGCTGTGGTTCATGTGGAACCAGGTGCTACTGATCAAGAGACTGTGCTGGATAATATAAGGGCTATTGCTCAGCAGATGGGTATTAGGACTCACCATGAAGAGGTGCATCAAGTAGATGGGGGGCTGGAGGCATCCTTACATATAGAGGTCCCTCCTGATCTTACTTTACGAGATGCTCATTCCCTCGCACACAGGCTAGTGTCAGCTTTGCGCCAGGAAACACCCAGCCTTTTGAGGGTAGATACGCATATCGAGGTAATATCCGAATCTCCTGGGGAGAGAGTCGAGATAAAGCAATCAGATATGGATCTCAAGAGAAAGCTAAAGCTACTAGCTGAAAATGCCGTCCCAGGATGCCTTTGTAAGGAAGTGAGAGTGTACAGATCTGGTGAAGGTTTGCAGGTAGTTTTGCACTGCCAGTTTCCTGGTGATCTCTCCATATCGAACGTGCACCTAGACACAGAGAAGATCGAGCATGTAGTTAGAGACGAGATCGGAGAGGCCGCGAAAGTCATAGTACATGCCGAGCCCGATTAGCCTCTAGACTCTCTTATTCTCGCAATTAACAGAGTCAAAACGAATATTAGTAATGCGATCACCAATGTCCGAATTAAATCATCCCATGGCATACTTATACTCCTAGTTACTAGAGCAAGTTCATTCTATACTGAACATATGGATGAGGACAACATGATGCTACCGGGTATGGAAAACTCTAGCGAGCAAGAGGATATACACTCTCAACCCTTAGCTGCTCGAATGAGGCCCAGAAATATTGATGAGATAGTGGGGCAGGAACATCTGCTTGGTCCAGGTAAACCACTGAGAGCAGCAATAGAGCGAGATTCCATACCGTCCATCATACTGTGGGGGCCTCCTGGTACTGGAAAGACTTCTCTTGCTATGGCTATAGCTGAGACAACATCCTCGAATTTCGTGCATCTAAGTGCTGTTAGCGTAGGAGTTCCAGAGCTGCGTCGCGTAATAGAATCCGCAATTAGACTGAAACGCAACCTGAGAAAGAGGACGATTGTATTTCTAGATGAGATACATAGATTTAATAAAGCTCAGCAAGATGCAGTACTACCTCACGTTGAAAATGGAAGTATTACCCTGATTGGAGCTACTACTGAGAATCCTAGTTTTGAAGTAAACTCTGCTTTGTTATCAAGGTGTAGAGTGTATGTACTCAACCCTCTGAGCGAGGAGCATATCAAGCTGATCCTGAAGAGAGCGATAGAGGATAAGGAGAGAGGTCTGGGTTCATACGCTCTACAGGTGGACGACGTTGCCTTAGAATTTCTGGCAGATCTTGCTAATGGTGATGCTAGGATAGCTCTGACTGCTCTAGAAATGGCTGCACGTGTTGCTAATGATGGTCATATAGACGTGGACCTGATCAGAGAAGTCGTCCAACGCAAGGTGCTCCTCTATGATAAATCTGGTGACCAGCACTATGATCTTATTAGTGCCCTTCACAAGAGCATAAGAGATTCAGATCCTGATGGTTCACTTTATTGGTTAGGTAGGATGTTGGAGGCAGGAGAGGACCCTCTATATATAGCTCGAAGGCTTATCCGGATAGCCACTGAAGATGTCGGTATGGCCGATCCGAATGCTCTTGTTGTTGCCGTAGCAGCACAACAGGCTGTGCATTTTGTGGGTATGCCCGAAGGCAATCTGGCACTTGCTGAGGCTGTTGTATATCTTTGTAAGGCTCCTAAGAGCAATGCCCTCTATCGTGCTTATGAGAAGGTCAAAGAGGATATCGAGACTACGAGAAACGAGCCTGTGCCATTGCACCTAAGGAATGCTCCCACGTCTCTTATGAAGGCTCTAGGATACGGCATGGATTATAAGTATGCTCATGATTTTCCTAATGCCAAGGTAGATCAGGAACACTTACCAGAATCATTGAGAGGCAGGAAGTACTATACACCTGACGATAGTTCTAGTTCCTAGAAGCTGATTCATGGAGCGGGCCCTGCTTTAAATGCCCGCTCCATGACATACTTCTAACTTACCTTTACAATCCCGACCAGCACTTCTTGATCGTTTATCTCCAGCTTCTCCTGATATGCGCCGTCTGGACTACCTTGTGTATTGATAGATTCAGCTAAAGTTTCGTTTCTAATATAGTCTGCATACTTGTCAATCGCTCTCAGAACGTCATCTCCCCCTTGTAGATAGATGCGTATGCGATCCTCTATCTCTAGGCCAGCAGACTTGCGCATACTTTGTACATGTCTGACTACATCACGAGCTATTCCTTCATGCAGGAGGTCCTCAGTGATTTCAGTATCAAGAGCTACTACATAACCGTTGGCACTCGCACTTGCCAAGCCGGGGCGATTGTTTTCACGAACTAAAATCTCTTCAGGCTGGAGTTCTATCTTTTGTCCTTCTACATCGATTGATACCGCTTCACCAGATGCTACTTTTTGAGCTACAGAGGATGCATCCATAATTGATAGGGCTTGACGGATCTTAGGTACTAGTTTGCCGTACTTGGGCCCTAGAACTGGTAGATTAGGTAGTATTGTGTATTCGACTAGGTCCCCAGCCGAAGCAACAAGCTTCATCTCTTTGATATTGAGCTCATCCAATATCTGATCCTGAAGCCTTTTCACATACTCAGCTGACTGCGCATCAGGTGTTTTGACCAGGATGCGCCTGAGAGGTTGCCTTACTTTGATATTCGATTCATTTCTGGCTGCCCTGCCTAGCTCCACTACCTGAAGTACTGCTTCCATAGATCTTTCCAGCTCCGCATCTAACATCTCAGGGTTGGATACTGGGAAGTCACAAAGGTGGACGCTCTCTGGAGAAGCAGGATTATGTGTTCTAACAAGGTTCTGATACATCTCTTCGGCGATGAATGGGATGAACGGAGCTACTAGCTTGCTCAAAGTCACCATGCAGTTATAGAGTGTGTAATAAGCTGCCTGCTTATCGGCATCGTTTATACTCTTCCAGAAACGCCTCCTGTTACGCCTTATGTACCAGTTAGAGAGTTCGTCTATGACAAATCTCTCTATCTTCTTGGTGGCGTTCATCATGTCGTATTGATCCATGAAATACCTGACATCATTTATGAGAGTATTGAGTCTGGAGAGTATCCATCTATCCAGCAACGTTAGGTGATTTTTGTCAAATTCTGTAGTGGGAGTGTAGTTGTCTAATCTAGCGTAGGTTACAAAGAAGCTGTAGGAGTTCCACAGTGGAAGGATAAATCTTCTTCTTACTTCATCACCTATACGGTAACCAAAATTAAGATTCTGCGCTGGATTATGACTACAGAACAACCAGCGCATTACATCCACACCCATCTTATCTGCGGCGTCATCGAACCATATAGCGTTGCCTTTGCTCTTGTGCATCTCTTCGCCCTTTTCATCTCTCATTAGGGCGTACCCTAGCACAGTCTTGAACGGGGGTTTGCCTTCAAGGGTGGCACTCATCGTAAGTAGTGAATAGAACCAGTTGCGAAATTGCCCTGGGAAGCTTTCAGTTATGAAATCCGCAGGGAACCATTCTTCCCAGTATTTACGGTCATGGCGATAGCACAAAGTTGAGAAGGGTACGATGCCAGCGTCTAACCATGGATTCCCAACGTCTGGAATGCGGCTAACTTTTTCTCCGCAGTTTTTGCATGCTATCTTGACTGCATCAACCCAAGGTCTATGTGGGCTATGGCCTTCGAATTGTTCCCATCCTTCGACAGCCCTTTCCTTGAGCTCAGTTTCGGATCCTATGACCTCGAATGTGCCACATTTCTGACATTCATAGATTGGAAGAGCCAGACCCCAATATCGCTTTTTGCTGATCATCCAGTCTTCCATGTTTCTCAACCAGTCCAGCTCTCTATCCTTACCGAAGGATGGGATCCAATTTATCTGCTCCGTTATATCCATAAGCAGCGGGCGCAGCTCATCCATTGAGATGAACCATTCATCCACCAACCTGAAAACAAGCTCTGTGCCACAACGCCAGCAGACTGGATATCTATGCAGGTAGTTTTGAGTTCTATAGAGTATACCCTTTGCCCTGAGGTTATCTGCTATGTCCTTAGCCACATCATGCACGTACTTGCCAGTAAGCTGGCCGAAGCCTTCCAAAAACACTCCTGATTCATCGATTGGAGCTATTACCGGCAGGTCGAACTCTTTGGAAAGGGCGAAGTCCTCTTGACCGCAACCAGGAGCTATATGGACTATTCCTGTACCTTCCTCTGGACTAACCTCGTCCCAGGCTATTACTCTATGTTCTTGTACCTGTGCAGGAAGTTCATCGAAAGGACCTTTATACTTCCAACCGAGTAAATCTGCTCCCTTGAGCCTGGTTACTTCTTCGTAATCTCCCTTAATGGCATTCTTTACAGCGTCAGCGGCAAGATAATAAATCTCATCCCCTTGTCTGATTTTTACATAGTCTAGATCCGGGTTAACAGCTGCAGCCACATTCGAGGTCAGCGTCCAAGGAGTTGTGGTCCACACGAGCAGATGCTCGTTATCTCGTTCTAGCAGAGGGAATTTTACGAACAGGCTGAGGTGCTGAATCTCCCTGTATCCCTCAGTAACTATCTCATGTTGAGAGATACCTGTGCCGCATCGAGGGCACCAAGGCATAACATCATGCCCCTTGTAGATCCAGCCTTTTTCGTAGCACTTCTTGAGGAATCCCCATATGGTGTAATTGTTCTCATCCGACATAGTAAAGTAGGAGTTGTCCCAATCCATCCACTCAGCTAAGCGAATGGATTGCCTGGTTATAACGTCAGCAAAGTGTAGTACCCTTTTCTTGCATTCCTCTACGAACCTGTCTATGCCGAACTTCTCGATATCTCGCTTGGTCTTAAGTCCGAGCTCTTTTTCAACCTCAACTTCGACCCATAACCCCTGGCAATCAAATCCATTCTGATATCTCTGACGATGACCAAGCATTGTATGATATCTCTGTACCACATCTTTATAGGTCCTACCCCAAGCATGGTGTACACCCATAGGGTTATTGGCTGTTATTGGTCCATCTAGGAAAGAGAATCTTTCTGGAGAGTTATCATTCTTATGTAGGTATTTCTCTAGTATTTGATTTTGATTCCACCAGTTTTGTACTTCATGCTCTAGCTTGACAAAGTCAGATTTATTCTCTACTTCTTTGAACATAGTAAAACCTCCCTATTACGGAGTACTCGTTAAATTCAAATGGCTCGTCCTCAGCTGAGGACGAGCCGATCATTACCAGCCCGCGGTACCACCTCTATTAGCGTTGCCGCTCTCTCAGTGGATGCGATATCACATCCTGCCACTGATAACGGGTGGCAAATCCGTCCGCGTCTACTGCGCTTTCGCGGTTCGGGCGGAGGCTCTGGAATGATCTTCAGCTCGCCCCACGGCATCTGGCTCTCACCTTACCCAGACTCTCTGTGCCGCGCAACTCGAGCCTACTAGGTTTCCTTCACAGCCTTTAAACGATTCTACTTTTGCTAAAAAGCATATCAGGAACCTCGCTTCCTGGGCAAGATGTAAACATGGTCGGGACGTGTGATATGATTTTAAGTGAAATAGTGTAACCTGAGAGTTGAATCCTTGGAACCGCTAGTTCTTGTACTTAATTACAACTATGAACCCCTAAACGTCTGTAATGCTAAGCGTGCCCTCGTGATGGTCTATAACGGTAAGGCCGAAGTTTTGGAGCTCAATGGACACATCATCCATACTCCATCTAGCAGTTACAGGTGTCCTTCGGTAATTAGGCTATCTCACCTGGTGAAGCGCCCAAGGCCAAGACTTCGACTTACTAGGAAAGAGGTGTTTGCGCGCGATAATTACACGTGCCAATATTGCGGTAAGCACACCAGGGATTTAACTTTGGATCATGTTATACCTAGATCTAGAGGTGGAAGGCATACCTGGACTAACTTGGTAAGTGCTTGCAGAGCCTGCAATCATCGTAAGGGTGGTAAGAGCCCCGAGGAGGCTAGAATGAGGCTTCTGAACGAGCCAAAAGAGCCTCGTGTTAGCCCTTACTATATACTCCTACAGAAAATACAGCATAGTGTAAACGAAGAGTGGCTTAAGTACCTACCTTCAGGTTGGTAGTACTGATATCCTTATTGATTAGGTTCTTCTCCTTTGCTTGCCAAATCTCTAAGAGATTCTTTTTGCTTGTGAGGTGATATTGGTGCTGGATCTTAGACTTATAAGAGAGCATCCGGATATAGTCAAGGCGGGTCTCAAGCGTAGAGGCTCAGATGCTCCTATCGATGAGGTGATTGCTCTTGACTCCAGAAGGAGGAAAATACTTACAGAGGTTGAGGGACTTAGATCCGAACGCAACAAGGTATCGAAGCAAATCCCTAGGATAAGTGATAAGACCGAGAGAGAATCTCTTATATCTCGGATGCGTCAGGTAGGAAATCAAATTGAGTCTCTGGAAAGTGAGCTGCGTGAGGTCGAGTCCAAGCTACATACATTGTTACTACAGATACCCAACATTCCCGATCCTGAAGTCCCCGACGGTAAGGATGAAAGCGATAACGTAGTCGTACGTCAGCACGGGGAGCCTAGGGAGCTACCATTTGATGCTAGGCCTCATTGGGAGATAGGCGAGAGGCTTGGGATCATAGATTTTGCTCAGGGGCAGAAGATCAGTGGATCACGTTTCTATGTACTTCATGGAGACGGAGCCAGGTTACAAAGGGCTCTCATAACTTGGATGTTGGATCTGCGTAGGCAAGAGGGATACAAGGAGGTTTATCCTCCCGCAATAGTAAAAGAAGAGACTTTATGGGCATCGGCTCACTTACCTGATTTCGAGGATACGATGTATCATGACGTCGAAGACGACGTGTGGTTTATTCCTACTGCAGAAGCTCCTCTGACCGGGATCCACATGAACGAGATAATACCGGTAGAGTCTCTCCCCATTAGGTATGCTGCTTACACACCCTGCTTCAGAAGGGAGAAGATGAGCGCAGGCAAGGACGTGAGGGGTATCAAGAGAGGGCACCAGTTTGACAAGGTGGAGATGTACCACTATACCCTCCCTGAGGACTCTCCAAAACACTTGGAAGAGCTTGTGAAGCATGCCGAGGATACTGCCATCAAGCTCGGGCTTACCTGTAGGGTCGTAGAGCTCTGTACTGGAGACCTAGGATTTAAGTCGCGCAGGACTTTTGATATAGAGGTTTGGTCACCTGGTGTAAGGGAGTGGCTTGAGGTTAGCTCTTGCTCCAATGTAGGGGATTTTCAGGCTAGAAGGGCGGGTATTCGCTTCAAGAGGACTCCTAAGTCTGAGACAGAATACGTGCATACACTGAATGGGTCTGGGCTAGCACTTCCAAGAGTGATGATCGCCATTCTCGAGAACTATCAGCAGCCGGATGGATCAGTGGTTATACCTGAAGTTCTAAGGCCATACATGGGAGGACAAGAGGTCATTAAGAGCTGACCTACCTCCACATTTAGCGTGTGGTTTTGTTAAGATTATTGGGTGTGGAGAGGTGGCAGAGTGGTTTAATGCGGCTGTCTTGAAAACAGCTGGGCGATGAGCCCCGGGGGTTCGAATCCCTCCCTCTCCGCCAAAGTACCTTTGACTGATCTGTATCAAGTTTGTTAGCATATAAGCTGTGTGGAGGAGTCGCATAGTGGTCTAGTGCGGCCGCCTGCTAAGCGGTTTCGGGGGTTGATGCCTCCGACGAGGGTTCGAATCCCTCCTCCTCCGCCTTATTAGCGTCCGAAGCCATTTCGGACGCTATTTTTTGCTCATCAACATCTTCTTCTCTGACTAATCTGAATGGATCTCCAGTAAGGTAAGTCGGGTTCTTGCCCTCTACAACCCTTCGAAGCAAGATCGCGAAATCTCTACCTACCTTAGGCCATGCCATCTCCTTGCCATACTCGTAGGCTCTTCTCTCTAATTCTGCCTTTTCTTCAGGATGGTCAAGTATATAGTTGATTGCGTTGGCCAGACTTTCTGCACTTCTGAATTCCGCTAGTATACCTCTATGTTCTGCAAGGGCCTCTGTAGCATGTATATAGGGGGTACTTACTATGGCCTTTCC
This sequence comes from Thermobaculum terrenum ATCC BAA-798, assembly GCF_000025005.1. NCBI lineage: Bacteria > Bacillati > Chloroflexota > Chloroflexia > Thermobaculales (SeqCode) > Thermobaculaceae (SeqCode) > Thermobaculum (SeqCode) > Thermobaculum terrenum. The sequence goes on from NC_013525.1 coordinate 1,047,481, forward strand.
AGATCCTAATGCGTAGGTAAGTGTGCCGCTTGTTATCTGGTTTCTATCTAGATACGGAGTGACATAGACATCCGCAGCCAGTAGATAGTCTACGATTTCCTTCTGCTCGAGATAGTGGTTGACGAAAGCGACGTGTTTGGACACACCAAGATCTTCTGCTAGCTTTTGCAACTGATTACGATAGCTTTCACCTAGAGTTCTTCTAAGATCTGGGTGAGTTTCTCCCACTATTAGATAAAGGACGTCAGGATGCTTCTTTATTATCATTGGAAGTGCTTGGATAACGTATTCAAGTCCTTTGCCTGGACTGAGCAGGCCGAAAGTTAGTATGATGGTTCTGTCCGATACGCCTAGCTGAGCCTTGAGCCTACGCCTGCCTGAAGGCTGTATCTCCGGCATACCATGTGGTATATAGACTATCTTCTCAGCTGGGACTCCGTAGTCCTCGACCAGCATGAGTGCTCCGACCTTGACCATAGCTACTACTGCTTGGCTCTTATCGGCAGCATTTCGAATAGCAGCTCTTACTGATGGATGTGGATGAGGCAGTATGGTGTGCAGTGTAGTTACTACTGGCTTCCTGATGTGATCTAAAAATAATGCTAGATAATCTTCACGTAGGTATTGGTCCCACACGCCAAATCGACCAAATTCGTGCTGTACACTGACAACATCTATCTGCTGTTTGTTGAGAAACTCAGCAGCTTCAGCATAAGTCTCTGGTCGGCCTTGATCTATACGGAATATCACCTCTCTCGGGTACCGGTGCAGTCCTCCAGGCTCGTTTATAGCTACTACCTTGAAGTCCTTTATGCCTGGAGCCTTACATACAGCCTGGGCAAGGTCCCTGGTGAAAGTAGCTATCCCACATTGTCTTGGGGGATAACTGCTTACAAAGGCGACGGTGATATCTTTCTCCCTTGTTTTAGTGTTCCCAGATCTCATGTTGACCTCTTACTCTCTAGGAGTGAAATAAGTGATGCTCGATAACGTAGAAGTCTTATAGCATCATATTGGATTACGTTCAATGTAGATACAAATGGGCTTCTGTCTACATGATAGTAAAAACCATAAAATTCAGGGACATCTAAACCGACCAGCAGCACACTCTGATTGGAGTTGCCCCTAACCGAAAAGTTTCGGGTTAGGGGCAACTCCGCAACATTAGGCTCGACTAGCTTCCAACTGAAACCTGGGTAGTATCTCTTCTGAGAACTCAATCAATCTCTCTATCTCATAAGCTACCCTAGGAATATAGATAATGAAGTAGTTTATGCCTGCGTCTATGAGCTCCTGAGCCCTTTCTACGAACTGTTCTGGAGTGACTACCCAGAAGCTCTTAGCATACTCTTCTAAGGGTTGATCTCCTCTAGCCTTAGCTGTTGCGGCCTCTGCGTCCTTTTCACTTTCAATTAGATGTACGTTAACACTTGTGGACTTGATGATCTCGTCGTAGTTCCTACCCAGTTCCTCACAGTGCTGCTTGAGAACCTCCAGCTTCTGACGGACTACATCCACGTTACCGCCACCTACATTGCAGGCGTTGCCGTACTGGGCCACCAGGCGGAGGGTGACCTTCTCTCCTCCACCTCCTATCCAGAAGGAGGGATGGGGCTTGCGCACTCCCTTGGGCTCGTTGATGGGACGATCTATCTGGTAGTACTTACCCTCAAACTGGGGGTAGTCCTGGGTCCACATGGCATGGATGATGGCACAAGCCTCCCTGAACATGCCCATTCTGACCCTGGTTTCAGGGAAGCCATAGCCATAGGCCCGCCACTCATGCTCGTACCAGCCAGCTCCCAGGCCGAAGTAGAGTCTGCCATGGGAGGCGACATCGACGGTGGAGGCCATCTTGGCCAGGAGTGCAGGGTTGCGGTAGCCGTTGCAGGTGACCATCTGGCCTATGTTGACTCGGTGGGTGTCCCTGGCCAGGGCAGCAGTGATGGTCCAGCACTCAAAGGTGGTGTTGAGGGTGGGGGAGGGGACGGTGTGGAAGTGGTCGTAGACCCAGATGGAGTCCCAGCCTGGGATGGAGTCGGCTGTTTTGGCTACGTTGGTCATGGCTTCGTACTGCTCTATAGGGTCTCTTATCTCCACCAGGTCCATCCTCCATCCCTGCGGCACAAATACCCCAAATTTTATTCCTCCGTTCTCAGGCATTCTGTCTAGATCCTCCTTTCGTTTCTCAATCTAGATAGCAATTATTGAACCAGTACATATATCATTTTTCAGGTGGCAGCTTTTCTTTACTCCTATTACGCCATAATAGTATGGAACCTATGTATTCATCCACATATTCTCGAGTCAATAACACAGCTAGGATCTCCGCGGAGGCTACGAGTTGTGCGATTACTGTTGCGTAGAACAATGTTTTACTATATTCCGGAAAAAGAAAGGTGTGTATCAGGAATATATAGCCTATGACTACAGCCGCCCTTGTCGAGTAAAGGTGTAAGTTACCTATTCTCCTGAATCTTATCCATCCTACTGAAATTACAATGAGATAAACAACTATCACTAATATATAAAGCAAAGTGTTATCCCTAAATACCTGGGGTTTGAGAATTAGAAGCCATATAACCGTTGAGGTAAGTAGTAAATTATCAGATAAAGAGTCTATTCTTGCGCCCTCTTTTGTAACCTGGTTCAGACGTCTGGCTAACTGTCCATCGAGAGCATCCGTCAGGCCAGCTAATATAAGACCCAACGCAACGAGTTTTGAGTATCCTAATAGAGCTATTATCCACAGGATAGGTACCAGCAGTAGTCGGAAAAGAGCTAATAAGTTGGGAACGGTGGCATAATATTTTTCTATATGTTTCATAAAACTAGATTTACTAGATGTCTTCGAGCTCATTATACTTTTTGGCCTTTGGTAATTGGTTAGTACTTTTTTATTTACCGGTCATTTTATTCCCAGGAGATTAGCTAATTTCTCCGAAAGCCTGCTGAGTATTATGCCAGTGCCTGCTCCTATAAGGACATCACTTGGGTAGTGAAACCCTAGGTATATTCTTGAAAAGCCTACCAATGCAGCAAATCCATAGAAAAGTTTTCTGAACTTTTTGTGCTTCCTTGCAAATAAATCTGCCCCTACAAAGGCTAAGGTTGAGTGACCACTGGGAAATGACCAGCTGTTGGGTTTACGACCTACCACCATAGCTCTAATAAGTTTTATATAGGGCCTACGCCTCCTGAACCTTTTCTTGATTATCTGCTCTACTAGGAGGTCTGTGGAAGCTATGGTTGCTAATACTCGCACAGAGAATTTATAGTCTTTTGTTCTCCTGAATGTGATTACATCTGCTACGACCCAACATAAACCGTGCTGACAGAAGGTTGAAATCATAGACATGATTTTTCTGGACATATAGGTATGTGGTAGGTGATTAATGGCTATGAAGAGGATTGTGTCAAATGTTTGCCAAGGCTTAAGTTTCTTGGAAAGAGACTTAATTATGCCTATGGTTTCCTCTGTCGAGACAGGGTACGTATGGATCTCTTTCGAAGAATAAGCATAATCTCTGTTTTCGTACAATAGTAGTCTCTCTCCTAGAAGGATCATGTTAAGAGGTTTGAAATAATCCAACCAATCTCAATGTTATAATGATTGGCAAGAGAAATGCTAACTATCTCAAGGTCAATTGTAAACGGAGGTTGTATTTTGGCTACTCAAGTTCATCCAATAGAAGTGACGGACGAGAATTTTGAGGAGAAGATCCTGAAGTCTGAGATCCCAGCCATTGTTGACTTCTGGGCTCCTTGGTGTGGTCCATGCCGCATGATGGCTCCTATTTTTGAAGAGTTGGCTGGCCAGTATGCAGGCAGAGTGCTCTTCGCAAAGCTTAATGTGGATGACAATATGCAGACGCCGAGCGCTTTTGGTACCTACAGCATCCCTACCCTCATTATCTTCAAGGAAGGGCAGGAAGTACAACGGCTGGTTGGATTTACGACTAAAGATAAGCTGTCTGCTGTCATCGACTCGGTGCTATAGTGTAATAGCTAGTAGCTTATGTATGGCCGGGCTATTGCCTGGCCATATTCTGCTTAACATCAGGAGGATGCAGACATGATAGCTCGCGATGAGTTCGCAAAACAGGAAGACATAGAAGCAATCTTGAAGTATCACACGATGGCTATAGTAGGGCTATCTCCTGATCCTTTCAGGCCTAGTCATGTGGTAGCTTCGTACCTGAAGAGGCATGGATATAGAATAGTGCCTGTAAACCCCTACGTAGAAATGGTCTTGGGGGAAAAGGCATATCCGGACCTCGCTAGCATTCCATTTCCGGTCGATGTGGTAGTTATATTCCGCAGGTCAGATGCTGCAGGTAAGGTTGTGGATGAGGCTATTCAGAAGGGAGTAAAAGCTGTCTGGATGCAAGAGGGAGTTATAGATGACCTAGCCGCACTAAGAGCTCGTAGAGCTGGCATACGGGTTGTAATGGATAGGTGCATACTAAAGGAGCATGCCTATCTGGCTCATCAGCCTATACCTGTGTCTTATGAGTCATCTTCAGAGGATTAGTTCTTAGGGAACAGCTATCTCGACTATCCGTCCGTCTGTCGTGCTGCAGTTCACTAACTGCAGCTTATCTCCTCTGACCACTAGCTTTTCGCAAGTGTAATCTGTCTTTATGTAGGATTTACTGTTATTGACCGGTGTCTCTATGCTTACTTTGAGTATCCTGGGTGAGTCGTCGAAATAAATCCTCTCTCTCACTTCTTTGTTATCGTATCCTGGGAATATTCTTGTCCAACAAGATGCTTTGCCCTGCTCATATGCTGAGATAAATCTTTGCTTAGCCTCTTGGTCTGTATTTACCCCTGGCATTGTGTTAGTAATGCCCGCATCCGGTAATCCCATGTCTTTGCAGCTTGCCATGCCATTGCTATCCCTACTAGTAAACGGTAAACTGCACGCGGCTACCAACATAATAATAAGCGTTGCGGTTACAACTTTTGATGCTAATACAACTATTGACTTGGACAGCATTTTGGGAACAAATCCTTTCCATTCTCCAGCCATTTTCAAATTTTCACTTCTCCATGGAGCTATCTTTGATGTTATGATACCGAGTGTTAGAACATGAGCAAGGAGTGGTCGCATGGCAGATTATACCCCTAAGAAGAGCGATAAATTTACCTTTGGGCTATGGACCGTAGGTAATATAGGGCGAGATCCCTTTGGTGATCCTGTAAGAACGCCCATGACCCCGGAGCATATAGTACATAAGCTCAGTGAGCTCGGGGCATATGGCGTGAACTTTCATGATAACGACCTAGTGCCGTTTGGAGCGTCGGCACAGGAGAGAGATAGGATAGTCAAAAGCTTCAAGAAGGCCTTGGAAGATACCGGTATGGTGGTTCCTATGGCTACCACCAATCTTTTCACGCACCCTATATTCAAAGATGGTGCTTTTACTTCTTCAGATGCCAAGGTCAGAGCATTTGCTCTACAAAAGACCATGCAGGCTATAGATCTAGGAGCCGAGCTAGGGGCGACTACTTATGTCTTCTGGGGAGGAAGAGAAGGATCCGAGACCGATGCCTACAGAAACCCTGTAGATGCTATCAAGCGGTTTAGAGAGGCTATTAACTATTTGTGTGACTATGTGATCGATCAGGGCTATAACATGCGTTTTGCACTGGAACCTAAACCTAATGAACCCAGAGGAGATATTTATTTCCCCACAGTAGGACATATGCTACATTTTATCTCCACTTTGGATCATCCCGAGATGGTCGGTCTAAACCCAGAGTTTGCTCATGAGACCATGGCTGGTTTGAACTTCGTACATGCAGTGGCTGAAGCTATAGAGGCTGGTAAGCTATTTCACATAGATCTGAATGATCAAATAATTGGGAGATATGATCAAGATTTCAGATTCGCCTCTGAAAATCCCAAGCGAGCATTCTTCTTGGTGAAGCTACTTGAGGACAGCGGTTACGATGGCCCCAGACACTTTGACGCCCACGCCTACAGGACCGAGGATGAAGAAGGTGTTTGGGCTTTTGCCAGGGGATGCATGCGGTCTTATCTGATATTGAAGGAGAAGGCGCAGAAGTTCAACAAAGATGCCGAAATTCAAGGACTGCTAGCTGAGATCAGAGCTGAAGATGAAAACTATCAGGGGCCAAGTGCTTCAGACGGCTACTCTAGGGAGCATGCGCAGCAGGTAAAGGATTATAAATTTGACGTCACTGCACTATCGCAGCGTGGAAGGAAATATGAGGAGCTGGATCAGCTAGTAATGGAGCTGTTGCTCGGAGTAAGATAACACTTGCGTGGTTCCCTTTCTGGGCGTAGTTCTCTACGCCCAGAAAGGATTATTTGACTACTGTTATCCCAAGGTCATCTATACCCTGCAGCAAGTATCTTTCTACAGTTCCGTTGTATATGTATTCTGGTATATATGGTTGCCCTATTAGTTCAGAGAACTCTAATGCCTTATCCTTTATCATCTTGATAGCTCCCAAGGCCAACCTAAGCAAGGCTTCCATGATCTTGCGTGTATCATCTACGGGTATTAGCCCAAGGCATATCATCATATCGTTCTGATAATTTTCAGGAGTAACTGGCAGGCTTAGGGCGAGTTTCAGCGCATCCATTTTGTTCTTAGCTGCTATTTCAGGATTGAGAGGTTTAAGTATACCCGGTAGGTACTTAGCTGCCTCCATAGCCGACCATCTGACGCCTATGTCGTCTCGATGCAACCAGGCGTTCTTGGCTTTGCTGACGTACTCAAGGAAGTCTTCTACTTCCATACCGGGAGCAGGATGATTGATCTTTCCATAGTAGAAAAGGTATTCATAGTTGGGCCTTACCCATAGCACTCTGTAGTGCTCTTCTGCAGGAAGGAACATGCTCCAATCTGCAGGCTGTTCGTGCTCCATCTGCCAGTCCTGTAGGCTTTGAGCTCCCATGGATATGTGCGTGAGCTGATTATGATCGTTTTCCAGGAAAAGAGTCCGGTAGGAGCATTTAGGAGTTTGGATTGTAACAGTGGTTATATCTACATCGCTGAAGTTCTGAGCTTCCCCTCTGGCCCTGCTACCTGCTAATAGCACTGCGACAGCTTCTGGCTCTTCATCAAGTGCCCAACTAACTACCACTTGTAACATATTTTCTTCCGATTCAGTCCTGTGAATCATAAATTCTCCTTCTATTCAGTAGCCAATATGTATAAGCATGTTTGATGTACAATAGCTCTCGGTAGGAGGTCGCATTATGGTCAATTACTACAAGTATATGGCAGGCCAAGGTGTTATCGAGGATGCCAAGGCAGTTCCAGTAGAGGTTCCGCTTACTTTCTACATAAATGGAAACCAGTGGGTGACTCTTATGGCCACCCCAACCAAGCTAAATTTTCTGGCCATAGGCTTCCTCTATACATCTGGAATCATAGGTAGCCTTGACGACCTTTTGTACCTTAGAGTGTGCGAAGAAGATAGTGTCATAGAAGTAATGCTCACTATTCCCGAACAAGACCTAGTCCAACTGTTGTCTAAGCCTAGATCTATCACCTCTGGCTGTGGAGGCGGGGTATCCTTTGCTATCCTCGATGAGTACAGTATGCCAATAAGTCAAAGTAAATTGAGGCCAGAAGATGTAATTAGTGTAATGCATAATCTACATCTCGCTTCGGAAAATTATCGTGAGACAGGAGGTATACATACTTGTGCCCTGTCTCAGAAAGATGACTTGCTAGTAGTTGCTGAGGATGTTGGCAGACATAACGCTGTTGACAAGATAGTCGGTGAAGCCTTGTGGAAAGGGATTGATGTGAGGGATAAATGGCTTATCTCAAGTGGGAGGATCTCATCCGAGATGGCTCTCAAAGCGGCTCGATTGGGATGTCCTGTTATTATATCTCACACATCGCCGACTTCTCTGGCTATAGAAGTGTGTAACAGGATAGGCATAACCCTGATAGGTTATGCTAGAGGTAATAAGTTCAATATATATTCCGGTTTCGATAATCTAATTTTGGAAGAAAAGTACTTGGAGAAGAGAGGGGCAGTTGGTTAGATACACACGCGAAGAAGTTGAGAATATCTTAGTGAAGCATAAATTAGCTGGGGCTGGACTAGCCCATTCGCGCGAGAATAATATCGATCATATATATAAGCTTGTGAAAGGTGACCCAGGGGTTACCTTAGGGATAGAACTGATACATCAGGCTATAGATAAAGGAAAGCTGAAGCCTCAGGATGTATTGGATACAATAGCTTCATGGACCGGTTGCCCAACGAATATAGAGCATTTATCTGGCCAAGGGTATATAGCTCCCTCTTCTACATACAAGGCTCTGCTGTCTGCAAGCACGGTCATAAGGCGAGCTATTGAGATGAGGTCTACTTTCATATTTGCTACCGGGCATCCGGCCAATATGCTGAGTCTCTATTCGAAGCTTGCTGACTACGTGAGCCGGCGGGGTTGTAGGATCATTGATTTCATCCCCGAGAATATATCCTATGAGGGGCTGAAATTATCATTACATGATAGAGTTTATGTTGCCTCCGTGAATGGTAATCCTGTACATACTCATGACTATCACCTAATGGAAGAGCTCTTATCTAAGGTAGATATTCCGGACATAGCGATCGCCGATCATGGATTCGCTGGTGCAGCAGTTAACCACGGTATAGAGACTATATGTGTAATGGATACCAATGATCCAGGAGTTGCGGTAGCAGAAAAACTGGGAGCACCGATGATAGTTGTGCCTTTCAATGATAGCGCTCCATCTGCTGATGTTGACGCTGTTTTCCCAATAATAATCAGCATGGTAGAAGCCTCGGAGCAGTGACATTGTCTACAAGATATGGACGATACGAAGTCAAGCGTAAGATAGGGACGGGGGGAGTAGCTACCGTCTATCTTGCTACAGATACATTGCTGGGCCGCTCTGTCGCTATCAAGGTTTTAAATCCTGATGTGGATCCTGGTCTCAAGCGCAGATTCTTAAGTGAAGCTCGCGCTGTGGCTGTGCTGAACCATCCCAACATAGTTGATGTCTACGATGTGGGCGAAGAAGATGGTACACCTTTCATTGTTATGGAATATGTTGATGGTCAAAGCTTAAAGGAGTTTATAAAGAACCAGGGGAGACTGCCCTTAGAAAGAGCGAAAGCTATAGTTTCGCAGGTTGCTGATGCCCTTTCCTATGCGCACAAGAATAAGATAATACACTGTGATGTTAAGCCTCAGAACATACTCATTAGCAAAGATGGAAGGGCTAAGCTAGTCGACTTTGGCATCGCTCAGGCTCAGATAGATAGTACTCAGACCAGTTCAGGCAGGGCGTATGGTACCCCGCTGTATATGGCACCTGAACAGCTACTTGGAGACAAGGTTGACGAGCGTACTGATATATACAGTCTGGGGCTTGTGCTTTGGGAATGTATTACGGGTACTCCTCCTCAGAGATCACAGGTTTGGGAGCCTGTTCGATTAGATCAGGGCAAAGTTAGGTTGCCTCCTGAGGTTTTAAGAATAATCAAGAAGGCTACATCGCAGTTACCAGAAGATAGATATCAGAGTGTAGATGCGTTTCTTAGGGATCTACAGAATCTGTCTCCTCGATCGGCGGCAGCTTTCTCACAGGAGAGCACTGTAACGATTCCAACAGGCTTTGTACCAAAGAATGGAATCACTAATAGACGAAGACGGAGAATACGCGCTCTTCCCATTGCATTGTTGTTGGTAATGCTAATAATAGCGGTTACTTTGTGGAGATGGCCTGATGTCTACTCCCTAGGGAGAGGATTAAGCTCTGGAGCATTAACCTCATCAGATGTGAAAGTAACTGTCCCCTCATTCGTGGGAATGAGTCTGAGATCCGCAAGGCAGCTTGCACAACGGAGTGATATTCAATTACGCGTCAGGTACGAAGATGGAAGAGCAGGATCGGTAGTTGTATCTCAGTCACCCCCTCCAGGCGAAAAAGTCGACAAAGGTAGCTATGTTACGGTGGTTCTCTCATCCCAGAAAGGCACTAGCGAAAATGCTCCATCTGGGAGCCCCACGCCTAATATAGAACCTGTGCCCGGTAAGATATTCGGACAACTACTAGCCACAAACAACGTTCATGTTAAGACGACAGTCGATGGGGATACAAATGAGTTTGATTTACTCCCCGGTGAGTATCGGCAGCTAGAGGCCAATACATATCTTAGGATAGAAGCTAATCCTGCTCGAGACTTGATGGTTACTATTACCACTGCTTCAGGGAAGCGAAGTGGTAATTTACTTGATTTAGCCTCCCAGCTAAGTGGGGAGTCTATAGCTGGGCCATCGGCATGGATCTCCTTTGGTTCTGAAAACGACACTAATAATGAACAATCAATTAGCCCCTCGAAACAGAGCCCTATTGTGCAAGTTGAACAGAAAGGGAGTAAAAATTCTAAAGATTTGCCCAAACCCCCGAAGCCACCTAAGCCAGAAAAAGAGGGGCCAAAGAGATAGAATCTAGTGACAAATCCTAAGGAGGATACAAATATGGATTATAGATCTTTAGCGGATGACATAGCGACCTGGATAAAATCTAAGGTCGATGAGGCAGGGGCTAAGGGTATAGCACTTAATCTATCAGGGGGTATAGATTCTGCAACCGTAGCAGGTCTAGCCGTCAAGGCTGTTGGTCCCGATAAAGTACACACGCTAATTCTGCCTATACATAGTAACCCTCAGGATGAGGAGCACGCTCGCCTGGTTGCTGAAAAGTTTGGACTTACTCCTCAGAAAATAGATCTATCCCCAGTCTTTGACCTGCTTATACAGACTTTGCCTGAAGGATCTGATTTGGCAAAGGCGAATTTGAAGCCAAGGTTGAGAATGATAACTATATACTACATTGCTAATACTAATAACCTCTTGGTAGTTGGTACTGGCAACAAGACCGAGATAATGGTGGGTTATTACACTAAATATGGTGATGGTGGCGTAGATATACTCCCCATAGGAGGGCTTTACAAGAAGGATGTTCGAGAATTGGCTAAGGTGCTCGGGGTTCCCGAGGAGATAATAGCCAAACCTCCTAGCGCAGGTCTTTGGCCCGGGCAGACGGATGAAGGGGAAATGGGGATTACCTATGAGCAGTTAGATAGAGCTTTAGAGGCCCTGGAGAAAGGAGAGAGAGACGGTATTCCTGAGGATGTGTTCTCGATGGTGCAGTCTATGGTGCGCAGGTCGTCTCACAAGAGAGAGCTTCCTGCTATCTACTCTCCGGTAACATCTTAGTTGCAAACAGTACCTAGGAGCCTTATAATCCGTGAACGCAGATGGTTATTTGATGGAGGTCCTAGGGAGAGATATATGAAGCTTTGGTGTCTACAAGAGAACTTAAGTAGAGGACTGTCAGTTGTAAGTAGAGCAGTTAGCCCTCGTGCTACTCTCCCCATACTAGGTAACATACTTTTGGCCACCGAAGGCGGTAGGCTGAAGCTCCAGGCAACCAACCTAGAGCTTGTCATAACTACTTGGGTAGGGGCAGATATAGAGAGAGAAGGTGTAACGACCGTCCCCGCTAGGCTGTTCACCGAATTTATATCTAGCCTCCCTAATGAGAAGGTTCTTCTTGAACTAAATGAAGGGCACAAGCTACATGTAGCTGCTGGACACTCTGCTGCTGATATCCATGGTATGGACCCTGAAGATTTTCCAACGGTACCTTCGGCATCTGAAGAGCCTACTTTGAGGATAGATGCTGAAGTGCTTAAGGGCATGATAGAGCAGGTGGTTTTTGCTGCAGCCACTGACGATAGTCGTCCTGTGTTAGCGGGAGTCTTATTCAAGATCGATGGGGATAAGCTTACTCTAGCAGCAGCTGATGGATTTCGTCTTTCTGTTAAGGAGCAGAGCATAAATAGCTCCGCTGAGAGCGTGAACGTGATAGTCCCTGCTAAGGCTTTGGATGCACTATCTCGACTTATTGGAGATCACGAAGAGCAAGTAGAGATCACTATTAACCCGAATAAATCACAAATAGTTTTTCAGGCCGAGAATATAAATGTCATATCTAGATTGATAGATGGTAATTTCCCTAACTACTCGCAGATAATTCCTAAGCAGTATGTTACCCGGACAGTAGTACACACCAAGGAGTTTAGGGAAGCCATAACCAGAGCTCTTATCTTCGGAAGAGATAGCTCTAATGCTGTCAAACTTACCATATCTCCTGGGGATGAGGGTGATACCGGAAAGATAGTCGTAAGTGCTACTGCGGCCGAGGTGGGATCGGGTAGCGATTCGCTAGAGGCAACTGTCGAAGGTGAGGGCGGACAGATCGCATTCAATGGCAGATACTTGACCGATGTATTGTCTGTGATCGAGTCGGATCAAGTCGCGCTGGAAACACAATCTCCAAACTCACCTGGGGTTATTCGTCCAGTGGGCAATGGTAGCTATACTCATGTCATCATGCCGATGCATCTGGTCGGAAGGTAATAGGGAGTAGGAGGTATCATTAACCTCCTACTCTCTACATGAATCCGTACGGTATATTCCTTCTTGGATCCAAGATAGGGTAGGTGCGGCTTTTGAGTATTGATTCTACTCTATGCCAGAAAGCCTCTATCTCCAGGGGAGTCAAAAGTTCCTTTAGCTGCTCATTGAGTTCTTCTACTTTAGATTTGTCCGATGCCTTCGATTCAAGCTCGGTAAGGATATCCTCTGGTATAGGTTCGCCACAGAACTCCCATATAACTGTCCTCAATTTTGGCCTGGGATGAAAGGTAAGACCGTGATCAATTGCCCAGACATTATGGTTTTTGCCCCGGAAAACGTGAGCAGGCTTTCTATCGGCATTGTTGACTATAATGTCAAACAAAACCAACCTTTGTAATTGTGGGATATCCTCAGCTCTTAAGCTATAGATGTGCGGCTCAGTCTCTGGTTCCACGTATATCTGCAGCGTGCCAATGCCCTTTGGACCGGTACGAATCACCGTCTGTGGGATAAGGTTCCAGCCTAGCCATCTGCTCGTGATGTAAGAAGCGTACTCTCGCAGATAAAGAGTACCGTCCGGGAAGTCGATAAGTGGGGCTTCTCCAATTCTTGGCTTATATACCGCTCTATGTTTCAGGCTTCCCAGGGATACTTGGACGAAGTAGGTGTAATTGGAGCCCCAAGGAGCTAGAGCTCCTCCCTTAATCTCTCCGTGCTTCAGTAGTTGTTCTATCTCTGCTTCTGTTAGCTGGGAGTCTTCAGAGCGCTCTCTTTCCATAGACCTCTCCCATGGATGCGCTCTATGTGCTCTTCTTCTATACCTGGTGAAAAATTCATGGTCCATTTGGAGCTCCGTGTTGGAGTATACCCGTAGGTTAATACGCGATCAAGTTGAAAGATATTCCTGTTATAGCTCTCAATCGGCCTTAAATTACTAGTGAGGAGTTATATGAAGCCCGTCTATTTTGCTTTGCAGCCTGTTTAGCCTCTTTCGTAATCTTCGGAGATTAGTATGCAGGCAACAATCGGAGGCAGCTATAGTTATGGCTGTTTGTACCATTTCTAGCGCTTTATAGTAGTTTCTCTCTTCGTGCTCGTAGTGCTTGGCCAGCTCCTCTAATATCAGTGCTGATTTGTTGTCAGAATGCAAAGCAATGTTGTGGAGTGCCACTATCAAGTCACTCTTTTGCGCCATGCCTCTTATGATAGAGCTGAGCCTTCGGCAGATATCCAGCTGTATGTGCCTGGGCAGTGTATAAGATAGGGAGTAGTTATATACAATCAGGGCTTTTTCATATTCGCCGTTAGATTCATATATTTTCCCTAAGCTGTATGCATCCAAAGGATACAAGGATTGAAGCTTATAACCGTTGTTGTATAACTGACATGCTAATAAAGTGATACCAGTTAGTGCCAAGAGGTCGTACTTATTATGATCTAATATCAAGTCGATAATCTCAGGGTTTCCTTGTAGTAGATAGAGGGCATACATTTCCGGAATCAGCTTGCTAGGCAGATCATCTACCCTCACGACTCCTAAAAGTTCTCTCTCTAAGTTGGCTAGCCTGCAACTAATTAACCTCTCCTTCCATAACCTTCTAGCTGGGTAAAGCATATCTGCGTGCCTATGTATGCTTACAGCTATAGCCTTCCAATCTAAGGCCAACTCAGAACACCTGAACTCTAGCATTGGTAAATCGAACATCTTGCCATTGAAAGACAGTATCGTTGAAAAATTGGTCATAGAATTTAGCAGATAAGCTAACATGTCCCTTTCATAATCAGGATGCTCGATAGATAACTGCTGCACGATTATATTTCCGTCTCGAAAGTGGGCACTACCAACTGCAATAATGTAGGTCTCGGACGAATGGTAGAGCCCGGTTGTTTCCAAGTCTAGGAGCAAGAGGTCATCTAGAGAGGTGTTGAATAGCGATTGGTCGCTGCAGAGCGCACCTAGCGAGCTTAGGTCGGTGTTGAATAGCTCACTAAGGTCGCTTGATCCGTATGGACAAGGTGCTGAGTAAACAGTAGACCTTAGGTAAACACCTTCCCCAAGAATTTGTATCTTCTCCTCTTTGGGAGACAACATACTAGTTGTCCTTTCAACCTGACAAGATAAGAATTTCTCAAGAATTAATTCTTCCTTCTGGATAGTGCCTAGTGGGAAGAATTATACTGTATCCTTAGTGTAATACTCTATTACTTCTTATTGATAAAGATAAGTGATCATGTTGCAAGTATATCCTTGTCTAAGAGAATGTAGACTGACTGACGTATATACAGACTTATGGCTGCCTATTGATGAGCCATATGTCTACATGAATATGGTAACGACAGTTGATGGCAGAGCCACCATAGACGGTAAAGCATATCCTATCGGTGATGATGCTGATCATTATCTGATGCGTAGACTAAGGTCGTTTGCAGACGCTGTAATAGTCGGAGCTGGGACGGCTCGCAACGAACGTGTATCTGTAGATATACCTGAAGATATGCAGCATGAGAGGGTAGCTGCGGGCAAATCTGCTAATCCACGCCTTGTTATAGTCTCCGGCCAGGGCGAGGTAAAGCTATATAAATCTCTCATGGAGTTGGGCAAAGAAAATCTTATCATCTTTGGAAGCAATAAGTCGCTGCTGGATCTTTCTGATTATGCTTCTGTACACGTTAGTAGTCATCCATATCCTAAGCCTGAAGAGGTGATATCCACCCTACGGAACCAGTACGGACTTACCAGGCTGCTTTTGGAAGGGGGGCCCAAGCTCAATGCGGCTTTTATTGAATCTGGCTCTGTAAATGAGCTCTTCTGGACCATAGCTCCAAAGGTTATAGGCAAAGAAGGACTTCCGATGGTTATGCCGACTTCCAACTTGCCAGTTAAGACTCAACTGCAATTGGTTAGCCTTTATGTTAGTGATAGCGAGATCTTTACTAGGTATAAATTTGTTGAATGATTTGATCATGTTATTTTATGTAACGAAGTTGATGTATAAACGTTCTTAATCATAGGTGAGATAGAAAGTTGTATTTTTCTGTAAACTAGTTTTGTCTCCTACAGTGCAAGGGGATGTGTAGATCATACTAGGGGTTTTGCCGTATGGAAAATAAAGCGATTAATCAGGCTTACATGCAACCCAAGGTGGTTGTAATAGGTGGTGGTACAGGTGTATATGTGGCCCTAATGGGGCTCAAGCATTATACTCAAAACCTTACTGCTATCGTAACTATGGCCGATAGTGGGGGAAGCACTGGCAGACTTAGAGACGAGTTCGGTCACCTCCCTCCGGGAGATCTTAGAAAGGCATTAGTTGCCTTGGCAGCGGACGATGAAGCAACGCTGATGCTTCGTCGATTATTTGAGTATAGATTTGAAAAAGGCAATGGTTTAAGTGGCCATACGTTCGGTAATCTGTTCTTGACAGCTCTTACTGAGATCACTGGCAGTACCGACAGAGCTGTTGAAGAAGCAGCCAATATTCTAAACGTCAGGGGAAAGGTTGTACCTGTTACATTAACAGATACCCATCTGGTGGCAGTCACAGCGAGCGGTAATGTGATCAAGGGCGAAACAAATATAGATATAAGGAGGGATGACCCAGAGGATCCTATAGATAAGGTATATTTGGATCCGCCTGCAGAAGCCAATCAGAAAGCGATTCAAGCAATAGAGGACGCTGATGTTATAGTCATAGGACCTGGAGATTTGTTCTCCTCGGTTATACCAAACCTATTGGTTGATGGTATTCCTGAGGCAATTGGGAGAAGCAGAGCGATCAAGATATTTGTAGTCAACATAATGACTAAGCATGGTGAAACCGATGGCTACAAAGCCTCTGATTTCATAAGACAGGTTCTAAGATATCTCAGAGGGCATTCTGGTCTAGACTACGCGATAATCAACTATCATGAGCACATACCCTCAGATGTGCTTCAGAGGTATGCAGAGCAGAAGTCTGTGCCCGTAAGTATAGACCTTGCAGAGTGCCATCAGCTAGTGCCCAAACTTATTGTAAGACCTCTTACTAAGACAGGCGCTTACGTAAGGCATGATCCTCAGCTTTTGGCTGAGGCTGTGATGGATGTATATGCTCAAGTGTCTTCTCCAACGTCTTCTGAAGTTGATAAGCAGTCAGTGACCGTTAGTCAGTAACTACCTGTCGTCTCATAAAAAACCCGGCTCAGCAGATGAATGCCCGAGCCGGGGTTTTTATTGAAATCTGATACCCAGATATATTGTTTCTAAAGTAGAAGGACTTATTACCTGATTGACAATCAATCAGTGCATTCAAGATAATGATACACTATTCGCGGACAGCCCTTAATAAGTGAGGTCTGTAATATGGGCTACTGGGAAACTCTTGACAAAGGAACAAATTATCTATCTTCCTTAGATAAGGATCTCATACGCCGTGCCTATGAGGTTGCCGATAAGGCCCATGAGGGAGAGTATCGTAAATCTGGGGAGCCTTTTATCTCGCACCCTGTTAACGTAGCCCTGATACTTGCAGACCTCAAGCAGGATGCTCAAGCTATAGCATCCGCATTGCTCCATGATACGGTCGAAGATACCAATCTCACTCTAGATGACATAGAGACTATTTTTGGACCTGAAGTATCTCGTCTTGTTGATGGGCTAACCAAGCTCAATAAGATACGGCTCAGTCCTGATGATGAGAAAGACCCCAAGGAGCAGCAAGCTCAGGCCGAGAACTTAAGAAAGATGTTCTTGGCTATGGTCGAAGACCCCAGGGTGGTCCTTATAAAGCTTGCTGATCGTCTGCATAACATGCGCACTATCGAGCATCTCCCGCGCGACAAGCAATTATCGAAGGCTAGAGAGACGCTGGAGATATATGCTCCCTTAGCTGGGAGATTGGGTATATTCAAGTTCAGAAGCGAGCTTGAGGATCTTAGCTTCAAGGTTCTTTACCCGGATAAATATAGAGAGATAGCTGCACAGGTAGAAAGGTCGGGAGTTACTAGAGGCAAGTATATAGAGCAGGCTATAGATGTTCTCAAGAAGGCCTTGGATGCTGAGGGAATACCTGCAGAGATTACTGGAAGGCGCAAGCATCTGTATAGCATATATCGCAAGATGGAGCAAAAACAGCGCTCTTTTGATCAGATCTTTGACGTCCTTGGGTTGCGTGTGATCACCGATGAGGTGATGCAGTGTTATGCGGCATTGGGGGTGATCCATAGTATTTGGAGACCAATCCCGGGGGAGTTCGATGATTATATAGCTATGCCCAAGGAAAGCATGTACCAGTCACTGCATACTGCTGTGGTAGGACTGGATGGTAAACCCCTGGAGATACAGATACGTACCCGAGATATGCACGAGGTTGCAGAGTACGGTATAGCTGCACACTGGAGATACAAAGAGGGTAAGAAGGCTAACGAGGCTGCTGAACATAGGATTACATGGCTTAGACAGCTCTTGGAATGGCGAGATGAGGTCGCCGATGCACAAGAGTTTGTCGAGTCTATGAAGAGCGATCTGCTCCAAGAGCACATTTATGTTTTTACACCTAATGGGGATGTGGTTGAACTTCCCAGGGGGGCTACGCCGATTGATTTCGCATATAGAATCCATACTGAGATAGGTCATCATTGTGTGGGAGCTACTGTCAATGGCAGGCTTGTCTCTCTAGATTACGTCCTTCAGAATGGCGATGTGGTAAAGATACGTACTAGCAAGACTAAGCAAGGGCCAAGCAGGGATTGGCTAAATCCTGCTTATGGTTACGTGCGTACGGCCTCTGCCAGGGAGAAGATCAGGCAGTGGTTCAGGAAGCAGGAGAGAACAGAAAATATCGCTCAGGGCCGAGAGATGGTTGAAAGGGAGCTAAGGAGGCTTGGCCTTGAGCATCTAAAGCTAGAAGAGGTTGCTGCTCATTTCCCAAACTATCAGAAGTTGGATGACTTCTTAGCAGCTGTAGGTTATGGGGCTATCAACACCTCTCAAATAGCTGGCAAGCTGGTGGTCCAAGAACAGAAAACCATTATGTCTGAAACCCTGCCCAAAGCCGTTGCAGCTGCTACAGATGTCAAGGTAATGGGTGTTGGAGACCTGCTGACTACCTTGGCGAGGTGTTGTTCTCCAATGTTGGGTGATGAGATACTGGGGTATGTTACCAGGGGGCGTGGTGTTTCCATCCATAGAGCTGACTGCCCAAATATCCAGAAGGCTGACCCTGAGAGGATCATACAGGTAAGCTGGGATGGTACTCAGAAGCAGCTTTATTCTGTGGTTCTACAAGTAGTGGCCATAGATAGGGTTGGTCTGCTCCGAGATGTGAGCACTGTGGTATCAAATGAGAAGATCAACATGAGGGATGTGCAGACCTTTGATCATAAGGACCATACGGTGACTATACAGTTTGCTGTAGAAGTTGCTGACGGTGCTGAGCTGAGTAGACTGCTTCTCAAGCTGGAGAGGCTGCCAGATGTTATAGAGGTCAGACGTAGAACTCCT
Source organism: Thermobaculum terrenum ATCC BAA-798 (assembly GCF_000025005.1). Lineage (NCBI taxonomy): Bacteria > Bacillati > Chloroflexota > Chloroflexia > Thermobaculales (SeqCode) > Thermobaculaceae (SeqCode) > Thermobaculum (SeqCode) > Thermobaculum terrenum. The sequence goes on from NC_013525.1 coordinate 1,066,419, forward strand.
TCTGCTTCTGCTGCAAAGACGGCCTAGACCTGCGATTTTCACATAAGTTGTAAACAGACATCACAACCCTCTATTATTGATCTGTCTTATTGCGATGACTAATGTCTCATAACATCCGGAAAGGGGGATAGATCCCTGAGTGCCAACCTACTACGCGCTCAAGATAGCTCTTTTTATTGCTCCTAGAGTCCCTCATGATGTTGGTTACTTTATATGTAGTCTTGTTGGACTTATCTTCTGGGTATTCAATCGCCCTGCTAGGAAAGCTATAACCAATAACATAACTCATGTGCTGGGTCCTACTGCTTCAAGGTCAATCGTCAATAAGTATGTAAGACAGGTCTTTGTCAACATAGCTAAGGATTATTATGACTTGGTTCTGCTGTCGACCAAAAGGCGTGGCGCCATGTTAGACAGGCTTAGTGTGGAGGGGGTAGAGAACGCAGAGAGGGCTCTATCACAGGGGAAAGGTTTGATAATAGCTTTCGTTCATATGGCTGGATTCAATCTTGCCTTTGAGTTGGCAACCGTACTCGGATTTCCTGTCTGGGTGGTCGTTGAACCTCTCAAACCCATCAAGGTAGGTAGGTTAGTAACGTCTCTGCGGAGCTCACCGGGTGTGAACATAATTGAGGCCGATTCATCTGTAGTTAGGAACATACTGCGTGTGCTTCGAGCAAACGGTACGGTGGTGTTAGCCATTGATAGAAGTGTGTCTAACAAGGGCGTGGAGGTGACATTCTGTAATTACAAGACTTTGCTCCCGGCTGGTGCTGCGACATTAGCGTTACGAACAGGCGCAGCTTTATGCCCTCTTCTAATAACTAGGCTGCATGGGAACAGAGTGCACCTTAAGCTGTACGAGGAGCTGGAGAAGCCCTCTACGGGAGATTTTGAGCAAGATGTAAGGATACTTACGCAGAGGCTTGCAGATATATTTAGTCAGCATATCCAGAGACATCCTGGACAGTGGGTAATGGCACGCGATGTTTGGTCTGAGACTGCGAATTAATTTGCGAATTAATTCCTTTTGCCTTTATCTAGATCCCTTAACTTCCTGAATAGCTCCAGTTCCTCATTGCTTAGGTTGCTAGGAATTTTGGCCAGCACTCTCACTAATAGATCACCAGGTGGAGTGTTTGATTTCCCTATAGTAGGCAATCCTTTGCCTGCTAATCGCAATACGGTGCCACTTTGAGTGCGAGGAGGAATCGTCAGTATTAATGTTTTACCGTCAGGGGTCGCAAGAGGTACTTCTCCCCCAAAGATACATGTATAGATGTCAACCATGACTTCGGTTCTGATATCTCTTCCTTCCACCTGGAAGGATTTGTCGGGTCTAATGCTTATAAGCAGATACAGGTCCCCTGGCTCTTGGCCGATTTCTCTGGCGTTGCCCTTACTGGGGATCTTCACCCTGCTGCCATTGGTTACTCCCGCAGGGATATGAACCTCAAGTCTTTTATTTACATCTACTGTTCCCTTGCCTCTACAGGTATTGCATAAGCGCGAGGCTCTAAATCCCCTACCATTGCATTCGAGGCAAGTTGACTCCTGTTGTAACTGTAGTATCCTTGTTGTTCCCAGAAAGGCTTCCTGTAGTGATACTTCTACTTTTTGTTCTATATCATCACCCTTCTGAAAGCTAGAAGTACGAGTTTGGTTAGTCGTTTGACCTCTTCGGCCATTAGTAAATATATTCTTGAATATATCCGAGATGTTTTCAGTCTCAGATTTAGAGTAAGTACGAAAAGAGGCAATCTCGCGGTCATATTTTTTGCGCCTCTCAGGATCAATTAGTGTTTGGTAGGCCTCGTTTATTTCTTTGAACCTCTCTTCGGCCTCTTTACTGTTTTGGTGTAGGTCGGGGTGATACTGTCGAGCCAGTTTTCTATAGGCGGCACGTATCTCTTCCTGAGATGCCTTTTGGTTTACGCCTAATATTTCGTAGTAGTTCTTGTTCATCCAGCGTATCTTCCCTAGACCTTAGAAATCTTTGCAGATGGTCTCCTCCTAACCCTTCGCCGAAGCAGCATCAACAAGGATATAACGACAAATAGTAGTAAGACCAGGATGAGTAGACTAACCAATGGAGCTAGCATTGCTAGGATAACTACTGTGCCTGCTCCTAGGTCCTCGAAGACGCTCACCACAGGGTTCGCAAGTCCTCCAGTAGTTATTGTCCATAAGGGCCTTGTACTAGCTTTGATGGCATGCAAACTACCTGCCGATACAGCACCCAGTACGTAGGAGATCCAAGTATTGCCATCAAAGTTGTAACCTACTGCTGCAAAAAGAATGGCACCAGCTAATGGCCTAATAACTGTACCTATTAGATCGTTGAAGTGATCAATAGTTGGTACCTTATCAGCCACTACTTCTAGTGTTACAAGTATTACTAATATGACTATGGCCGTTGTGGATGTAAGAAAGCTGAAGCTATCAGCTATCTTGACCCATCCGAATCTAGCACCAAGCGATATGAGTAGAAGTGCTAGATATGGATTCCAACCAGCTGGTGCCGATGCTCCAAAACCTGTAGCTATTGAGCTTAGGGGATCCATGTAGTCTAGCCTCAGTGTAATATGGGTGTGTCTTCTCTATTCTAGCTTCTATTTGCCGGGTTATTTGCTAATCTGCCGTATTACAGCCACTAGCTTGCCTTGTATTTGTATGTCATCAGGCGAGACATATATAGGCTGCATGGTTATATTTGCCGGCTGCAGTCTGATCCTATCTCCTTCGTGGTAGAACTTCTTGAGTGTAGTAGCTTTTTCCTTCTCAAGCCAGACGGCGACGGTCTCTCCATTTTCTGCTGTGTTAGCATGCCTCATGATAATAAGATCGCCGTCATCTATTAGCGCATCTACCATGGAATGCCCCTTTACTCTAAGCGCAAACAAGCCATCAGACTTGAGGTTGAGTAGTGAGTTGTTTACTTCTATGGTATCGGCCCATACTGCTGGATCACTAAGATCTTCTGGAACTTCAATGGGGCTTCCGGCAGCTATAACCCCTACCACCGGTATAGTAGTCACATTTTCCTCGACCTTCTTGAACGGCAGGGATATACCGCGGCTTATGTTCTTGTTCCTAGTTATATATCCCTTTTCTTCTAGCTGCTTCAGGTTGTAGTCAACTACAGAAGTGGAGGATAGCCCAAGAGATCTTTGTATCTCCCTGACTGTTGGAGGGATGCCATATTCCTGTATAAATTCCTGCAGGAAGGATAATATCTGTTGTTGCTTAGCTGTTAGTTTGTCTTTTGCCACAGGGTACCCCCTTTACTATATTTTGTGTATATTTCACTATTATACATTATAGTTTTGAACATTAGTTCACGCCAGTAGATTATAGCGGATATGAGGACATTTATAGAAATCGAAACCCCTTTGACTAAGTGCGATAAGGTAGGCTAAATTCATATGTTCGACTATTTTAGCTAGAAGCGTGGGTTGTTATGGCAGCTGAAAGAATATTTGTCGCCCTGGATCTTGAGATGACAGGGCATGATCCAGAACAGGATGAGATTATTCAGATAGGTGCGGTTAAGTTCACGCAGACCAGGGTTCTTGGGAGATGGGGAACGCTTGTGAGACCTAAGGTCAAGCTTCCTTTTCGTATAGCAAGGCTCACGGGCATAAATCCTAATGATCTCAATAAAGCTCCGGTCTTTGACGCGGTAAAGGATAAGCTGAGATCCTTTGTAGGGGATCATCCCATTGTTGGTCATAGCATTGGGAATGACTTATCCTTTCTTGCTAAGCAAGGCTTAGCTCTTGATAATCCAAGCTTAGATACCTGGGAGCTAGCCATGCTTTTAATGCCTAGTCTTAACGCTTATTCTTTGCAGGGGGTTGCCTCTGCATTAGGTGTATCCGTTGACAATCACCATGATGCCTTAGCGGATGCAGAGATCACCAGACAAGTGTTCCTGGGTTTGCTTGCCAGGTTGAGGCGATTGAATCCAAAACTAGTTACTCAAGTAATCAGGCTTACGGATAATGTTGATTGGCCGATGAAGATGGTCTTTCAGACGCTGTATGAAGAGGTTTGGCAGTCACAGGCAGCTCGTCCTTCTGGCAACATAGGATCCTTACTGGCATCTAAGGGGATAACTGAAGAAGACATAACAAGTAATTTGTTATCAGAACCACCCAGGCCTTCCCCTCTACAACCCAAAGAGGTTACCGAATATCTGGATGAGTCATATATAGAATCCATTTTCTCGCCTGGTGGAGAGCTATCCAAAACTTTTCCTGGTTATGAAGTGCGAGACCAGCAAATAGATATGGCCCTAGAAGTGGTCAGGAGTATTAACAATAGCAAACACCTCGTTGTAGAAGCTGGTACTGGAACAGGAAAGTCCCTAGCCTACCTTATCCCAAGTGCCATATTTGCTCTTAAGAATAACCAGCGGGTGGTAATATCTACTGATACTATCAACTTGCAGGATCAGCTTTATAACAAGGATATTCCTGCCGTTAGGAAGCTACTTGGAGGTAAGGGTAAAGATCTAAGAGTTAGCTTAGTAAAGGGTAGAAATAATTACCTTTGTCTGAACAGGTGGGAAAGGTTTCTAAGATCGGGAATAAATACACCGGAAGAAGCCAAGTTTGCGGTAAAGGTACTATTATGGCTGCAGACCACGATCACAGGTGATGTATCTGAGCTGCCGTTGACCTCGGATGAGAAGCAATTCTGGCAAAGAGTATCTGCTACTGAGGAGACTTGCACGACAAGGGTTTGCCGAAACCGAAAGGGAAGGCAATGTTTCTTGTTCCGAGCTAGAGTAGAAGCTGAGTCCTCTCACCTGGTAGTAATAAATCACGCATTATTACTCTCTGATCTTGCTTCAAACAACTCCGTACTTCCCAACTACGATTACCTGATAATCGACGAAGCTCATAGACTAGAAGATCAGGCTACCAATCATCTTGGCTTTGAGGTAGATAGTAGGGCGTTACATGAGCTGCTCAACAGGGTGATGGATAACTCTAATCCCGTCCGTCCAGAAGGTATATCCGCCAGATTGCCAGTCCATATGCAGGGCAGTCGTGCTTCCAACGCAAGCGTGGAGCAAGTAACCAACATAGCCATGAGGCTTGCTCAGAGGACCGAAAGAACCAGAGCCAGGGTGGATGAGTTTTTCGCGAGCCTTGGTAGGCTGCTGCCTGCATCCATGGGGATGCAGAACGGCTATGATGAGCATCTGAGGTTGACTGCTGAGGTAAGGGGAGGGGAGCAATGGGAAGGGGTATTGCTAGCCTGGGAGAATCTCAAACTTACTCTCAGGGAGTTGGTGGATGAGGTACATCATTGTGGGGAGCTTCTGGAGGGCTTGGAGGGATTGCACATAGCAGAGTATGAGGAGTTGCTGGCGGAGGTGCAGGCCATAGAAGTCTTCCTGCAAGACTATATCCATGAGATGAATTCTATTATCACGGCACCTACAGAGAATGATGTAACATGGATCTCTTACTCACATAGGTACGGAACGATTACTTTGCATAAAGCTCCTTTGGATGTAGGAGGTATACTTCAGGAAGAGCTCTATTCTAAGAAGAAGGCGGTTATATTAACCTCAGCTACTCTGACTACTGATCGTAACTTTGATTATGTGACCGGGCGTCTGGGGTTATATGAATTCCAGCAACTTATGTTGGGGTCACCATTTAATTACCAAGAAACTGCTTTATTGCTAGTACCTACAGATATACCTGAGCCAGGCACAGCTGGATACCAGGATGCTGTGGAGTCCCTGGTGGCTGAGCTTGTGCTGGCTGCTGAGGGCAGGACAATGGTGCTCTTTACCTCTCACAGCGCAGTGCAGGCTACCCAAAAGGCTATCTATAGGGAGCTTGCAAGGCACGATATCCTCGTCCTCTCTCAGGGAGAAGGGTCTCGACACAGGTTACTCCAGCAGTTCAAGTCAAATCCTAGGACAGTTCTAATTGGCACTAGGTCCTTTTGGGAAGGCGTCGATGTAGTTGGTGATGCTCTTAGCCTGTTGATAATAGCCAAGCTACCCTTCGAGGTTCCTAATGAGCCTGTATTTGTGGCTAGAAGTGAGACTTTTGCTGATGCTTTCAATGACTATGCTATTCCTCAGGCCATACTTCGGTTGAAGCAGGGCTTCGGCAGATTAATCAGGAGCAAGACTGATAGAGGTGTGGTAGTCATACTGGATAAGAGGGTTCTTACCAAGAGATACGGAGTAAAATTCCTAACATCTCTACCTAACTGTAAGATGCAGAAAGGTCCAGCTCGATTACTAGCTCCTGAAGTTAAGAGGTGGTTAGGTCAGAATTCAGAGGAACGATTATCTGTTAGCAGATCTTAGTGTTGTATTCTGACTGCTTCCGTTTGACGTCGGGGTGGCAGTGACGACTATAGGTTTTTCCTCGATAGCTGGAGTTTGGCTAGCTCTATCGTTACTGTTATACAAGAGTACAGCTATAGGAATAGCACTCAATATTACCCCGATGGTTATTATTCCTACCAGTTTCGTTATACAGCCGCTAGAACCCGAAACCTTGGCTGTGGAGGAATAACTTTTACTGTCTCTTATAGAGGATATTCCTCGATTGGTGCTAATGTCGTAGCCCGTTGATGTAGGAAGCGATCTGGATTCCCATCTCTGAAGGGCCTGGGCCATTTCTTCGGCAGATGCAAATCTGTCCTTAGGGTTTTTGGCCATAGCCTTGAGTATGATGTTCTCTAGATCTTGAGAGACGTCAGTATGAAGAAGTGTGGGTCTAACAGGCTCTTCCTTAACATGGGCTAAAGCTACTGCAATGGGATTTTCGCCTGGAAAAGGCACGAACCCAGTCACGGCCTCGTATAGTACTACGCCAAGCTGGTAGATGTCCGTTCTGGGAGTTACAGGACCGTTCTGGGCTTGTTCTGGTGAAAGGTACTGAGCTGTACCTAGGGTGACAGTTTCTTCGGTAAGAGTTGCCTCCGTGGTGACTTTTGCTATCCCGAAGTCTGTGACTTTTACTATACCGCTAGGAGCTACAATTATATTGTGAGGCTTGATGTCTCTGTGTACCAAGCCATGTTCATGCGCGTACTGCAGGGCATTGGCAACTTGCCAAGCGATATCTACCGCTCTTCTTGGGGATAGAGCTCCATTCTGGACTATCAGCTCCTTAAGATTCAGCCCCTCAACATATTCCATCACTATGTAATGAAGGTTGCCGTCGTTACCAACGTCGTACACGCTTACTATATGTGGATGATTTAGCGCCGCAGCCGCCTCGGCTTCCCTCCTAAATCTAGCTAGGAATCTGTGGTCATCGCTCAGGGATGGATGTAGTATTTTGACTGCTACTCTCCTCCCCAGAAACCTGTCTTTGGCTAGATATACCTTAGCCATCCCGCCTTGGCCTAGCGGTTGAAGCAGCTCGTATCTATTGTTCAGCACTAAATCTATGACTGCTATAGGATATTCTCCCTTGGCTTAAATCACTCTCTCTTGAAGTAATGTTATGAGACCGTTGGATCAGTGTCAAACGTGGGAAACAGCTCCAAGTTGAGTATATGGCACTCCTCTTGCTCTCTCCCTGTTCGTGAACACTATGAGGGCTAAAGGAGGTGTTTCCTATGGGTGATGATAGACGAGATTTGTCTCATAAGGTGCCGAAAGAACAGGAAAGGGAAGATGTAGATGTGCCTTCTGAGATTCCTGTACCTGATGAAACCTTTGATGAGGACACCTTACGACTTAATAACGACGAGACGGATTTTACAACAGATGAAACATCTTCTGCCATTATATCCTCTGAAGAGGCCGAACCTTACTTCCCCCCGACCGATCCTGTGATAGAGCCAAAAGCTAACGACGAAGGCGGTGCTGATGTATTGGGGGGATTCTCCTCTGGAAACGATGAATCACTGCTTAGTGATTATGACGAAGATCAGATATTGGAAGTACCTGATGACGAGCTTACACAGCGAGTGATCGATACCTTGAGGCGAGATGCCACAACGGCAGATCTTGATATAGATGTGTACGCTCGTGATGGTGTCGTTATACTTAGAGGTAGAGTTCCTACTATTATGGACGCTGAGAATGCAGAGTCAGTTGCTAGCAACGTCCCAGGAGTAATAGAAGTAAGAGAGGAGCTAGAAGTAGATACTCAGTAGTATACCATGGAGGATTTATGGAGGATTTATGGTCGAAGAGGTAGTTGTCAACGCATTGGATATAGCCCGAAGAGATTGTGCTACTAGGGCTGGCGTCAGCGAGCCTGAGGTAGTCGTTGCTGCTGTAAAGAAGATGAGATGGCCTGACGCTGGCCTGGGATGTCCTGAACCTGGAAAGAAATACCCAGAAGCTCCCACCGATGGTTATGAGATAATACTTATAGCTATTTCAAGAGAGTACGTTTACCACACAGATATGAGTGGTAGGGTAGTTTTTTGTGGCAAGAGATTACAAGGCTAAGGATTTAATCCAGGAATCTATATATTTGTCATTCTAAGACAGAGATGTCTGAGACTAAAGTTCTAAGATTTGGTTGACTGTAGTATTAGTGCATAGGTACACTATTTAGACCTTTCTTCTAGAGTTGGTGGTATGCCTCCTGATAAGATCAGTATACGTGGTGCTCGTGAACATAACCTCAAGAATATATCCTTGGATATACCAAGAGATAAGCTCGTAGTTCTAACTGGGCTTTCTGGCTCGGGGAAAAGTAGTTTAGCTTTTGATACTATCTATGCAGAAGGCCAGAGGCGTTATGTAGAGAGTCTCTCTGCCTATGCTAGGCAGTTCCTAGGGCAGATGGAAAAGCCCGATGTAGACCTCATAGAGGGTCTCTCTCCAGCCATATCTATCGATCAGAAGGGAACAACCCGTAATCCCAGGTCAACCGTGGGTACCGTCACAGAAATCTATGACTATTTGCGTCTGCTGTTTGCTCGTGTTGGACATCCTCACTGCCCTAATTGTGGGAGGGAGATAAGTGGTCAGACCGTAGAGGAGATCACGGACGCTGTTTTGAGGCTTCCTAATGGTACGAGGTTGATGATACTAGCCCCAGTTGTGAGGGGCAGAAAGGGCGAGTACTCATCGCTATTTGCCGACTTGATGAAGAAAGGTTTTGTTAGGGCTAGAGTGGATGGGCAAATACATAACCTGGACGAACCCATTCAACTTGAGCGTTATAAATCTCATACCATTGAAGTAGTAGTCGATCGAATTGTTATAAGGCATGGAGATGAAGAAGGATCTTCTGAGAGGCAAAGGCTGGCCGATTCTATCGAAACTGCCTTGCGATTGGCCGAAGGCCTAGTAGTTGTTTCTGTAATAGATGGGGAAGATATGTTGTTCTCTGAGAACAACGCTTGTCCTGTTTGTGGTATAAGTGTCGGAGTTCTTGAGCCACGTACATTTAGCTTCAATAGTCCACATGGCGCATGCCCCGAATGTACTGGCCTTGGGAGCATGCTAGAGTTTGATCCAGAGCTGATAATCAAGTCTCCTGATACATCAATAATAGATGGAGCCCTCGAACCCCTAACAAAGATGGGCCAGAATACCTCTGCTTATTACATGGACGTAGTTACTGCCGTATGTGAGCAGTATTCCATACCCATGGATGTACCCGTCTCACAACTGACTGAAGATAAATTGAAGATACTGATGTACGGTGCACCTGACCCGGTTATCGTGCGCCACCATAGAAGACGATTTGAAGTTAAGTTTGATGGTGTGGTTTCTATACTGCGTAAGCGCTACAAGGAGACGGGATCAGATTATATCAGGCAGGAGCTCGAAAGATATATGTCTAATAGGCCCTGCCCAGTGTGCAAAGGTGCAAGGCTGAAGCCCGAAGCTCTAGCAGTTACAGTTGCTGGTAAGAACATAGTACAGATAACTGCTATGAGTATCCGGGAGGCTTTAGCTTTTATCCAGTATCTATCTGGCCATACCGGGGAAACTCCCCTTACAAAGAGAGAGTCTCTAATAGCTGCACCAATACTCAAGGAAATTCGTGAGAGGTTGGGCTTTCTAGTAGATGTTGGGCTTGACTATCTCACCCTTGATAGGTCTGCAAACACCTTGGCTGGAGGAGAGGCTCAGCGTATCAGGTTAGCTACCCAAATAGGTAGCAGCCTTATGGGAGTTATCTATATCCTTGATGAGCCCAGCATAGGTTTGCACCAGAGAGATAACACTAGACTGATAAACACACTGATCAAGCTTCGAGACCTGGGAAACACTGTATTGGTGGTTGAGCATGACGAAGATACCATGCGCGCGGCTGACTGGATAGTCGATTTGGGTCCAGGGGCTGGCGAACATGGAGGAGAGGTCATTGCTCAAGGTACAGTTGAGGATATTGAGAGATCTGAAAAGTCTATAACGGGGGCTTATTTGTCTGGCAGGAAATCTATTAGAGTACCTTCTAGAAGAAGAGAAGGTAATGGTAAATTCCTGCGCATAGTGGGAGCACGCGAGAACAATCTGAAGAATATAGATGTCGAGATACCTTTAGGAAAGTTCATATGTGTAACTGGTGTGTCAGGATCAGGCAAGAGCACCCTGGTCAACGATATCCTTTACAGGCGTCTGGCTCAGGAGTTCTACGGCTCGAAGGACAAGCCCGGAGATCATGACAGGATAGAAGGAATTCATTACCTGGATAAGGTGATCGACATAGATCAATCTCCTATTGGGAGGACACCTAGATCTAATCCGGCCACATATACGGGAGTGTTTACTTATATTCGTGAAGTGTTCTCAAAGGTCCCTGAGGCTAGGGCTAGGGGTTATCAGCCTGGGCGTTTCAGCTTCAACGTAAAAGGAGGTCGGTGCGAGGCCTGTAAAGGTGAGGGTATCATCCAGATAGAGATGCAATTCCTACCTGATGTCTACGTGCCTTGCGAAGTGTGTCATGGCAAGCGGTACAATCGCGAGGCACTTGAGATCAAGTACAAGGGTTATTCCATAGCCGATGTTCTTGAGATGACGGCTGAGCATGCGATGGAGTTCTTCGAAAATATACCAGCGATCAGGAACAAATTGGAGACTTTGTGTGCGGTTGGCCTCGGATACATCAAACTGGGTCAGCCAGCCACAACTCTGTCTGGGGGAGAAGCACAGAGAGTGAAGCTAGCCACAGAGCTCTCTAAGAGAGCCACAGGTAAAACGCTCTACATTCTAGATGAACCCACAACGGGATTGCACTTTGCCGATGTAGATAAGCTCTTAAATGTACTACAAAGGCTGACTGATGCTGGTAATACAGTTCTGGTTATAGAACATAACCTTGATGTGATTAAGTGTGCAGACTGGATAATAGATCTTGGTCCTGAAGGTGGAGAAGGCGGAGGGCAAGTGATTGCTCAGGGTACTCCGGAAGATGTCGCTATGTGCGAACATTCCTATACCGGCCAGTATCTCAGACCTATGCTTGAGAGAGACTTGGAATTAAGAGCTGTCAGCTAATTTTCTTTTGATTCTATGTGTTTACTCTGTATGAACCTAGATCTTCTATCTACATATAGGATAATAATCGCAGCAAGTACAAATAGACTTGCCAGCGCTAGTATCCTTATTTCTCTGGTGCGGATTAGCCCAGCTGCCCCGAATAGTATGGCTATTATGTAGAAGATGATCGCAGTGACTCTTTGAGATAGCCCCAAAGTTACAAGCTTTTGATGCAGATGCTCCTTGTCTGCCATATGTATGACGACACCAGCTCGAATTCTCCTGATAATACTATAGGCCACATCAGCGATTGGTACTCCCATCACCAACAGGGCAGTCGTGAGCTTTGCGCTACCTAGTATAGATAATACGGCCATCAGGAATCCCAAGAAGTAAGCTCCTGAATCCCCCATAAAGATCTTAGCTGGTGCAAAGTTGTATCTTAGGAATCCTAAGGACACCCCTGCAAGTGTCGAGGCATAAATACCTAACTCGTATTGTCCTAGCCTTATGGCTACTAGCAATAAGAACACGGAGAAAATGGTAGATAGACCTGCAGTTAGGCCATCTATGCCGTCTGAGAGATTCGCTGTCTGGATCATCCCAACTATCCAAAAGATCGTGAACATGTATCCTGATATAGTTCTATCAAGATAGATAGTCCCTAAAATTGGCAGCGTTACGCTTTGGATCATGATTCCAAATCCTGCAGCTACAGCTATGGCGCACGCTACCTGAAAAAGTAAGCGTATACCGGCACTCAGATCGTAGAGGTCATCCGCAAAGCCCAAAAGCGTGAGGGCTGTGCTAAATCCCACTATCGCTATCGCATGATAAGAAGATACTTGCCCTACAAGAGCGAACGAAGCTATTACTAATGTGAATGCTAAGTATAAAGCTAATCCTCCAACGTGTGGTGTTGGTACCTTATGTATCCTCCTAGGTGATGGGTAAACTAGCCAGCCCATCTTGTAACATATCCGAATGTGTAGATGGGTTAGCGCTATCGAAAGGAGACCACCTGCTATGAAAGCTAGAATATAAGTCACTGCTGATATGTGCCCCGTAAAAAGTGGAATCCTGGCTATTCTATCAGAGTCTATAACAATACTTTGACACTAGGAGCGGGCGAAGGTTATACTCTATATCTGATGGGGGTGTAGCTCAGATGGGAGAGCGCTACAATCGCACTGTAGAGGTCAGGGGTTCGAATCCCCTCACCTCCACCAAAGCTATAGGTATGCTACTTTCCTCTTGCTGTGTCCTTATGTATCCTCGGTTGGCTTTTCATGTATTGTAGGGTTTAGAATAATTTATCTAAGTCTCAATCCCTTGAGGTCTCCCTACTATGTGGGGACTTTCGATTTTCTGGAGGCTGTAGCAATGGTCGATAAGCCTGATGTAAGCGTTCAATCTCCAAACAATAACGACATTCATGCTATAGAGGCCAAGTGGCGTCAAAGGTGGCAGCAAACCCAGATCTATAAAACTGATCTTAGGGATGAATCTAAGCCCAAGTACTACAACTTGATGGAGTTCCCATATCCTTCGGGGGAAGGGCTGCACGTAGGACATGTTTACACATATAGCGGAGCCGATACCAACGGTCGCTATAGACGTATGCGGGGCTACAACGTGTTTGAGCCCATGGGGTTTGATGCCTTTGGTATCCACTCTGAGAACTATGCATTGAAACTAGGAATAAATCCCATGGTGCTGACTCAGCGTACTGTGTCCCGCTTTAGGGAGCAGATGAACAGGCTGGGCTGTATGTGGGATTGGTCGCACGAGGTGAATACCAGCCAGCCTAATTACTATAAGTGGACACAATGGCTGTTTCTGCAAATGTACAAGGCGGGTTTGGCCGTACGTAAGAGTGCGCCCGTCAACTGGTGTCCTCAATGCCTAACAGTATTAGCCAATGAGCAGGTAATAAATGGGCGCTGTGAGCGGTGCGACACTGAGGTCATCCAGCGTGAGATGGTGCAGTGGTTTTTCAAAATCACTGATTATGCTGAACGGTTGCTCAATGATCTAGATAAGCTGGATTGGCCTGAGGTATCTAAGAGACTACAAAGAAATTGGATAGGTCGAAGTGAAGGAGCAGAGCTCATATTCACCATCGAAAGTACAGGTGATAAGGTGCCTGTTTTCACCACCAGGCCAGATACAGTCTTTGGGGCAACGTATGTAGTCCTGGCCCCGGAACACCCTCTGGTGGATAAAATAACCACTCCCGAATGCAGGGAGGCTGTACAAGCTTATAAAGAAGCAACTATGCGGGAGCGCGAGATAGAGAGGCTCTCGCTTGAGAAAGAGAAGACGGGAGTATTTACTGGAGCCTATGCCATAAATCCTGCTAATGGTGAGCGCATTCCCGTGTGGATAGCCGACTATGTACTAATGACATACGGGACTGGTGCGATTATGGCTGTGCCAGCTCATGACGAGCGTGACCATGAGTTCGCTAAGAAGTTCGGATTGCCTATAGTTGAGGTTGTCCAATCTCCCGAAGGCGTAGAGGAGCAGGCATATATAGGCCCTGGTCAAATGAAGAACAGTGGTCAATTTGATGGAATGCCCAATGAGGAAGCCAAGAAGGCTATTACTGACTGGCTTGCAGAAAGAGGGCTTGGGAAGCACACAGTCACCTACAGGTTGAGGGACTGGCTGATAAGCAGACAGAGATACTGGGGCCCACCTATACCGATTATATATTGCGATAATTGTGGGGAGGTGCCCGTACCCGAAGATCAGCTGCCTGTGGAATTGCCATATATTGAGAACTTCCGGCCCACAGGAACCGGTAAATCGCCTCTGGCCTTGGTCGAGGAGTTTTACAAGACAGAATGTCCCAATTGTGGAGGTCCTGCTGTACGCGAGACTGACGTCTCTGATACCTTCCTGGATTCCTCGTGGTACTACCTACGGTATCCATCTACAGAGTTTGATGATAGGCCATTTGATCGGGATATCACTCGTAAGTGGCTACCTGTTGACTCCTATATGGGAGGTAAGGAGCACATAGTCCTGCATCACTTGTACTCTAGGTTCGTTACCAAGGTTCTGTATGACCTGGGATATCTAGAGTTTGATGAGCCATTCACTCGATTGAGACTGCATGGCATCATAACTCACCTCGGGGCCAAGATGAGCAAGTCCAGGGGCAACGTTGTTAATCCCGATGAGTACATAGAGAAATATGGAGCCGATGCTCTAAGAACTTATCTACTTTTCATGGGTCCCTATGAGGATGATAATGAGTTTAGCGTGCATGGTGTTCAGGGTGTATCCAGGTTCCTCAACAGGCTTTATTCTCTGGTAGACTCCAGGCACGATTATGGTAATGGCCCCGGCGTAGACATGAAGATGCTACATCGTACCATCGATCGGGTAACCAGAGGTATCGAAGATTTGAAGTACCATACATCAATCGCTGCTCTGATGGAGATGTCCAATTGGATAGCGGATGTTCGCTCTGAGATGACTAAGGAGCAGCTAGATACTGCTTTGAAGAATTTGGTACTGATGTTGGCACCTATTGCTCCTCACACAGCTGAGGAACTTTGGGAAAGGTTGGGTGGAGCTTACAGCGTGCATATCCAACCTTGGCCTGAGTATGATCCTTCCCAGCTTGTAGAGGAGACAGTTACTATTGTTGTGCAAGTAAATGGTAAGGTTAGAGACAAGCTGGAATTGCCATACAACGTAGCTCAGGAAGAAGCTCAAAGAGCAGCCCTGGAAAGCGAGAAGGTTAGGGCTCATCTGGATGGGAAGAGCGTAAAGAACGTCATATGGGTACCAGGTAAGCTGATAAATATAGTAGTTGGCTAATCGGGTAACCCTGTTATACCTAATAGTTTGACCGCGTTGGAGGTGATAGCTGCTTCCAGCTCTTCTAGCTGGGCATTTCGGCATTCAGCTATCACCTCCAGAGTCTTTCTTATATAAGAGGGCTCATTGCGCTTGCCTCTATATGGCTGCGGCGGAAGATATGGTGAGTCCGTTTCGACCAGTAGTCTATCAAGGGGAACATAAACTGCCGTCTCTCTGAGTCCAGACGAAGATTTATATGTGACTGATCCTGAGAATGAGATGTAGTACCCTAATTGTAGACCTAACCGCGCGTGATCCAAGTTGCCAGAAAATGAGTGCAGGATGCCAACTGCATCTTTACCTTCGCTAGCCAATACATCCAGTACATCTTCCCAAGCGTCTCTGCAGTGTATTATCACCGGCTTGGAAAACTTTTTTGCTAGCTGGAGGTGTGTAGAGAACAGCTCCTTTTGCTTCTTTACCGATGATCCCATTCGGTAATAATCTAGCCCTGTTTCTCCAATAGCTACTACTTTGTCTGATGATAGCAATCTCTCTAGCTTGCTTTGAACCTCTTCATTCCATAAATCTGCATCATTAGGGTGTAGTCCAATAGCAGAGAATATCACGGCCTGATCACTAGCAAGCTTGATGCTTTTTTGCCATTCCTCAGGGTTAGTCCCCACATCCAAGATCAACCTTATTCCCTGTTCGAATGCTCTAACTATTACCTGTTCTCTATCCTCATCAAACGCGGTGCTATTTATGTGTGCGTGCGAGTCTACAAGCATCTCTGTATTCCCCAAGAGAATGTTTCCGTTTTGTACAACTTATTCTGTAGGTGTATTGTGCCAGATATTCGGTATAATCTTCTGAGCTCAATTGCTTAACCTAGCTATTGGAGAGATTTCTCTTGATAGACAGATATACCCTCCCGGACATGGGTGCTATCTGGTCCGAGGAGAATAAGTTTAATCAGTGGCTTAGAGTTGAGCTTGCAGTATGCGAGGCGTGGGCGGAAGAAGGCGTTATACCGCAGTCGGACCTAGAAAAACTCAAACATGCATCTGTAGATCCTCTAAGAGTCAAAGAGATCGAGAAAGAAACTGATCATGACGTTATTGCTTTCGTTAGGGCTGTAGGCGAAACGGTTGGCCCTGAGCGTCGGTGGATTCATCTCGGGCTGACAAGCTCTGATGTTGTTGACACAGCCTTATCCCTGCTCCTGGTTGAGTCGGGTAAGCTCATACTTCGGACCTTGTCGGAACTAGAACAAGTAGTTACCGATCTTGCTGTCAAATATAAGGATACCCCAATGATAGGGCGCACTCATGGTGTGCACGCCGAGCCAATCACCTTCGGATACAAGATGTTGGTATGGTTAGATGAGCTGAGGCGTGTGCGGGCTCGCATGACCTCTGCCGTAGAAAGTGTAAGGATAGGTAAGCTGTCAGGTGCGGTAGGCACGCATGCTAATATACCGCCTTCAGTCGAGGAACGTGCCTTAAGTAAACTCGGGCTTAAGGTGGCACCAGTAGCTACTCAGGTTATAGGTAGAGACATACATGCTGATTTCTTGCAATCTATAGCTCTGATTGGGGGAGTGCTTGAAAGGCATTCAACTGAGATAAGGCACCTGCAACGTACTGAAGTTAGGGAGGCTGAACAGCCTTTTGGTGAAAAGCAACAAGGCTCCTCAGCTATGCCTCATAAACGCAATCCGGAAAAGATGGAGAGAATCAGCGGGTTAGCTAGAGTCCTTCGTGGCTATGCGCTCACTGCTCTGGAAAATATAGCTCTCTGGCACGAAAGAGACATAAGCCATTCTTCTACGGAAAGGATAATATTCCCGGGTGCTTGTACCCTGGTTCACTACATGCTTGTCCTCATGAGGGATAACCTTGAAGGGCTCAGGGTTTATCCAGAGCGAATGTTGTATAACCTCCATATGACCGGAGGTTTGGTTTTCTCTCAGAGGGTATTGCTAGCTTTGGTTGAAGCTGGTATGGATAGGCAAGAGGCTTATAAGTTGATCCAGAAATACGCCATGCAGAGCTGGGAAACAGGGCAGAACTTTGCCGATCTTCTCCGTCAAGATGAGCGTGTTATGAATCTCCTAGGCGAGTCGGGATTAAGAGAAGCGTTCAGCTTGGAGCCGCATCTTAAGTACATTTACACAGGATTTGAACGTCTGGGGGTGAAACTTTGAGCAAGGCAGTAACAGAGACTAATCTACCTGGAATAAATCTTATACATAGGGGCAAGGTTCGAGACACATATGATCTAGGCGACTCTCTTCTAATGGTAGCTACAGATAGGATTAGTGCTTTCGATTGGGTTCTACCTACTCCGATACCTGATAAGGGGAAGGTTCTTTCCCAGATATCTGTGTTCTGGTTTGAAAAGTTGGCGGATATTGTTCCCAATCATTTCATTACTGATGACATAAATAACTATTCTCATCTTTTGCCATATAGTGATGTCCTTAGAGGACGATCGATGATCGTCAAAAAGGCCAATAGAATTGATTATGAATGTGTGGTTAGAGGTTATATCACAGGTAGTGGGTGGGCAGAATACAAGAAACAGGGGACAGTAGCTGGCAAGCCTATGCCTGAAGGATTAAGGGATGGAGATAAGCTGCCAGAGCCCATTTTCACACCTGCTCGCAAAAACGAAGAGGGACATGATGAGAACATAACCTATGAAATTCTTGAGTCTGAGGTTGGTTCTGATTTGGCTTCTCAGCTTAGGGATATAAGCATACAGCTCTATCAGGATGGGAGGGACTACGCAGAGACTCGTGGAGTTATCATCGCTGATACCAAGTTTGAGTTCGGTTTTGTTGATGGACAGCTTACTCTTATAGATGAGCTACTAACTCCTGATAGCTCTCGATTCTGGCTGGAGTCCGAATACAGGCCTGGCGAATCATTGCCGAGCCTTGACAAGCAGTACGTCAGAGACTGGCTAACTCAATCTGGATGGGACAAGAATTCTCAGCCACCAGAGTTACCTGATGAAGTGGTAGAGGCGACTAGGCAACGCTATCTAGAGGCTTACAGGATGCTTACGGGGAAGGAGCTTGAGCTTTGAGCCGTTGGCATGGCAAGGTAACTGTGACTCTTAAGCCCTCCGTAAACGACCCTCAGGGACTTGCTGTGTACGAGGGGCTGAAAACACTGGGTTTTGAAGAGGTAACCAGCGTACGCGTGGGTAAACATATTGATGTGATTCTAGACAGCCCTACAGAAGAAGATGCCAGGAGGCGACTGGCGGAGATGTGCGAGAGCCTCCTGGCTAATACTATCATTGAGACCTATAAGATCGAAGTCTCCAAAGGAGAATGATGTGCGCATTGGCATAATAACCTTTCCAGGCTCCAATGGCGATTGGGATTGTTACTATGCACTTAGAGAGATACCGGGATTTGAGCCTGTAATGATATGGCATAAAGAGCATGACCTTCATGGTGTGAGTGCCCTTATACTTCCCGGAGGATTTGCCCATGGTGATTACCTCCGCGCCGGAGCCATAGCTAGGTTCTCGCCGATAATGCACGAGGTAACTCGGTTTGCAAGCGAAGGAAGGCCTGTTATCGGTATATGTAATGGGTTTCAAATACTGACTGAGGCACATCTACTCCCTGGAGCACTGATAAGAAACAAGAATCTTCTCTTTAGATGCTCTCTAGTTCACGTACGTGTAAAGAGCAATAGATCTCCTTGGCTCTCCTCCTTACGGGAAGGAGAGGTTTTACGCCTGGCGATAGCCCATGGCCAGGGCAATTACTTTGCAGATCAAGACACTTTGAACTATCTGTTGGAAAACGACATGATAGCTCTGCAATACTGCGGCCCTAACGGTGAGGTAACACCCGAGTTTAACCACAATGGATCGGTTATGAATATTGCGGGCATCACCAACGAGGCTGGCAATGTGCTGGGACTTATGCCGCATCCTGAGAGGTCCGCAGATCGATTGCTTGGGTCTGCAGATGGAAGACGTATCTTCATGTCGCTTGCGGTGGCCTTGAAAGAGGTGCTCGTATGAATGCGGCAGAATTGCGTGAGGTTGCTCTTACCGAGGAAGAGTATCGCACTGCAGTCAAGTTGCTAGGGCGGGAGCCCAATCGCTTAGAACTTGGGATAATCGGTGCGATGTGGAGCGAGCACTGCGGATACAAGAACAGCCGTCCATTACTTAGGTACTTCCCCACAGAAGGCGAGAAAGTCGTACAGGGTCCTGGTGAAAATGCTGGAGCCGTAGCTATAGATGATAACTTGGCCGTAGTGTTCAAGGTGGAGTCTCACAACCATCCGAGCGCAATCGAACCTTACCAGGGTGCGGCTACGGGTGTAGGTGGCATAGTAAGAGATATATTCACCATGGGAGCCAGACCCATAGCTTTGTTGAACTCTCTGCGCTTTGGACCTCTTAGTGAACCAGAGAACCGAAGATTACTTGCAGGAGTGGTTAAAGGGATCGGAGATTACGGCAATAGCATAGGTATCCCCACAGTTGGAGGAGAGGTTTGGTTCCATCCTTCTTATAATGGGAACCCTCTAGTTAATGCCATGTGCATTGGTGTGGCAGACATAAATAAGATAGTCCGTGCCCAAGCTGGTAGCCCAGGAAACCTATTGTTGTTAGTAGGTGCTGATACAGGTAGGGATGGTATCCACGGTGCCACTTTTGCCTCGGTGGATGACCCACATGCTAGTCACAAAGGGGTAATTCAGGTAGGCAATCCCTTTATGGAGAAGCTTCTCATGGAAGCTTGTCTGGAGTTGCTAGACTCTCCATACGTGGTGGGTATGCAAGATCTTGGTGCTGCCGGCTTGACGAGCAGTTCTGTAGAGTGTGCTGGTCGTGCTGGTAGTGGTGTGGAGATAGACGTTTCTAAGGTCTCTCGTAGGGAGTCTGGTATGACCCCTTACGAGGTTATGTTGTCCGAAAGCCAGGAAAGGATGCTTATAGTAGTCCGTCCTGAAGGTCTGGAAGAAGTTAAACAGGTTTTCGAAAAATGGGATCTTCATTCTGATGTGGTTGGTCTAGTCACGTCTGATGGTATGCTCCGAGTGCGTGATGGAGATGAAATAGTAGGTGAGCTACCTATCAGGCTACTAACAGAAGATGTTCCTAAGTATGTGAGAGAAGCCACTCCATCTCCTGAGGTCATAAACAAAGCCTCAATCGATGTGGACTCTAAGTTTTCTGGTCAGGTGAACTTTGATCCCGAATCAGATCTAATACGGTTGCTTTCTTCCCCCAATATAGCCAGCAAGCACTGGATTTGGGAGCAATACGATCATACCATTGGCACTAGTACTGTGAGGGGCCCTGGATCGGCAGATGCTGCCGTTATGCGTGTTCGGCCTCATGGTCAAGGTGTGGCTATAACAATGGATTGTAACCCCAGGTACTGTTATCTGGATCCTTACTGTGGGGGTATGGCAGCTGTAATTGAGGCAGCCCGTAACCTTGCTTGTGTCGGGGCAGTACCAATAGGTATGACGAACTGCTTGAATTTCGGTAATCCTGAGAAGCCAGAAATCTATTGGCAATTGCGAGAGTGTATACTCGGTATGAGTGATGCTTGTAGGCGCTTGCAAATACCCGTAGTAAGCGGAAACGTTAGCTTATATAACGAGAGCAACGATAAAGCTATATATCCAACCCCAGTAGTAGGTTTAGTGGGGCTTATAGAATCAGCTTCGGGCTCTGTTTCGGCGGGTGCAAAGAGTGGGGATGCCATTTACCTTCTACATACATCTCAGCAAGTTACTTTAGGTGCTAGCGAATGGCTGGCAGTGGTTGCTAATGAGGAGTCAGGTCATCCGCCAGTTTGCGATCTTGATAAGGAAATATCGCTCCACAGGCTACTTGTAGAGTCCATTCAAGATGGAGTTATTAGTGCTGCACATGACGTATCAGATGGTGGACTGTTGGTAGCATTGGCAGAGATGGCCATCATAGGTGGTGCAGGTATTGATGCTAGCAATTGGAAGCCTCAGATTAACCCCTTGTATCTATTTGGCGAGGGGCATGGCAGGGCTCTTGTCTCGGTTCCTACTAATAAGGAAGAAGAGCTAACCGAGTTGTGCGGTCAATATGGTGTGCAATTCGAGCGGATTGGCGTAGTAGGTGGTGATGCCTTGATTATTGGTGATGTCATCAAGCTTCCTGTAGGCGAACTCATCGATTTGTACGACCAGGCTATTCCAAGCATGCTTGGGTGGGATAGTAAGGGGCATTAATTCTGCCTCATGTTACGTAGCCTGTCTGGAGACAGAAATTTGTATCCACTACCCCTAATGGTTGCTATGTATTTGGGATCATTAGGATCGTCTCCTAGTTTTTTCCTAATCCTCCCAATGTAAACATCTATCTGGTTGCTGGATGTATCAGCAACGTATCCGGCAGCGTACATAGCTAGGTCATCTCTTGACACAACTCTATTAGGACTGGACATTAACCTTTGTAGTATGCGCATCTCCATTGGAGTCAGGGTAACCTTCTCCCCGGAGGGCAGCTTAGCTGTCAAGTCTGGTATGTTAAGCTCGATGCCGTTTTCCACTATTAGCATATCCATGGTCGCCGCCAATTGACGGTTGGCTCGCCTGAGAACAGACTTAACTCTGGCTACCAGCTCTGCAGGCTCGAATGGCTTTACCACGTAATCATCAGCCCCAGATTCAAGCCCAGTAAGCTTATCCTGCATTTCAGCACGAGCGGTGAGCATGATTACAGGCATCTCGGGATATTGCTTCTTTATGTGTTTGAGCAGGGTGAATCCATCCATCCTGGGTAGTT
Organism: Thermobaculum terrenum ATCC BAA-798; assembly: GCF_000025005.1. NCBI lineage: Bacteria > Bacillati > Chloroflexota > Chloroflexia > Thermobaculales (SeqCode) > Thermobaculaceae (SeqCode) > Thermobaculum (SeqCode) > Thermobaculum terrenum. Next base: position 1,088,494 of record NC_013525.1, read on the forward strand.
GAACGTCCAGAAGTATAAGGTCAGGCGTCCTTTGTTCTAGTGCTCTCAATGCCTGACTCGGATCGGCAGCAATTTCAACCTCGTGACCTTCATTTTCCAACAGGAAATCTATCAGTTTTCCTGTTAGAGGATCATCATCGACAGCTAATATTAGTGCCTTGCGTGGTTGCATTTTGTATCCCTCGCACTCTTGTACAGGCTTTATAGGCATCCACGCATACAGTATAAGACATTATTAGTTATATTTATCATCTGTTACTATTAGTTGTTAGTCTTAGTGAGGAATAAAGGCAAGAAGGGCAGGAGGTTCGAACATGACCTCTTGCCCATTAGATGTCATGTGGAGTTATTTCTACTTACCGATGTTACCCAGTGCATTCAAGATGGTTGGGATAGCAGGTCCAAGAAGTACTACGAATACAGCCGGGAATATGAATAGCACCATAGGTATGATTATCTTGATCACTGCCTTGTGTCCCAACTCCTCAGCCCTTTGCCTTCTTCGAAGTCGCATCTGTTCTGATTGTATAGACAAGGTTCTACCTATACTAGCTCCTATCTCATCTGCCTGGACGATGGAGCTTACGAGTAACTTCATCTCGTCAAGCTGTACTCTTTCGGCCATGGATCTAAGGGCATCCCTACGGCTCTTGCCAAGCTTCATCTCGCTGAGAACCAATGCAAATTCCCTAGCTATATCGTTGTCCCATTTCTGAACGATCTCCAACATAGCAGCATCGAAGCCCAGTCCAGCCTCCACACTTATGGTGAGAAGGTCGAGGGCGTCCGGCATCTGAAGTAAAATCCTTCGCCTGCGTTGTGTGATTTCCCGAGAGAGCCAGAATAGGGGCAAATATACTCCCGCAGCTAGTAGTACCAGCCCCAATATTAGGTTGTGAGTTAGTAACAGTCCTAGTACTAAGCCAGTTAGTCCCAGCAAAACCTGTATTGTAATGAAATGTGCTAGGCGAATACCATGGGGATAGGCGGCAGCTATCAGTTTGTCTACAATGAACCTTTGCCACTTACCAGGAATCCATCTAACTACCGTTACCGAGACTAAAGGCACCAGTGGTTTGATCAGGTCTACTATGGAAGTCTTCTTTTTCGTGACTGAGACTTCTGGGGGTGTATCTTGATGTTCTTCATGCAGCAATTTCTTAAGTCTTCTCTGTATAGGACTTGGCCTTTGAGCTAAAACCAACCCATAGACTAGAAATAGGACGCCACTTGCAGCAATTATCCCTAGTGTGGGTAAGCTCACTGGTGGAGGTGGTACCTCACCTGCTGGCTTGCCTGGGTTTATCACTGGCAGATTGCCTACCCTGATTGGTTGTGTGCTGCTAGCTTCACTTGTCCTGCTAGCATAGCTGTAAGAGAAGCTATATATCGGAGAAGAAGGTGAGGATTTAAGATAGATATCTACTTTTACCTTCTCGCCTTCCTTTGATATGGTTGAGGATGTGTATGATAGCCTATATTCCTGATGAAGTTTCTGAGATATATCGGCAAATACTCTTCTGAGTTGGGCGTTAGTTGGAGCTGAGAAGTATTCCCCCCCAGTCTCATTTGCTATTTTCTGTAATCCTTGTGTATCTACCTTTTTGCCGAATCCGACCGTGAACACAGATGCCCCTACTTCCTGGGCCTTGGCTACGGCTTCCTCTAAAGTAGTGTTTCTTGAAGTATTGAAGCCATCGGTCATCAACACGATTGCCTTAGTGTTCTGCCCCTTAGCTACCTCCTGAGCTGCCAGTGATAGTCCTTGATATAGGGCAGTGCCCACACTTCGGCTGAGTTTCTGAATAGATTCTTGTACTCTTGCATGATCCTGGGCCAAAGGCTCGATGACCCTTGCCGTCTTATCAAAGGTTATCAAGCCTACCTTGTCCTCTGGCGATAGTCCATTGATTAAGCCGTAAGCTGCATCTTGGGCAGCTGTGAATGCGTCGTCATTCATACTTGCACTTGTGTCTAGAGCCAGTACTACATCTATAGGATCAGGGTTCTGGTAGAAGGGATAGACAGCTATATCGGATTGTTCTTTCCCGTTCTCTTTTACGATAAAGTCATCTGCACTTAGGTCGGTTACTGGTAGACCCTTGGAGTTGTTCGCAGAGAGCGTCATGACGATTTTGGGTTGTGATGTAGTTGAGACCTCTCTGATGCTTACTCTAACTGTATTTCCAGAATTTGCAGCTAGAGCCTCAGTGAAGTATGAGTAAAAAGTAAGGATCACTAAGATCAGGCTAATTGTTGCAGGTATACGTGCTTTCATAATCATCAGACCTTTATAGCTATTATCCGCCTCATCATGTAATAGCCCATCATAATGCCAGCTAGGGCAACTGCCAGCATTATTCTTCCCATGTTCGTAGTAAACAATGGCATTATGTAGCTCCTGTTCAGAAGGAATATGACTGCGGTCAACAGAAATGGTATTGCTGTGACTATATAGGCAGAAATCCTACCTTGCGCGGTTAGGACTTTTATCTCTCCCTTGATCCTCAGCCTTTCCCTGATCGTAGTTGAGATCGACTTCAGAACGTGAGCCAAACTACCGCCTACTCTATATTGAATATTTATTGCTGTTATCATCATGTCCAAATCTTCACTGGGGCACCTTTCCAGCATTCTTCTGAGAGCTTCCTCCTGGCTAAGTCCCAACTCCTGATCACGCACTACCTTTATGAGCTCATCAGATATAGGGTTAGACATCTCTCTGGCCGCCAGCATCATTGCTTGTGCAAGGCTAGAGCCCGCCTCTAGAGCTCCAGCCAAGACATCTATAGCGCCTGGAAGTTGCCTCTCCAGGGCGCTTAATCTTCTCTTTCGGCGCAGAGCCAGGTAAGCTCTGGGCAGTTGGTAGCCAGCTATCAACCCGAAAATCGCTGCTATGGTCCTAAACAGGGGATAGTTACCTGGAATAAGCAGCATTACTAGGAAGGAGCATAGCAGCGCACCAGCCAGACGGACCAATATGAACTTATCGGCTGCTATGCCCAGCCCCGCTGTTAGTAACTCTCTTCGGAATTTGGGGGTGATTATGAGATCCTTTAGTTTCTCTCTAATTCTCCAGCTGAGTAGCGCTTTTTGCGGTAAGATCTCGGGTGAAGTGTCTTGAGACGAACTAGTAGCTTCAAGATGCCTGCCTATTAGCTGATGTAATCTCTCCTGCCATCTCCTATGCTTTATGTATAGAGTTAATCCTAGGAAAATCAAGAAAATTCCTAGGGCTACAGTTACGCCGGCTAAGTTTTCTGGCTGAGTGAAGATAATATCCAGGTTGGCCACTTCTTGCTCCCTTTTACGATGCCTGGAATATGGATGGTGGTACGTGAATATTGTGAGCTGCGAGTTTCTCAAGGCACTTTGGCCTGGTGCCCTTTGCGACTAGCTCTCCAACAACTTGCCTACCAACCATACCATACTGTCTAAACTCGAATATATCCTGCAGGACTATGGTATCCCCCTCCATGCCTTGCACCTCGCTGATCTTGACTACCTTGCGGGAACCATCTTGTAGTCTTTCCTGGTGCACTATGATATCGATGGCCGAAGCTATTTGCTCACGGATGGCTCTAAGCGGCAGATCCATGCCTGACATCAACACCATGGTTTCCAATCGCGCAAGTGTATCCCTAGGAGAGTTGGAGTGTAGCGTCGTTAGAGAACCATCATGCCCTGTGTTCATCGCTTGGAGCATGTCCAAGGCCTCACCGCTTCTTACCTCACCAACTATGATTCGGTCGGGACGCATACGAAGTGAGTTGACCACTAGGTCTCTGATCGTAATCTCTCCCTTGCCCTCAGCATTTGGAGGTCTCTTCTCCAATCTGACAACATGTCTCTGTCTTAGCTGTAGCTCTGCTGCGTCCTCTATGGTTATTATTCTTTCGTTATCGGGAATAAATGACGAAAGCACGTTCAATAAGGTTGTCTTTCCTGAGCCTGTGCCACCAGAGACTACCATGTTTAGCCTGCCTTTAACACAGGCTTTGAGAAACTCAACCACGGGCGGTGTAAGGGTGCCAAATTGAAGCAGATCGTTTACGGTAAGGGGATCAGCTGAGAACTTTCTAATGGTTAATACTGGTCCCACTAGCGATAGGGGAGGTATGATTGCGTTCACGCGGGACCCGTCTGGTAGTCTTGCATCTACCATAGGGGAGTTTTCATCACATCTTCTACCGAGAGGGGCTATTATACGCTCTATGATCCTACGTACATGCTCTTCGTTATCGAATTTGACATTGGTTTCTTCAAGTCGGCCATTCCTCTCGACCCAGACATGATCTGGGCCGTTTACCATGATCTCTGTAATAGTCTCGTCCTGTAGTAAAGGCTCTAAAGGCCCGAAGGCGAGTATCTCGGCCGATATAGCTTCAAAGAGTCTTACCCTATCAGGCCTTGGGAGTTGAATATTCTCCTCAGCTAGTATCTCGTTGAACATGCCTTCTAGAGTGCGCCGAATTGTGGTTATGTTTTCGGCATCGATATTGCCTCCGAGATCCACCTCCTCAAGTAATCTTCTTTGCACGAGAGACTTGATCTGATGCCAATTGACTCTCTGGGACGCACTCTCTGTAATAGGCGGTGTTACGATGGTCTGAATAGGAGAGCTGTCGCTTGTGCTCGTGGTCTTTCCGTCGGGGGGTGTGTACCCGTTGTTATTGGGTTCTTGATTGTTATTTCTGTTGAGTCGATCTGATATCGAAAAGGGCATACTCTAGCCTCCTATACGATCTAGGTGTTTTGCGCAACTGCTGGATTGGGTTTTTCCTGCTTTCTGCCAATGCGTATCCAGCTAATTATCTTGGCTGTTCTCTTACGTCTGGACTCGAGTTCGCCCTCACTAAGCTTTGTAGACAGCGTAATAAAGGCTTTAGCCATGGAAGACTTTCCCTTCTCCATGGTCACCGGCACACCTGTATTAGTTGCTGATATCATCTTCTTGCCACCCGATGGGATAGTAGCCCCTATCTCGTACTTTATATGCTTCTTGATATCATCCAGGTTGACTGCACCTTTACTTCCAGCCCTGTTGATAAGTAGGAATATCTTCTCCTGCGGATATCCTAGACGTGAGGTTAGCTGAAGGAAGCGGGCAGTATTACGCAGTGCCGCTACTTCAGGAGTACTGACCACGACTATTTGATCGCAGGTGTCAAGCGCTGCCATCGAGACTGCATCTAAGATGTGTGGAGTATCTATGAGTACATAATCTGCTGCCTTGCGTAGGACACCGATTATCCTAAGAAACTGTTCTTCTGTTATCAGCTCAGATCTCTCGATCTGAGCTGGAGCTAGAAGTACTTTCACTCCACTGCTATGTGTTGCCATAATCTCTGATAGAAGGTCCTCGTCTAGTTCCTTCATGTGAGGTGTTAGATCAGCTATGTTCGTTGGGTGATCCAGATCGAGTAAGACACCAACATCCGCTGACTGAAGGGCTGCATCCACAATTACGACTCTCTTCTTGGTGAGCTGTGCAAGCGAGATAGCTGTATTCACTACCATTGTGGTGGTGCCTGAACCACCTTTTGCGCTATGAAAGGTTAGAACTCTAGCTAACCTGGGCTGGTCTCCCGTGGCTTGAGCTACGATCTGGGTTCTTCTGCGTCTCTCTCTCGCTACTAGCCTTCTGATAGAACCTACTAACTCATTACGGTCATCGAGGCTGTAGAGGCATAATTGCGCTCCAGCTAATATGCACTCTCTGGCCAGATCCGGTTCTTCGCTACTGAACAATACTATGATTGGGATCTCTGGGACTGAGGAATCGAGGGACTCAACTATAGATGACACTCCTGGAGTATCACCTGCCAGCAGGACTATATCAGGTTTGTGTTTCTTGGCGGCCCTTACTCCTTCGCCAAAACTGGTGTGTGAGTTAATAATCTCTATACCTGGTTCAGAGGCCAACATTTGCTTTATAGCCTCTGCATAAATTACAGAGTCATCCAAAACTAAGCATTTGAGTGACATCAAAGAAGTTTGCTCTGGCATCTCTTTATACCTCTAATCCTCGCTTTTTACTTCACAGGCTCTGGCTTGCGGAACTTATACTTCACGATCACGGAATCCTCGGTCTCACCATCCGTCTCATGCTGCTTATGGTCATCGGAAGATCCGCGTAGTGCTAGATCTATCACTGCTTTATCGCTATCCTTGGCAAGCTTGAGTGTCACTGCCTGTTGGGGATCAACTAACAGCACTACGGCCGGAGATTTGGCATTACCTCCGTCGCTACCTGCACCAGTACCAAGCACATCTAGTACTTCAAGGTCTTGCAGCGTGGTTTGAGTTGTAGCTCTTTCCTCATCGGATGTCTGTCCATCTGGCCCTATAGATGTCATCTTGACGAAGAAGGTGACCAATACATCTACCCTGTCCCCGGGCTGAATCTGCCCGTTTCCGCTGAGCAGATCGGATGCAGGTAGTGCGAACGCTACTTTACCCTTAGGTATGCTTAGGGCAAGTTTGCCTACCTGCTTAGTATCTGATAATAGAGGGCGAGTTATTATCTGCCCCTTGACGATATTCGTAGCACTATAGCGGTTCACAGCATCATTTATGCTACTTACAGCCTCGCTCGGAGCAAAGTCGGCTGGAAATGGCTTTGTTTCCAGCATCGATGCTGTTATAGGGCTTCCCTGAGCTATATCCTGAGCTGCTACTACTACTTGTACCTGTTTTATTACAGGCTTGGCTTCTCTAGCTGCCCTAGTGACGTTGATTACTGTAAGTCCGGCAAAGGCTGCCAGAGCTAGCCCAACTATCATCAGTAAAATTCCAATTCTCTTACGCATAGGTACCTCCTAATTACAGGATAGCCCTGCAGCTTAAATAATCCCTGACTAGCTAGTTGCTCCTTCCTAACTTTTCTTTCAGATTAGGCTAGCTATTAGTCTATGAGTCTGACGGTATTCTGAAATGGTGACGGGTTGCCAGACTGTGGAGGCGCATTCACCGATATGGAAGGGAAGTAGCCCTTTATCTCCGAGCTGCTAGTAAAGCTCTGGACCGGATAGCTTGATGCATTGGGCTGGTAGGGATCGTAGAACCTGTATATCCTCCAATCCCTGAGACTTACTCTATTTACATCTCCTCCCGACCCGGTCAGAGTGACAAATTTACCCCTTTGAGTTGAGCTCTTCGAGCTTTGGAATGTCTCTGCCTTATCCCAGAGATATACTGCTACTAGTGCGTAGTTGCCTCCACACGAGTCCTTACCTACTACATGGTTGTGCACATATTCCTTCATGGCATCTGATATGTTGTTCCCAAGATTGCCGGTAATAACCTCTACCTTGTCTCCATAGTTGGAATAGGTGGAGGTGCGGTTTATCTGCCAGCTTGAGAGTTTTCCACTGTAGCTTGGAATAGTAGGCTCGTTGTCAGCGTCTGAAGGTGGGGCTATATAGCTTCCAGCGGTTAGCTTGATACTCAACCCGTTTCTGAACCACTGCACTAATGAATCATGCACGTCGCTACCGTTCAGGTTAGCTGGAGGTCCCTCGGTATCTCCATACGGATCGTCGTTATCGCTGAGGAACTCAGTAATCATCTGCACGTGATTTGGGATAGTACCGGCGACTTTATTTGAGGGGTCATAATTCAACTCCTGTACATATGCCGAGTATTTGCCAACATAGAACAGCCCTTTGAAGTCTCCCACGGTTGATCCCGAGTCGTTTGGTGACCAAAACACTACAGGTGGGGGGCAAGCACCGTTTGTGGGAAACTCAGTTAGAGCATTTCCAGTGTACTTGCGAACCATGGGCCATACCCCGGTTGGTGGGTACTTGGGCTTAGAAACTGGGAATATCTGTGCTGCCGCTGTAGCTCCGACCGACATCTTATTTCTTCCTAGGACAGTGGCAAGGAATGTAGAGTAGGTGCGCTTGATGTTCACCCTTACTATAGCTGTACCGCTAGGTACCTGGCCGTTTGATGTCGGGCTTCGGGCTAGGAGGCTCTTATTGACATTAAGGTACTCAATGCAAAATGGTCCGCTTGAACAACCTCCTGCCGCTCCATAAGATGATCCTGGAGGAGTTATTCCGCTGTTGGCATCTATGTATCTCCTTACCGTATCCCTTATATTTTGATCGTTTACCAGAAATGTCCAACTGCCGTCACTGGTACCTTGCAGGTTGTCGGCAAGCTGGTTAGTAGCTGCGAGCGCTGCTGCATCCACAGCGTTTTGCATGAACCTTCTCTGTGAATAAGCCATGCCCAGGTCTATTCCCATAGCGATGAAACCTATTAGTACTACCGATAGTAGCGCGAACAGTACGAGGGATTGCCCGCTTCTTGGGACAAATAACTTTCCAGTTCTAGCTCTTATACTCATTGGTCTTCTCACACTTTTCATTGTTCCAGTGACATCTCCGAACTTGCCCTAAGGTTTATTTGGCCCCCTGGGATCAGGTTGGATACCAAAGGGGTTATAGGCCTGAAGTTGTAGCTTATGCTCACCTTGATGCTGCCGTTGGGGGATGTACCGGAGCGTGTGATCGTTACATTTGAGTTCGAGAGTGGCACCCCGGTAGATTTTTGTAGCACCGTGTTGATGATCTCGGCATCTGAATGTGATTTGACTATCCCGTAGCGTGCACCTTCCCTAGCTGCGTTGGCTATAGCGTTGTAGTACCAAATGGCTCTGCCGAAATCCACGGTAAGCATTATGAGCAGAAGCATAATAGGGATAGTCAGAGCGAATTCGACTATCGCTTGTCCTGGCAGGTGTTTATTGTTCCTTATAATGCTTCTGCTCATATGCTCCTGCCTAAGGGTTTAGTGTGATCTGTGCTGCTGGCATCCTGCTGGTGGCTCTCAGGTTTATGTTCTGACCTAATAGCTGTTGCACCAAGGGCGTTATTAGCTTGAAGTTATACTGCACTGTAACGCTCACATATCTGTCACCCGTGCTGGGATCTACGGTAGGTCCTGAGGGTGTGACCGTTATATATGGTCCTAAGGCGCCAGCCTCTCTTACCGCTATCGATATAGCCTGCCCACTTTGATCCGTGTGGAGCGAATAGTACCTAGCGCCCTCGCGAGCGGCATTGGTAATGGTTTCCTGAAAGTAGAAAGCCCTACCTAGATCCAGCAAACCCAGGGTGATGAGCAGCAACACTGGTAAAATCAGAGCAAACTCTACTATAGACTGCCCCTCTAACGCCTTACATTTCCTTGGTGCCTGTCTATACTCGTACATACTCAAGTTAAGATTGTCCTGTATGTTTTTATGGGAAAGCGTTTACTGCTCTGTAGTAGTAGGTCAATAGGGTTTGCCCAAATAGATCAAGAGCTGCAAATACCACTAGCGCTACCACTAGAATAATGACAGCGTACTCCACAAGTCCTTGGCCCTCCACTGCCAGGAGCAGTTTCCCGGGTAGTTGGTTGATCCTACGAGATAGGTTTTGTAGATTCATCCTAAAATTCTCCTGGCTCGTTATTGTGGAGATTATGGCTAAGGGCCAGCTGTAAGTACAGCTGGCCCTTAGCTTAGGGGGCTGAACCTGAGATTAGCTACCCGATCCTGATAGAGTCTGTGTGATCCTCTGGAATACGTTGCTTATTTGGCCACCGAGCAATCCCAGTGCAACAATCGCTGCGATGCTTACCAGTACGATGATAAGTGCGTACTCTACCATGCCCTGGCCTTCCCTGGGATTCATGGCTGACTCGAGGGCAAGGTTCACCTCGGTCATCAACCTTACATACAACTCGTTTAGCTTCTGCATTTCCGTCTCCTTTTGTTTTATATTTGGGGTGTTCCCGCTTGATATCTTCAGTATATTGATGCCTTCTGAACAATGCATGAATGCGACTAGCAGATTACATAACAGTTCTGTTAGATTAGATACGATCCTTGCACCGCCATATGGCATCTTGTCGAGCATATATAACGGCAGTTTCATCTTTGTAGACCAACCTCCAACCTTTGATTCGTTCAAAGGCTGGTGATGAGTGAGCGGGGAATATTGCGTAGCGTGCAGGAGATTGTTGTACTATCTGTTCCCAACCATGTGACTGGTTGACAACTTTCAGATAATTCTGGAAAAGCTGTTTGCTGTATAACACCTCGGCTCTGCCATCAAATGACACCGGATAGGAGGCATTTGTTTCCCAGATTATGAAGCCGCCCCAGTTATAATCGTTCCACACAGGTGCAGGGCTACCACAAGCAGTTAGCTCTTGTACAGCCATTCTTGGGAAAGTGAAGCTACTGCTATCTGTAGCGCTTGGCGTTCTAAGTAGCGATAGTACAAGAATGCTGGCCAGGAGAATAGCTGTTGACAACACACTTACCTTTCTAATGATTATTGGGTTGGCGAATAGCCCATGTGTGAAGAGAGCTTTAAGCTTTCTTTTTTCAGTAAGCGAGAGCAGTATTGAGTAAACTAGCAAGGGTATCAAAAAGGATGTATAACGAGCTGTCTGGATAGTGGGAAGTATGAGTCCTAAGGCTCCGATGGCCCTGGGTTCCCACCTAAGTATGCCCAGAGAGCATGCCGCTAACAGCAATATAGCTGTAGGAAGGAGCGATAACTTAAGTGGTTGGAGAGAAGTCCAGTCTAGGTTGTACTGTTGGGTATAAGCTCCAGTCCACTGCATTGCAGGCCAGCGCCAGAGAATATTCCATTGGGGATTAAGGAGAAATAGTAATATCCCCGTCAGGATTGATGCGCAAGCTAGTAATCCGGATTTTATCTGTTTCGATGTAAGCCACACTAAGGCGGAAACGGTCATTATTGCAAAGCCAACCTGAAATGTAGCATGGGCATTTGCCCACAATCCCAAGATAAGGCCGCTGATAACTGCCTTATTAGGTGTAAATGGTAGGTCTAGCATCAACACCAGCAAGCTGAACAACATGAATCCTATTACATGAGGTCTGGCTCCTGTGTACGGAAATATTGCCAGTATTGAAAGCAACAACATAGAAGCTTCTAATAGTGGGTGCAGGGTGAATCTGCTAATAAGCAGGGCTAAGGGTAGCAGGGTAAGGACCATTCCAAGTCCTGAGAAGATCTGCAAGCCCCTGTATCCCATCAGACTCCAGATTAGATACAGAAGTTTGTCTACTTGGGCATAGTGTGCTATTACTCTCTGGCCGTCAGCAGACCAAGAGAAGTGATCAATGTAAGGGCTTATTCCTTGCTCTAAGGCAGCTCTTCCAGTAGCTAAATGCCAATAAATATCGTAGTCCTGCCACGAGAGATAACTGGAGTAGAAAGCCATTATCAGCAGGATAGCCGCGACAGGTGAGAAAAAATATCTACCTGCTCCTTTGTTATCTCCAGACATTACAAATCTTTCCCTAATCTCTAGGACTTTGCTGTAGCAAGCTTAAGTATGCTTCTGAGAATGACTTTAGAGCTAGCGGTTATTGTGAGAAAGAGATGAAAGATCACTTAGAAATCATGACACTTTAGTCATTTTGGGCGATTACTTATTGTAAAGAACTGTTATCCCCTGTTAGACTCAAGCTTAGGAGTTGGATCATACATGTTGAACACAAAGGGTACTTCTATCACAGCTTTCTCTCTTCACGAGCTAATGGACGATCTCCATCGTAGGTCGTTGCAAGGTAACCTAACCGCCTCTGAGTGTTACCCAACTGGTATTCGTGCTCTGGATAGGAGAATTGCAGGTGGGCTTAGGAGGGGTAACCTCTTCCTGCTAGGTGGAGGAGAAGGTGCTGGTAAGACCACTTTTGCTCTTCAGATAGCACGCAATATGGCTATCGAAGGGGTAGATGTGATCTATATATGTTATGAGCATTCCGAAGAGGAGCTGATGCTTAGGCTGATATCTATGGAAAGCACACGTAAATTACCCAATGGCGATGTGGTGGGATTAAGGTTGTCAGATCTATATGATGAGCTTCGATCGGCCAATAGGTCTCCATCTGGTGCATTAGCAAAGCTTGAGGGCGATCAATATGGTCGTTTGGCTCTCGAGAAGATGGAGGGTTATGCCTCCAGGTTCAGGATTGCAAAGGCTTCTTCTGCCAGTACTGACCTCGATGTTATTTCAAGGTTAGTAGATGAGCATATATCTAATGGAAGCAAGAGGCTATTTCTGGTGATCGATTACCTTCAAAAGATCTATAGCAACGAGCGTGCTCTGAGCGAAGAGGATAGAACTGGAAAGGTAGTTGAGGGGCTTAAGGACCTTGCACTGAGTCGTGAGGTCCCGATCCTAGCTATCGTCGCGGCTGATAAAGAGGGTATCCGTGCGCGGAGGCTCAGGTCTTACCACCTCAGAGGGTCATCAGCTCTATTGTACGAAGCCGACTTGATCGTAGTAATGAACGAAAAGAGTCGAATTGTCTCCAGGCAGGCAGTTGATCTTACGGCTTACAAGGCGATACAGATGTCAGGCTGGGTGGTATTTAGTATAGAGAAGAACAGGTTGGGAAGAGATCTGATAGATTTTCAGCTCAAGAAGATGTTCAACTTCTCCATGTTCGATCCCTCGGGTGATGCTGTACCGGAGCCGTTAGTTGATGACACGGTTCATATAGAGTAGATTCACCTTTCTGTCATGTGCCAACATTGCCTTGTTAATCTACCTTTCAGATAAAGGCAGTATGCTAAATGCATGACTCTGTTGCTATCTTACAGTGATACTATTACTTGGGCAGCCATCATGCTACTTTTGGCTGGTATAGCTGCTCTTGTCCTAACACTTGGTAAGGCAAAGATAATCTCCTCTCCTGCTCCTATAGTTTTTATTTCCAGCCTTATGATAGTGGTTGCCTCGGGAGCTATATTTCTAATTACCCTCAAGGATGGCCTGGAGCGTGGAAGGCTACAGGACTTTCTAATGCTGGCCTTGATCCTCCTTTGTATGGTGCTGCTTTCAGGAGTTGTGCTTCTCAAATTTAGTGTGCAGCAGGATCTGAAATTAAGGAGTGCTATTCAGTGCTGGAATGCGATGTTTAACAGTTCCACAGATGGCATGGTGCTCTTAGATAGCAACCTGCGCGTCAAGATGATGAATGAAGCTGCTAGAAGGATATTGATGTTAGATGACAGAGCTGAGGGGAGATCAATAGGTGATCTCCTCAGGCTGTCTGATCGTGGGTTAGAAGCTGATCTGGAACAGATTGCTGCCCGTAACTCTGAAAGTTCGCTAATGGTCACTTTAGATGGAAAGGATGGGCAAGAGCATCGTGCTGCGCTTTCGGTATATAGGATAAATGACTTGCTAGGTTCGGGGGATATGCTCTTGATCCTGAGGGATATTACCAATCTGGAGAGGTTTGAACGTAAAAGAGCCCTGCTTCAAGCTAGGGAAGAGATGTTGAGGATAGCCGACCATGAGATACGTACTCCAGTGTCCGTAATTAGGGGATGTGCGGAGTTGATCAAGAAGGATCGAGAATTTATCCCACTAAAGGTTATGCATCATGTAGATCTCATGACTTCACAGGCCGAACGCATAGTTGATTTACTTCATCGTATTGCTCACGGCAGCACTGGTACATCTCTCAGCTTGCATCAACATGATACCGATTTGGTACAGCTAGTAAGAGAGGTTGTACACAGGTTTGAAGTTACACATTCTTCCCAAAGGGTAGTGTTTTATTCCCAAGTGGAAAAATTCGAGGTCTTTGCTGATCACACTTTACTAGAACAGGCAATAGCTAACGTCATCAATAATGGTCTCAAATATTCTCCTGAGGAGACGCAGGTAGTTGTACATCTCGAAACGATAGAAGCCGATGGGCTGCTTATAAAAATATCTGACCAAGGTAAGGGTATACTACCCCGAGAAAAAGGACTGATATTTGAACCTTTCTCTCGGGGTAGCAACGTTGGGGATGTATCTGGTGCAGGTCTAGGTCTCTACTTTGCCCGTATGATAGTGGAATCTCATGGCGGTAAGATTTGGGTTGAAGACAACGTACCAAAGGGCTCTATATTCTGTATAACTTTCCCTAGGCACTTATTACTAGAGACAACGGGTAATACTAACTACTCTACTAATAAGAGAAGGAGTTTGGCTAGTTTAACTAGCTAGAATTGGAATGCCTACATGGTAGTAATCGTAGATGATGAACCAGAAATGCGTGAACTTCTAGTAGAGATGTTGGACCGCGAGGATATAGAAGCCTTGGCCGTGGATCCTTCTAACTCTATGGAAGCAATAAGACGTCTCCAACCGGAAGTTGTTTTGCTCGATATAACTATGCCTTCTATAAGCGGCTACGATATCCTTGAAAACATTAGATCTGATCCTTTATTGTGTGATACTTTTGTCATTATGGTCACAGGTTTAGCTGGTATAGAAGAAGTTGCTGCAGGCTTAGAAAGAGGTGCAGATGATTACATAACAAAGCCTTTTTCCATGGAGGAGCTAGTTGTCCGAGTTCGACGAGGCTTCAGATAGTCTAAGGTTTTATGGGAAGAGTGAAGTAGAAAGTTGCCCCTTGGCCAGGAGTACTATCTACCCAGATTTTACCTCCGTGCTGTTCAACCAAAGATTTTGCTATCGCTAGACCAAGCCCTGTTCCTTTTGTTGCTGCTTGGGGATTCATGATCGGCTGGTAAAAGCGCTCAAAGATGCGATCCATGTCCTCTTCAGAGATACCTGGACCAGTATCGCTAACGCTGAAAAGCACGTGATCCCCCTGGTTTCTTACCCTAACGATCACCTTTCCCCCAGGAGGGGTAAACTTTATCGCATTACCTACGAGGTTAATCAGTACTTGTTCTACTCTTCTCCCATCTGCCTCGATTTTGGGAATCTTCTTGTCGGATAGGAAAGCTAATTCTATGTTTTGTTCCGCTGCTAATCCTGAGAGCTGAGAGACAACCTGTTTGGCTATGATCTCAGGTAATACTTTACTCTTGTGTAATGTAAAGGTCCCGGCATCCATCCTAGATAGATCCAAGATGTCGCTAACCAGTTGCACTAGATGTCTTGAGCTTGCCTGTATGTACTCAAGGAACTCTCTTTGTCTATCCGATAGAGGGCCGGTAGCGCCACTGAGTATGACGTTAGCAAATCCTAGTACGGAGTTAAGAGGGGTTCTGAGCTCATGAGAAACCATAGATATAAAGTTACTCTTAGCTCTATCAAGTTCTCTCTGCTCAGTGACATCTCTCATAGTAATAATTTTTTGGTTGTCATTGGGATTCTCTGGCTCGAGTTTTCTAACCTCCAACTCTCTAATGCCTATAGAAGTCTCAATTCTAATGATGCTAGGAGAATCTAGATTTAGAATCTCGTCTATTCCGACGTCACATATCTTATCGAGATCCTGCAGATGTTCGCCCAACTGATCTATTCCCAGCAGCTTTTTACCGGCAGGGTTTACCTGGATTAGCCTGTTATCTGAGAAGACGAGGATGGCATCTGAGCTAGCGTTGAATATGAGGTTTTTCTTCTCCGTTTCTAGCTCTATCCTATGAACTTGAAGGTATTTGTTAACCCATACATAGAGGTGCGGCAGTAGTAGTTCAACAACTTCTAACAACTCCATATATATCGGGCTAGATGCAGACACGCTATCGACCAGTACGTATATGGTCCCAATGCTGTCTTGAGAGGCATTTTTCTTAGATATGGGAAAAGACTTCAGGATGTTCCCAAGTACTTGGGCATCTTTAGCATCCGCTATGATCTTGGGTATATCTTCATTTTCAGGATAGTAAACTATTGTCTCTTGAGAAGGAATATTGATTGCAAGTGCTAAGTGTTCGCCGAATTCAACAAGCTTCTCATATAGTTTTACCAATAGTTGCTTTGGATCCGAGGCTTCGTTCAGAGCTAATACGATCTCGAGCAAACGAGATCGTAAGCAATGTTCTCTGTCCAAGTCCAGGAGCTTTTGTAGTATAGCCTCTAGGCTGTTAGGTGAGATTGGTAAAGAATTGGCTTTCTCACTGAGAAGCACTACATATTTGTCTTTGCCTAAAGTAACTAACATGTTACTTGTATTATCTATGACGTGTGCGCTCTTGATGGTGGGTGCCTTTTGCCTGGAGTGATAAAAGATATCCCTAGCAAGTTTATCCAGGTCTCGGTCTTGTATTTGACCTCTAAGCTCAGCTGGAACTCTTATTGAAATTCCTTCCTTGTTCCTCTCCATGATAGTAAACCCCTTGAATCCGAGGGTATTACATATCTGTAAAATCGTCTCATATACTTTCGTACCAGTATTGATTTCCACAACGTCTATGAAATATTCATGAATTATCTGGTTGTATTCATTGTTGTAGTTGTCACTATCTATGCACATATAAATCTCGGACAATTTAACAAGAGCTGTAGTTGTATACAACGCTTTGAGAGAAGTATATGAGCTAGCTAGGTTTGATGGGTATGTTACTTTAGTACTATATGTTTTGCCCCCTCCTGCATATTAGTCATTGATATTGTTAGCTAGATTTTGAGATTCTCTTCTGTTGCTAAGTGGTAACTCACTAGAAACTTAATATTCAATAGTTTTGTAGCAGAAGTGAGTTATAACTTTGTTAGCAAAGCTGCGATTTATTAGATAAAGATATTGCGCTCGTACATCTTAATACGGGAAAAAGCTCTTATACCGGAAAGATCTGTGAGAGGATTATTGGATCGTAGATGTAGATAGCTGTGATAACGAAGAAGGTCTTTGTTTGGCTCTATTAATTCCTGAAAAACGTCTGGAATAGGTGCTAGCTGAGTAGTCGCTTAAGCTAAGAACAAGTGGATGAGCTTGAAGCGCAGCAGCCTGTAGCTACCACATCTATCCAGTAGTGGTGCAACAATCATACTAGCTGTATTTGCTCTAATAGCTTCCCTATAGTAGCTGCCTGCTCCAAATCCAAGTACCTCGATCCTTCTACCACTTGCTCCTTCTATCTCGAATTTGAGATGTGAGAACTCGCTACCTACTAACTGAATATTATGCATCTGGACATCGCTTATACCAAACCTGGGCTCGGGATTCCCCTGACCAAATGGTGCCATCCTGCAAAGCAGGTTCGAGAGATCTTCATTTATGTCTTGGGGAGATACCTCTATATCCACCTCGGGTAGATCCTCAATAGCGCTAATGTTAGGTATCTCGGCATCTAAATGGTGGTGTACGTCCTGAAGATCCGATACTTTGCATGTGAATCCAGCAGCATGTGAGTGGCCCCCGAACTCTAGCATCAGGGAAGAGCAGTTGTTAAGAGGAATCATAATATCCTTGCCAGTGATTGATCGCACGCTTGCCCTGGCCTTATCTCCTGATATGCTAGCAACTATTACAGGTTTGCCGTACTCACGCACAAGTTGTGCAGCGATGATACCTAATAGTGCTGGTGACCAACCATCCTTAGCGACGGTGATTATATTACCGTTGAGGGCTGTGCCACTTTCTATCATCTCCCTAGCTTCAACTAGCATGCTATCGGTAGTTGCCTTCCGAAGTGCGTTTAGTTTTTCGAGGTGCATCGATATCTTGAAGGCGTCCAATGCGTCGTCTGTAAGTAGAAGCTTCAGGGCTACCTTTGCGTGAGACATTCTGCCTGCTGAGTTGAGCCTGGGAACTATCTTGAACGCTAGATCTGCTTCATTTACAAAAGAGGAGATTATGCCGCTTCGCTGAAAGAGAGCCCTCAATCCTACTAGCGGGACAGTTCGCATTGACTGTAGTCCCGCTTTCACCAATAACCGGTTCTCGCCAGTTAGGGGAGCAACGTCACCTATGGTACCAAGTGCTGCTAACTGTATCAGTGGATGAACCTTTATTCTTTTGCGAATAGGGCTTTTGTATACTATAGCTCTTAGAAAGGAATAAGCTACACCGGCGCCTGTATGCTCTCTATAAGGATAGTTTCCCGTCTGCCTAATCGGGTTTACTACTGGGACTGGGAAGTCTATTTCCGAGGTTGTGGTGTGATGGTCGGTAATGATTACTCTTAGCCCTAGAGATTTCGCGTACTCAACCTCTTCTACATTGCTAGCACCACAGTCTACCGTTACTAAGGTCTTACAGCCCTTTTCTGCAATCGTAGCAATAGCATCTTTGTTAAGCCCAAATCCTTCGTCAATTCTATGTGGTATATAAAACTTGGGTGTAACGCCGAGCTGCTTCAATCCCCTTCCTAGAATGGCACTAGCGGTCACACCATCGACATCATAGTCACCATATATCCAGATATCCTCATTATTGTTTATAGCTTTGAGGATTTCGAATGCAGCTTGCTCCGCATCGGGAAGTTCTAATGGGTTTCCAAGTAAGTCTCCAAGTTGGTAGAGGGGATTCTCAACGAAAAACAGATCCCGATCATGTACAGATACCAACCCCCTGCTCAGTAGCAGCCTCTCAGTTGCTGGCAGAGAGTTATCACCTGACCACTTCACTCGCCAATGCTTAGTAGTTGACTGTATAGACATACATTAGATGCTAGCAGACTTTTAGACTCGTTCCAAGCATGACTTCGAGTGTCCGAATTAGGTAACATAAATATTGTATGGAGTGATTGTATAAAGATGAAAGGTTTGCTAGGAGAGAGATGGCTACTGTAGTAGTTGCAATGAGCGGAGGTGTCGACAGCTCTGTCGCTGCAGCTATGCTGCGCGATCAGGGTTATGATGTTATCGGCGTTAACCTCCGTCTGTATTCAAAAGAGGACTCGCAGGCATACAGTTTGAACAAACAGTGCTGCACGCTGGATTCTATGAGAGATGCCGAGGCAGTGTGCAGGAAGTTAGGCATACCCTTTTATGCTCTCAATATGGAGAGGGAGTTTACAAGGGATGTAGTAGATTACTTCGTGAGTGAGTATCTGCAGGGTAAAACTCCTAACCCATGCTTAGCATGCAATGCTCATATTAAGTTTCACCATCTCTTTGAGAGGGCTATGGCCCTTGGAGCTGACTATATAGCTACCGGCCACTATGCGCGTCTTCGTAGAACTGAGAGCGGAGTTAAGCTCCTTACCGGGGTAGATGCAGCTAAGGATCAGAGCTATACCCTCTATATGCTCTCTCAAAGAGAGCTTGAGCGGACGCTTTTGCCCATTGGTGAACAGACTAAGGCTGAAACCAGGGAGTTGGCCAGGAAGTATGGGTTGGTAACGGCCAATAAGCCTGAGAGTCAAGATATATGCTTTATTCCTAGCGGAGATTACAGAGCATTTGTCAGGCGCTTAGCTCCCCATGCTGAGTCCCCCGGCCCAATAGTTGATACAAGTGGTCGGCAGCTGGGGGTCCACCACGGCGTGGCTTTCTATACTATTGGGCAGAGGAAAGGCTTGGGAATAACCGTAGGCAAGCCTATGTATGTTGTTAGACTTGACCCTGAAAAGAACATGGTGGTTGTGGGTACCAAAGAAGAGTTGAGTTCGCGTGAGATAAGGTTGTGCGATGTCAACTACATAGATGGTTCTCCGAGAACGGAAGCTTTTGAGTGTGAGGTGAAGCTCAGATATCGCGGTGCTAGTATCCCTGCCATCGTGCACCCAGAAGACGATAGGTCCGTAAGGGTGGAACTTTTGGGGCCGGGTAATGTGGCACCAGGTCAAGCTGTGGTATTCTATCAGGGTGAAGAGGTTCTGGGAGGGGGGAAGGCAACTTCCTGATTTTGTCTTGGCGTGAAGATTGCTACACGCCACATTTAGAGCCATTTTATGGTTATACTCTTCACTTAGGAAATCAAACACGGAGGGAATCTTTTGAAGAGAGCCTTTCTTGCTATAGGTATAGGTTTGCTTGTGTTGATTCTTATCATCGTCCTGATAGGAGTTATCTTTACCCCTACGCTAGCCCAGTGGAGAGATATCGTTATTATTGCATTGGGCTTCTTCCTATTACTTTGGGCCATACTCATGGTAGGTCTGACGATCGTCCTTATCGCATTATTTGCGCTTATTAGGGAAAAAATTGGCCCTATACTCGATAAGGCTAACTCGAGTGCTGAGACAGTAAGGGGTACCACCGCTTTTGTAGGAGAGAGGATAACCGCCCCACTTATCAAGGTGTCAGCAGCTGCTGCTGGAGCTAGGGCCGCAGTTCAGGCTTTTATGAGGAGAGGTAATGGCAAATAAGGAGAGTAAGAACCAGATAGTAATAATTAGAAAGGATCCAGAAAGTGGTTTGATCCCAGGGTTTATCTTGGGCTTACTGGCGGGAGTTATAGTGGGACTACTACAGGCACCTTCATCCGGAAGAGACCTTAGAGAAAAGCTATTGTCAAGAGTCAGGAGAGGGTAGATCCTTTCTCCTGACTCCACACCTAGACCGTCTAAGTTAAACTACTTTTATTGTCCCTACATATTCGGTCACTATTACCTCTATTATCTCCACGAGGAATTTAGTTTCAGATCTTGATAAGCATGTTTTGGATTAAGATATTCGTTTCTTCTCTACCATCGATATTTAAAGAGTTGCTGGACCTGGCATATTATTCTTTTAAGACTGGGGATAAGTCGACTGGCTTTTCTGCTCTGATGTGGCTGGGTACCACTATTGGTTCTTTCCTGTTCGTTCTCTATGCGCTTAGATGCTTACTTACAGGACGTCCTGTAAGTATCTACGGCTTGTTCTTGGTTGTAGCATTGCCCGTTTCTATGTGGCTTTTCTGTCAAATTGCTTACTTCTTAAGGTTGATGCTTGTTCGTCTCCTATCGGTTAGTGAGCCGGAGGAGCTTTCAGAGGAAACCTGGCTCTAGTCATAGCCACAAGTTGAAACTAGTGTAGAATTTCTTACGTCCTTTACTAGGATTACATACAAAGGGAGATCAGGGCAGCCACTCTTTTATGATGACTTCATCCGTAAGTACCGAAACGAGCCCGTCTAAAGAGCTCGAGATCAAATCCCAGTTAAGTAGATGGGAGCTGGCTCTCTATGTGCTTTTCACTCTAATTGCAGCTCTTACGAGATTCTGGGATCTGGGCAGTCGTGCCCTTCATCACGATGAGAGCCTGCATGCATATTTCTCGTGGTTGTACTATAAAGGTTTCGGCTATGTACATGATCCCATGATGCATGGCCCTTTCCTGTTTCATACCAACGCGATTGTATATACCCTGTTTGGCGATTCGGACTATACAGCTAGAATTGTCCCTGCACTATTTGGCACGATCTTGGTCCCTCTCCCGGTTATTCTCCGCGATCTAATCGGTAGAAGAACTGCTTTGTTAGCTTCTTTTCTGCTTCTGATATCCCCTGAGATGCTCTATTATTCGAGGTTTATACGTAACGATATTTACGGAGCACTCTGGGGATTATTGATGTTTGCAGGACTAATTAGATGGGTTGCATCCCGCAACCCTCTATGGATGCATATTGCATGGATAAGTTGGGTTTTCCTATTCTGCGCCAAAGAGATAAGTTTTATTATTATATTCATATTTGCTTCTTTTATCTATCTGTATCTTTTGCTGGTGCATAGTAAGAAGGCCCTGATCTGGAACTTAGCAGTCCCTATAGCATGGGTATTAACAATCAAAGTTCTTCCCGAAATGCTGAACTGGGCACCGCTGCCGGCTATACCTTTTGATCACCCCACTTTCTCTCAGTGCTTAGATTATGCTTTTGGAATGATATCCAGCCCCCAAGTGCAGCTATTCGCTTTGTTCTTGATAGTTTGGCTTGGGATCTTATTTGTGATATTGAGGAGAGATGGATTCTGGAAGAGTTTGGTTTATATCAGAAAAGGTTACGTTAGCGGCGATCCATTATCCGAAGCTATAGCATGTATGCCTCAACCTGGTAAGCAGCTTGCAGTAATGATTGGATCTTTCATGGTAATAGCAGTGCCTCTTTATACCAGCCTCTACACAAATGTGCTGGGCGGCTTGCTAAGTGGATCCTTTGGGCAGCTGTTCTATTGGCTAGCGCAGCACGAGGAACGCCGGGGTGGACAACCATGGTTCTATTACGCTGTAATGCAGCCTCTATATGAGCCTATTCCTACTCTCTTTGGGCTAATAGGAATACTTTATGGAGTGTTCTGGTTGGCTAGAAAGTTCTATAAGAAGGACTCCCACATTGACCTGCCTTTCTTCATTTATATGTTTCTCGTGTATTGGGCAATCATGAGCTTTGCAATCTATAGCTGGGCAGGTGAGAAGATGCCCTGGCTTTCTCTCCACATAGCCTTGCCTTTTCTCCTGTTAGCATCCTTGGTTATTTCCCGTGTTTTATCAAATACTGAAATTTTAGCTAATGAAAGGCAGATAGGAAGATTGCTGCTGCCGATCTCGGTACTGCTTATCATAGCTGCGTGGACTTTCATTCAGATGGCTAGCTGGACAAAGAGGGTGGTTGATGCTGCTAATCAGGTCTCAATTCCGGGTTATAACCCGAATATCATCGGTATATCACCTCTTTATATAGGTCTTGCAGCAGCAATAATAGTCTTGATTATATCCCTTTGGTTCTTGAGATTTCGAACAACGATGATGGTCTTAACTATTACCATACTAACGTTATGTGTCATCTACACTATCAGGTCTGCCATACAGGCTTCATATGTCTATAGTGACGTACCCAGAGAGATGCTTATATATGTCCAGACCACTCCTAGAGTCCCTAATCTAATCAAAGCGTTTGAGTATGTTTCTGAGAAGGTCAACGGCACACCCGAGAGTGCTAGTATTATCTACGATTCCGAGGTATCATGGCCATTCGTTTGGTATCTTAGGAACTTTCCAAATGCTAGCTATGAACCCCAGGGGCCGACTTCTGCTCCAAAGAACGCGCAATTCGTTATAGTAGGTGTTGCTAATCAAAACAAAGTTGAGCCTTACATGAAGGGCTATACCTCGTTTGTATATCCAATGCGTTGGTGGTTTCCAGAAAGCATGTACAGAGATCTAGCACCTGAAACGAGTGGTAAAGATTCATTTGTCCATCAGCTCGGTTCTATCACCAATAACCTATGGAATCTACGTGAGCCAGAGAGGCAAGCAAAGCTATGGCGCTACTACATATATCGAGAACCTGATGGCACTTTGGATTCTTTCGATATGGTAGTTTACGTTCGCAATGATTTGCTGCCTCTATTCAACCAGGGGAGAACGCAATAGGATGCGTTCTTTACTCAAGACTCTTAGGGGAGCCGGTCAATTTGCTCTTTCAAGTAGGTGTCTTCTTGTCTTAATACTAGCCTTTTCGTTTTTCTTAGCTTTACTGTTGCGTCTTACGGCCCTTATTAGGGTTTCCCTCTCGTCTTTTGAAATTCAATATGCTTTGGCAGCACTAAACCTGCTTAGAGAAGGGCAAGCAAGCAACATTTCGCTTGCTCCTGCTCAGGTCCAACTGCTGTCCCTATTGTTGTTTATCCTTGGGAAGTCGGATTACTCAGTCAGAGCCTTGAATTTGCTGCTTAGCTTAGTGGCTATTGGCTCGTTGACGACCTATCTCTACTCCTACCGCAAGTATAACTTTCTTACTTTGTCTTTCATACTTTCACTATCCCTGTTTCCATCTTGGGTAGCTCTAAGTTCTTTCGCGCTGCCTGAGGGCTCAGCTGTTTTTCTTACGCTCTCGCTTTTACCCTGGTTAATAAGCGCTAGGTCATTACTAGTTATGGTAGTTATGCTCTTTGTCGTTGGATTTATATTCGGCCTGGGTATTACTGGTATCTGTTTGAGTATTTTCCTCTTGGCTTTGGCTCTCTATCATACAAGGCGGTCAGGTTGGACGCACTTTGCGATAGCTTGCTTAGTTGTTTCTTGGTTATTAGGAGTAATTTTTACCCTAAGTTATGGATTTACAAGGCTTCCTGCCCTCAAATATGTCTTCGAGGGAGGGTATGTTTCTGATCCCTTGGACAGTCCGGTGAGGATACTTGTTTATATGATAACCTCTGCGCCTTTCTTAGTTTTGATCCTGGCTACATGTTTGTTAGCTTATCTGCGCCTCAAGCGTTATAGAGACTTGCATATAGATCTCTACATGTTTTTATCTCTATTGGCCATGCTGGTGCTAGGCGGCCTGCTAGTTCTACTGGTAGATTTCCCAATCTACATAATATTAATGCTATCTACGCTTGTTGGATGCTGGTTCTTTACATTGGCTCTAACTCGACTTCTGCAGGACAGGGATTTAATGGTGACTTTATTAGCAGTTTTCCTGTTTGTAGCTGCTATAACCTCTTTGACGCCTTGGTCGCATCGTGCTCTTACTCTAACGGGTGATGGCTATGCTGAGATGGGATTTACTACTCAGGTTGTATCATCGGCTTTTGATAGGGTCGTTAAAGTATCAAGAGAGATCTACCGACTAGATCGTACTGTTAGTGAACCTGAAGGCGGCAGAGCTATGACCGTCGGGGTATCACAAGAATTGGCCTACGAAGCTAGATGGTACCTAAGTGATCTGAGAAGAGTCAATGTTGGAAAGGTGGTGCCATCAGATGAGGCTTATCTCACAACAAGCTCAAGTTTGCTCCCAAGAAAAGGTTATGTTGTAGAGACTATTAGGGGTAATAGTTCGGGAAACCAGTATCCACAAAGCCTCCTGATAGCCTGGAGGCAGGATATCTGGAGACAAATCAGAAGTAGGTGATAAACACTAATGTCAGAGTTATCTGTGATGAATAAGAATTATAGATACCTGTTTTCTTGGAAAAGCTGGTTTACATTTTTAGTAAGCCTCGTTTTTCTGGGGCTAGCATTTAGGAGTGTAGATGTAAGGCATGTACTGTCAATACTAAGCAATACCCGCTATCCAGAGATCTTGGCGGCGATAGCTGTGTACTTCTTAGGAGTACTAATCAGAGTTTTCAGGTGGGGACTGCTATTGTCTCCGTATAAGAGATGCTCGATCAAAAATCTGTTTTCTTCACTTACCGTAGGATATATGGGCAATGATGTGTTACCTGCTAGGGCAGGGGAATTCGTAAGGGTTTACCTACTATCTAAATTTGAGGGTGTTTCCAAGAGTCTCTCGCTTGGAACAATACTTATTGAGAGGTTTATGGATGCCATCGTGATGCTGGCAATTGCTTTCGGTACCAGCTTCTTGGTATCAATGTCAAGAGACGCTAGCCATGTGATGTTGACCGTAGCATTGCTACTCTTGGTAGCAATGCTATTTTTGATCTCTCTTGCATATATGCCTTACAGCACCATCATATTCATTAGCCGCCTGTTCCCTATTAGGGGTTTTGACAGGATCGGGGAGATCTGTACAAGGTTCATATCAGGTGTGAAAATTCTTCGCAGTCCCAGGATAGTAGTCGGAGGACTCATTTTATCATCACTCTCATGGATGATCGAGGGGATAACTTACTGGCTGGTGGCAAAATCCATTGACTTTGATATTAGTTTTTCTTACGTATTACTAACTCTAGCTGTTGCGAATCTTTTCACTCTCATACCTGCAGCTCCAGGTTATATTGGTACCTTCGAGGCAGGGGTGTTGTTGGCATTAAGCTCGGTCTCCTTTCTTTCTAAAGAAGCTATACTGGGATATGCTTTTCTCCTGCATGTGGTCTTGGTAGTTCCGGTGATTCTAGTTGGTACCTTATTGTGGTTTCTGCTTGGTGTTAGGTTGAGTGTTGTATCTAGCCTCGCTACACGTAAAGATGCTGTTGTAGATCTTTCAGGAGGAGAATAAATTTGGACAACCCTTTACATGCCCTGATACTAGGTATTGTACAAGGGCTTACTGAGTTCATTCCTGTAAGTAGCTCTGCTCACCTAATCTTGGTACCTTGGATGTTGGGTTGGGGAGGGCCAGGTTTGGCCTTCAATGTAGCATTACAAGTAGGAACGTTAGTAGCTGTATTTATATATTTCTGGAAGGATCTTTTCGGAATAGCACACGGTAGTATCAGGAGCGTCATCTCCGGTTTTAAAAGGGACATAGAATCGGTAAGAATGTTGCTTTTGCTTGCGATCGGTTCTGTCCCTGCAGCAGTTATTGGCTACATTTTCGAAAACCCTATAGATAACTTTTTCCATTCTGGAACCAGAAGCACTACCAGCTTGTTAGCTATAGTAGCTGGTCTAGTCATTGTAGGATTGATCTTAATCTGGGCGGATTCGAGAGCCGACGGAAAGAAGCAGATTTGCCATGTGAGGATGAGTGACGCTTTTCTTATAGGTATTGCCCAGTCATTGGCCCTGATGCCTGGAGTATCTAGATCTGGCATTACTATTACAGCGGCTTTGCTACTGGGATTTGCCAGGTCGGATGCTGCCAGATTCTCCTTTCTGCTATCTGTACCGGTGATATTAGGGGCAGGCTTACTCGAATTTGCAAAACTTTTGGGAGAAGGTATACCGGAAGGGGAAATAATTACCTTTCTTATAGGGATGGCATCCTCTGCGGTTGTCGGCTATCTTAGTATTGCATTCTTGATCGACTACTTGAAAAAACACTCAATAAAGGTGTTTGCCTTCTATAGGATTGCGCTTGCTGCAGTTATATTGCTCCTTTTACTATTAGGAAGGTAAAAATATTTCCAGTAGGTTTATTAGCTAGGTAATGCAAAGAGATATACCAGAGGTAGTTATAAAAAGATTGCCAATTTACTATCGCTCCTTACAGCAGATGGCTCAGATGGGGAAAGATGTGGTTTCTTCTCAGGAGTTAGCCAAGTCTGCTGGTGTTACTGCTACTCAAGTTAGACGGGATCTTTCTTATTTTGGAGAATTCGGTAAGCAGGGGAAGGGATATAGCGTAGAACTGCTGTTATCCGAGCTCCGACGGATTTTGAACTTGGATAGGGATTGGGATGTGGTGTTAGTCGGTGCTGGTTCGCTCGGTAGGGCTGTTACTAGATATCCGAGGCTGGAGCAGCATGGCTTCCGTATCAGACATGTGTATGATCATAATCCCAATAGGATAAATACTAGGTTAAATGGCTTGGTAGTTGAGGACGTGAGCTTAATGCCTGAACAGATCTCTCGAGAGGGTATACGCATTGCCATAATTGCAGTGCCTCCATCATCCGCCCAGGAAGTAGCTGATGAGTTGGTGAGATCTGGGATAAAAGCTATTCTGAATTATGCACCGGCTACTATACAAGTGCCCGATGATGTTAGGGTTTATGATATAGATCCTGTAGCAGCGATGCAGAGTCTGACATACTACCTAGAACCCTATGAGTCGAGAAGGAAAAGAAAGCTATCGTCAGCTAGTGACAGGATCGATATAACTAGTTAGACCTAGCGCTAGCCTTGCGTCTGCTACAACAAAGAGACTACCACCTACAATTACCGCATCAACATCGTCCAAGCTTTTTGCTAAGTCTAGGGCTTCCTCCACGGTAGGTCTAACTTGATGCTTTATACCTAAATTGGAAGCAATTTGACTTAGTGTCTCCGGAGGTACAGCTCTTGGGTGGATAGATTTACATATTATCAGCTCCTCTTCTCTCAGCTGTTCTAACATACCATGAAAGTCGTGCCCAAACCCAGCCCCGAAGACATATATGCGTCTCTTATTTGACAACAATTCTTTGACTGTGTTCTTCAGCTTTCCTACCGATTCTGGGTTGTGAGCACCATCCAAGATTATCAGTGGTGTTCCGGGCACAACCTCGAACCTTCCAGGCCACTTCACGTTGCGCAAGCCTTCCATTAGGGTCGTGAGATTAATAGCTGGCGCGGCATCTTGTGACAGGAGCCATGCAGTGGTGATAGCTGTGAGCGCGTTATCTGTTTGGTATCTACCTATAAGGGGTATTGTGAAGCTTTGGCTATCTAGGGGCTGGTTATGTAGACACAGCTTCGTGTGCAAGGTGAAACTTTGGCTAGATAAGTCCTCAGTTTGTGTATTTCTAGCCTCCATTAATTCGTCTACTATAAGGGCCTGAGAGTGGTTATCAAGAGCCCTTTGCTTTAGGACTTCCATGGCTTCCTGGTACTGCGGAGCTATAACTACAGGAACTTGTGGTTTTATTATGCCGGCCTTTTCGGCTGCAATTTTGGCTAGTGTGTCTCCCAATACTTCAGTATGGTCAAGGCTTATAGCCGTTATAACCGAAACTTTAGGGATGATTACGTTGGTGGAATCTAACCTTCCACCAAGTCCTACCTCTATTACACCCCAGTCTATATCTTCCTCTTCAAAAAGTTTAAATGCTAGTGCTGTGGTGATCTCATAGGTGGTTACTTTTCTATCTTTTGCGAGCTCGTCAGCTGCAGGTTTTATTTCGTTAAGTACATTTACAAATGTGTCTTCATTGACGGGCTGAGCATTGATTTGATAACGCTCCCTGTGAGTATGTAGATGGGGAGATGTATATGTACCTACCTTATATCCTGATGATATAAGTACCGAAGAGATCATGGCGGAAGTTGACCCCTTGCCTTTGGTGCCTGCTATGTGTACTAGTTTTAGCTTTTCATGAGGATTTCCTACGGACTCAAGCAGGAGCCTAACGTTTTCTAAGTGCATTCCCTCAGGAGATCTAGGCTTGTTCCTCTCATAATCAGCAAAGCTATAAATATAACGGAGTGCATCTGCATATGAATTGATAGTCATAAACTGCTACCCTAACAACCTCTGATAAACTTCGATATAGCCAGATACCATCTGATCCGCAGAGAACCTTTGGTTGACCCATTCCCTGCACTTTTTTCTATCGATAAATTTAACCTTATCTATGGCCTCTATGGCTTCGTTTAAGGTGTTGACTACGAATCCTGTCTCTCCGTGCTTGACGACTTCAGGAACTGAGCCCCGGTTGTTACCTATTACTGGACAACCAGTTGCCATAGCTTCAGCCATGGTTAGTCCGAATGCCTCCTCGTATTCCACTAGGTGAAGTAAAGCGTAGGCTTTGTTCATGAGGCGGTTTCGGTTAACAGGGTCGACAGGTCCTATGTATATTATATTTCTGCCGTCTACGTAACGGCTGATCTCTTTTTCGTAATACTCCTCATTAGCTTTAGGTATTATGCCGGCTATAATTAATCTTCTTCCAGTAGCAAGCGAAACCTTTATAGCATTGTGAATTCCTTTATCAGGAGATAGTCTTCCAACAAATAACAGGTAATCCTCAGGAGTAGTTGGCTCTGGTGCTGAGGCTATGTCTATGCCGTTGTACACAGTTGATATATAGTTTAATTCGGGGCAGATCCTTCTTTCAGCGTTGGATATTGAAACATACGGATGATCTTTATATCTAGTATAGATAATCCTGCTGTCAGATTCAGCTGCTGATCCATGAAGCGTAGTCAACACAGGGATAGGAGAAAGCTTGGACAAGACTGTGCCATATACCCCTATATTGTTGTGGAGGATATCGAAGTTTTTAGCCTTTTCGTAAGCATTCACTATATGGAGAGTCTCATAAACCCTCGGAGGTAATGAACTGTCTTCTTCTAAAGGTCTTGGGACGATGCTCTCGAGTTTGGCGCTCGTTACCGAGTCAGCTGTGGCAAAGAGGGTTACATCATAACCTCGCTTAACTAGTCCCTCAACTAAGAGATAGGTCACGTTCTCCCAACCTCCATACTTTCTGGGAGGAATTCTCCAGGCAACAGGTCCTAGTATCCCTATGCGCACGTTTGCTAGTCACCTCCGTGAAGAAGATGATAACAAACTTTAACACTATCTAGTTAGGCATTGTCCTCGTTGCTAAGGTGTTATTGTACGCCTTGCCAAGTCTGAGGAGGCCTAACATGAGTAAGATACAAGTGAATACAGCTCAGATAGGGATTATAAGTGGAATAAGGCAAGATCAAACAGATTTTGCCTTGGAGGGTGGCAGGGATAGACCGAGTAGAATCTTGCGTTCGAGGGGTAAGCTTTGGATATTGACTCAGCCTGCTTGCCCTAGTGTTGGTGCAACTACGGCCGCCAAACTTGTAATGGAGACGGTCGAAGAGTCCTACTACACAAGTAACTCACCTACTATTACTGGTGCGCTCGAGGAAGCGATAAACCAGGCTAATAGGCTCATGTATGAGTACAACTCAGGAGCACCTATACATAAGCAAGCTTACCTCGGAATAAGCTGTATTGTGCTACATGACCAAGAGGTCTACATTGCGCAAGTTCAGCCAGCTGCTATTCTCGTTATACATGGTGGCGAAGTAAGCTTCTTTCCCCCTGATGGTCCTCTTCCGGAAGAAGAACTTACGCCTTTGGGACTTGAGCAGCGTGCTGAGGTTGAACTTCACAGAAGTGGTTTCATGCAAGGCGATACTGTGGTGGCACTTTCTACAGATCTGGCCTCCGCTTTGTATGAATCTGCTAAGGAAGAATTTTTATATGACGACTATGAAGTTATTATTGACAAATTGTTTGCGCTTTCTATCGAGAGATCTATATTGGATGGTCATGCCTTAGTAATCGAATTCCCAGATTCACCCAACAAAAGGCCCATATCATCTAATATTCCATCTTGGCAAAGTATATCTACTTGGGTGCAGAACAAACTAAAGATAGATGGTCATTTAGTTCACAAGGGTTCTAAAGATAAACATACTCCGAATACGGATGACCAGGGTTGGCCTATACCATTGGTGCGTATCAAGAGTTCTAATGGCTTTTGGACTAGTGCTGGAAGGATTCTAAAACACAGATTTCAGAGTCGAGCCCTAATTGCAAGAACAGCTTCTATCATTGGGATAGTACTAATATTTGCGCTAGCTATGGCGCTTGGTGCCCGAGCATTTGAGGGATTCCAGAGGGTTAACAAGGTTGAGAACCTATTGTCTAGGGCTCAGAAGGAAATTTCTGCCGCCCATAATACGTCGCTACAGGAAGCTGTACGACACCTTCAAAACGCTCAAAGCTTGGTAGCAGATGCTGAGAAGATAGATCCTTCCAGTACAAAGATAGCTGTTGTTCGCGCTGCTATACAGTCAAACTGGGAAAAGGTTCGTAAGATAGAGCATCTCAAGAATCTGAAATTATTGGGAACTGTGCCGGGACTAAGAACCTCTGCAGATGCCAAGATTATATTGCTTGACAATAAAGTTGTGGTCCTGAATAAAGATAGTGGTCGTGTCTATATCAAAAATATAACCGGAGGTGGGCCAGGGTTTATCTCTCCTTCGAGATCAGTAAGATTTATTGGGATCTCTTGGCGAGAAGGGGGGCTTCTTATTCTAGATAGAGCAGGTAGACTGTTTGATTATGATTTCACTTCAGGAAGATGGACTCAAACGCGTTTGGGAGGAAATTGGGATTGGGATAAGGTTACCGGCTTTGATACCTATGGGACTAGGGCGTATGTGTCCCTTAAGGGATTCAACGGGATTCTAGAATATGATATCCGTAATCCTGGTGCCGCCTCTATAATCAGGGGCAATAGGAAGGGTATTACATTCAGCTCATCCAGTCTTGGCGCCGATGGCAATGTGTGGGCTTTGAGTCCGAGGGATGGTAGCCTTATACAGATAACTGACGGTAAGATCAACAAGAAGCTCTGGATAGAAGCCAGCCCCCCTGTGACAGCACCTTTTGGTATCGTCGCCTTGGATACCAATCAGCATTTGTACTTTCTAGATGAGGGGCGAGATAGAATCTTGGAAATGTCTGCTGATGGCCAGCTGGTTGCTCAATTGATTCCGGATCTACCTGGTAGAGTAACTGGTAATATATCTGCAGTCTTTGTTGATGAAGCTAATGCAAAGTTGATTCTGCTTGCTGGCAATAAGCTATACTATGGCAAGCTGCCATCTAGTTAGAGCCCTAAAATTGCAGAGCATTGGGGGTTAAATGGCTAAAAACTTGAGATTCCTAATAGACCTGGATGGAGTAATTTACAGAGGTAATACCTTGCTTCCAGGCTCAAAGGAATTCTTAGAGAAGATTAGCTCTGCAGGTTACCCTTATGCCTTGGTTACCAATAACTCTACAAGAACTCCTAAACAGGTAGCTGAGAAACTGCATGGGTTAGGTATAAGGGTAGACGAGAATAGGATAGTTACCTCTGCAATTGCTACTGCTAAATGGCTTTGCAAGCAAGCTCCTTCTGGTGCGCGAGTAATGGTTGTGGGGGCAGCGGGGCTCTTTGAAGCCATCTTTACCCCTGAAAACCGTTTTGTGCCAGATTGGGATAACCCTGAATGGGTAGTGGCCGGCACAGATTTTGACATAACGTACAACAAGTTGAAGATGGCCTGTTTAGCGATTCAGAAGGGCGCAAATTTTGTGGCTACGAATTTGGATACTACTTACCCATCAGAAGAAGGCCTTATTCCTGGTGCCGGGGCACTGCTGGGCGTAATAACAGCTGTGACGGGTAAGAAACCAATAGTCATCGGAAAACCAGAACCTAACCTTTACAGGATAGCTTTGGACTTTCTTCCTCCCGATGGGGAGGTGATCGTCATAGGTGACCGTCTTGACACGGACATAGAGGCAGGTAAAAGGCTGGGATTCACTACTGTCTTAGTGCTCACGGGCGTGTCGACACAAAAAGACATAATAGCATCCCAGTGTAAACCTGACTATGTCTTCAATAATCTATATGATCTGTTGCAATCTCTGTTAGAGGGAAGATTCCCTGCTAACTAGTGATGTCCTGAGTTTTGCATCTCCCTATATGCCTTGGCTTCCTGCACTATTTGATCGGTTAGATGTGGAGGCACCTCCTCATAATGCGAGAATTCCATTGTGAAGGTTCCTCTTCCCTGTGTTATCGATCTTAACTGGCTGCTATATTTCTGCATCTCAGCCAGAGGTGCTTGAGCTCTAATTACGGTGAACCCAGCACCTGAGGGGTCCATTCCCTCTACCCTTGCACGGCGGCTGTTGAGATCGCTCATCACGTCTCCTACAAATTGGTCCGGTACGTATATGGATACTTCCATAATAGGTTCCAGTAGGACCGGCTTAGCCTCGCTCATCCCTCTCTTGAATGCCTGCGATGCTGCCAGCTTGAAGGCCATTTCTGAAGAATCCACTGAGTGATAGCTACCATCGGTCAGGGTAACCTTCACGTTAACCACAGGATAACCAGCTACGGTTCCTTCCTGCATGGCCTCTTGTACACCCTTTTCCACTGCAGGGAAGTATTGCTTAGGAACCGCACCACCTACTACTGTGGATTGAAACTCAAATTCTGAGTTCGGATTAGGTTCGATCTGAAGTATAACGTGACCGTACTGCCCATGCCCTCCGGTCTGCTTCTTATGCTTGTATTCAGCTCTAGCTGAAGCTGTGATAGTCTCCCTATAAGGGACCCTTGGTATACCTATCTCGACTTCTACGCCGAACTTACGCTTCATTCTTTCCGCCATCAACTCTATATGGGATTCTCCCATACCGCTTACTAGAGTCTCTCCTGTTTGGGGATCCCTGCTGACATGAAGCGTAGGATCTTCCTCAAGCATTCTCTGCAGTGCACTGCCCATCTTATCGAGATCAGCCTTAGTCTTAGGTCTGATAGAAGCAGTATAAATTGGGTGTGGGAATTCTATCTTGGGAAGCTGTATTGGCTTGGACTGGCTAGTTAGCGTGTCACCAGTTAGGGTCTCTGCTAGCTTCGCAACCGCCCCTATATCTCCAGCTTCTATCCTATCTGTAGGCTTCTGTTCCTTACCTCTTACGAAGAACAGCTGACCTATACGCTCTTCTTTACCCGTTCTTGGGTTAAACACATGTGTATCGCTTTTAATAGTGCCGCTATAGACTCTGAAGTAGCTAAGTTTACCTACAAATGGATCTGCTATAGTCTTGAAGACGAGTGCCGCTAGTTCTCCTGAAGATTGTGGTTGTAGGTTTATCTCTTTGCCATCCTGTAATACCTTACAAGATCTTGTATCTGGAGATGGTAGGAAATCGACAACGAAGTCAAGTATCTGACTAGCTCCGATTACGTGAAGGGCTGATACTGGAACTATTGGGAATATTGAACATGATAGTATTCCAGCCTTCAAACCATTCGTAATCTCGTCTGCTGACAGCGGTTCTCCTTCAAGGTACTTGGTCGTAAGATCATCGCTGGTTTCAGCTATTCTTTCTATTAGGTCATCCTTATACCTTTCGAAGCTCTCCCTTACTTCCGGTGGTATATCTACCTCTTGGAACTCAGCGGTGTCGATCTTATAAATATATGCTTTTTCTGTAAGAATACTAGCTATACCTCTGAAATCCTGCTCTCTACCTATAGGCACGAACAGGGGGGTGGCAGCTGATCCCCACTGACTTCTAGTCTGTTCGACTACCTGATCAAAGTCACTGTTCTCGCGGTCCATTTTATTGACTACAATGACTCTTGGCAGTCCCAGAGAGGATGCTGCAGACCACATGAGATCACTGCCCACCTCTATACCAGTATGTGCGTCTACTAGTATCAATGCTGTGTCAGCGACTCTTAGGCCACATTGCATGTCACCTATGAATTCCGAATAGCCAGGTGTATCTATCAAGTTGATTTTGTGATCCTGGTATTCTATTGGTACTAGCGACAAACTGATCGAAGAATGCCTCTTGATCTCATCCGGATCATAGTCGCTTATAGTATTACCTTCAAGAACTCTTCCAAGCCTCTTGGAGTTGCCACTGGCAAATAGCAGAGCTTCTGCGAGAGAGGTTTTACCCGTGCCTCCATGTGAGAATAGCCCTATGTTTCTGATTCTACTTGTAGGATAAGCTCTCACACTCTCCTCCTTCCTGCTCTACGACCTTTTGTTGATGAGGATTATATAACGACTTTGAATATAGGTCGAATAATGGGGTTTCTAATATAATTTGAACCGATTCCTAGATTTAGTAAAGTATTAGGATTACCGCAAGAGTGAAAGTTATAGTTGCTAGAAACGGTCGTCCATTATGTGTTGATTGCTCTGTAGCGGGTAATTTCTTCTCGCGCTTTGTAGGGCTAATGGGGAAGAAGAGTTTACCCGAGGGTATGGGTTTGATGATTATGCCATGCAATAGCATTCACTGTTTCTTTATGCGATTTCCGATAGATGCGCTGTTCCTAGATGAGGATAATCGTGTGCTGCGAATGTATAGTGAGCTCAAACCTTGGCGTGTAACCGGTATAGTCAAGAATGCTAGGAAGGTAATTGAACTACCTGCAGGTACTCTGGCGCGTAATGATGTTAGGGTGGGGGATGTAATTGTTTTCCAGGATTGATGATTACCTGGACAAGTTATGGGATATTCTTTATCCTAAGCGCTGCGTGCGTTGTGCATCATCTGGCAGTTGGGTTTGTGCCAGTTGCCTAGCTAGTTGTGTCCGTGTGGACTCATTGACTATTGGGGCTGTTCCTAATCTAACTGCAACCTATGCTGTCTATGCATACACCGATACCATTCGAGAGCTGGTGCATGAATTTAAGTACAGAGGAGTGTTCTCTATCGGTAAATGGATGGCGCAGCAGATTGCTCCGCTTGTTCCCCAAGATAGCTACAGTGTTATCGTACCAGTGCCGATGCATCGTAAGAGAAGGCGCTATAGGGGATACAACCAATCCGAGGTTATAGGTAGGTACTTATCTAACTTTACGAGTATACCTATGAAAGGTGTGCTAAGCAGGACTAGGATTACTAGCCCTCAATATATGCTCAATGGAGAGGAGCGTTGGCGCAACGTTCAAGGTGCATTTGTGGCCGATATGAAGTTGTCCGGAGATTTGGTGTTACTAGTTGATGATGTGCTAACTACTGGAGCGACTTTGAGTGAGTGTGCCAAGGTCTTATTAGAATCTGGAGCTAAAGATGTTCATGGGGTAGTGTTTGCCCGTGCTTTACTTGAAAGCTCCAGCGCGGACATAACCCGCTAACTCTGCATCAAGCACCCAGATACTAGCACCTCCCCTTTGGATTTTCACACTTTGAGGTACATACCACTCGCTAACCTGTACTCCCAGGTTGGGCTCTTTTATCTCAGTTCTTTCACTAGCATGATCCGCTATGATTTTGATTACCTTGTCCACAGCTTCTGAGCTGCAGAGTGTTAGAATAGTGGCATTTCCCCTTCTCAAGAAGCCGCCTGAACTACTTATGAGGAGCGATGCGTACCCATCTCTGTGAAGTGCATTGAGCACATTTTCCCCATCATCCTTTTGGACTACTGTGATTACGAGTTTTTGATTTTTAGGATTATTTGCTGTCACTTGAGGTATCTCCTACTTCTCCCATGGGATTTGCCAGACGGATGTATCTGCGTACGCTATCCCTGTTTCTGGGGTCATCAGCCAATCCCAGTATCGCTAGCAGCTCTTCCTCGGTCTTGCCGCTCTTTGCTTGCCCAACGCCAAACGTGTCTCTAAGCAGCTGAGGTGTTACCTGCTTATCTATCTCGGCTATCTTTGCAATCCTATGGAGTATGGCGTTCACTGATTGAGGTATTATAGGGAATAGAGTATCACTTTCAATAGTATCCCTATATTGAATATAGGTTTCAGAGAATTCTTTATCAGCTTTTAGTACTCTGTCTTTGTGTCTCCAACGGGGATCGCCATAGTTGATATATATAATTGGTTCTGATGGATCGGACACATCCACATGTTGTTTCTTGAGTGCTAATAACTCAGTCCTGGTTAGTCCTAGTTTCAGCATCAGGTACACCATTAGAAAGTACTTATCACCTAAATTTCTGGCAGTAGCTAAAAGGCGTTTTTGCTCTTCCGGAAAGAGTGGTACTGGAGTCTTCAGATTAACTCTCTCGGGATAGAAAGGTGTTGTCGGATCATTTATCTGTAGTCTGAGATCATGTATAAGATACGCATAGAATTCTCTAAGAGATGTTAGTCTCCTTTTCCTAGTGCTCTTTTTATGTGCTGAGCTTAGGTATGCGCCTATGTCCTTTTCGTTTATCTGCCTAAGCGTCTTGTTGCCTATGGTATCTATTAGGACTGCCAGATCATTGGTGTATGCGTATACCGTATTTTTGGGATGTCCACTAGACTCAAGATGTACTTTGAACCAGAACCGAGCAGTCTGAAGGTCACTTTCTGGGGTTATAGATCTCTTATCTAATTTATTCCTGCGTTGTTTGTGCCCCAACCCAGGAATTTCGATATCAAATAGGGACAGCTGCACGGGCAACGATTCTTGCTGTCCTTGATTACTCATACTTCCATCCTACTAACTCAGTTGCTATGATACAGGCACCTCAACAGTTTCATCTTCTAGTTGTGCCTCGTTTCGCCTGAGCTCTATTTCCCAAGAGAGTATGAGACCTGCCAAAGCGAGTAGAGCAGCTACGGTTATTCCACCTATTACAGCCAGGATGTTAACTATCAGCCTCATTCTCAACCCTCCGTTGATATTTTCTGAGCGTATTATACTCATAAGGACATTAGATATACAGCATGCTATTGCAGGTTCTGGGCTCGATATTAGGTGTGCCTTCTGTAGGGTTGACAAGAACCCGACTGCTAGCTTATACTACTAGTGTCGACGCGGGATGGAGCAGCGGCAGCTCGTCGGGCTCATAACCCGAAGGTCGTGGGTTCGAATCCCACTCCCGCAACCAGTGGGGCCGAAAGGCCCCACCTTTTTGTCTAGGTGAGAGGCGAGGTAGCTCAGCGGTAGAGCAGGGGACTCATAAGCCCTTGGTCGTGAGTTCGAATCTCACCCTCGCCACCAATTCTTGATAGATCTCTATCTGGTATTCTACTTGTGACTGGTCTTAATTCCTCCACTCCAGACTCCTTCCTGCATAATTTCCTGTCATCTAGCAAAGAACAGCTGGAATACATTAGAGGACATAATTTGATCCTCGGTTTAAGTGGTGGGGCTGATTCGATAGCTCTCTTCCATGTTCTTTATGAGCTTCGAAGCATTTTAGGGATAAATATCTCAGTAGCACACTTTGATCATAGGCTCAGGCCCGAAAGCTCAGATCAGGCGAGTCAGCTAGCAAAGTATATAGAGCAATTTGACGTGAATTTCTATCTGGGTAGTGCCGATGTAGCTGGAGCTGCATTGCAGGCTAAGGCTTCTATAGAGGATACAGCCCGTAAGTATAGGTACGACTTCTTGGCAGCTTGTGCTAGGAAGGAAAATGCTCTGGTTTGTGTTGCCCATAACCAACAGGATCAAGCTGAGACTTTTTTGCTCAATCTAGCTAGGGGGACTGGTTTAGATGGACTTTGCGGCATGTTACCTATAGATAGGGTACCTGGTAATCCTGATGTAGAACTTGTCAGACCTTTCTTAGGTATTGCTCATGAAGACATTAGAAACTACTGCAGGTTAAATTCCCTCCCAGTTATAGAAGACCCCAGTAACTTATCATTAGATTTCACAAGAAATAAGATTAGACACCTTGTTTTGCCAGCCTTGAAGCAGGCAAATCAGGAGGTGGTTAAGCATATAGCTCTTACGACCAGTATCCTTCAGCAGGAGAAGCGCCTTCTTGATAGCCGTGCCCTGGATTTTCTAGCTCAACATTCTATCATTAGACATAATTTTATTTCTGTTGAGCTTGTAGCAGTGATGAACAGCCCCAGGTCTTTGATCATTCGTGCTCTCAAGATGGCGTTATCTCAAGCCTTTGGATCTGACGAGGGTTTTGGTGCAAGGCATCTAGAAGCCCTTTACCTCTTGGCCAGGAGTAAATCTGGGAATAGTATCGACCTGCCAGGGGGTATAAGGGCAATTAAGGCCCCGCAGGCGTTAATAGTCTGGGCAGGAATATTACCCATGGATGCAATCTACTCACTTCCCTTGATGGAGGACGATGGCACACTGTCTCCAAACTGGGATTGGGAGGTAACTCCATCCGCAGCATTGGTTCAACCGCATGCCTTGCCTGGAAATAACCTTCACGAGCATGTTGTTTGTGATATTAACAAGATAAGGCTAAGGCCAGCCAGAAGAAGCGATAAGTTTATTCCCCTTGGCATGAAATTTGAAAAGACTGTGGATGAGTTCCTACTTGATCGCAAAGTGCCTTATTTTATTAGAGAGCATGTACCCGTTATAGAGCAGGATGGAGAGATCATATGGTTGGTAGGCTGGAGGATAGATGATCGACATAAGATCTTGTATAATTATGAACCCTATGTTTGCATTAGATTTTACAGAAAGGGCAATTAAATGTAGCACTTCTAGCAAGAGTAAACCCCTAGTATTTTTATTCTGTAAAGTAAATTGACTGGTCTCTCGTGCGTCGCTATAATCGCTTGAGGGACCGGCTTCTAAGCCATAGAACCCTTAGAAATAAATATTTGGAAGGAATATGAATATTGCCGGAGGCCCCTATGAACGATAGAAAGCTTTGGCGCAACAGCCTAGT
Organism: Thermobaculum terrenum ATCC BAA-798; assembly: GCF_000025005.1. Lineage (NCBI taxonomy): Bacteria > Bacillati > Chloroflexota > Chloroflexia > Thermobaculales (SeqCode) > Thermobaculaceae (SeqCode) > Thermobaculum (SeqCode) > Thermobaculum terrenum. Next base: position 1,127,616 of record NC_013525.1, read on the forward strand.
ATGGCTGGTTGCGGCAGTAGTTCTTCTCACTGTATGGATGACTCTATTCTCGAATCGTCAATCCCGTATTCCTGAAGTACCAATTACTGAAGTTATTCAGGATGCCAAGGCAGGTAAGATAGAGTCTATCCAAGGCCAAGTGGATAGTAGCGATATCGTCGTCAGATACAATGATGGCGAGATAAAGAGGTCTCGTACCCAGATACCTATTCAGGAAGCTTTGGATAGGAGCGGTGTTGACGAGTCTAACATCAAGATAGATATTAAACCCGCTTCTTCTTGGAGCAACTGGTTAGGTGTACTTAGTTTTATATTGCCAACCCTGTTCCTTATCGGAGTCTTCCTCTTCTTTATGAGGCAGGCTCAGGGAACAAATAATCAGGCGCTCTCGTTTGGTAAGAGTCGTGCAAGGCTTTTCAATGGCAATAAGCCTACAGTGAAATTTGATGATGTGGCGGGAGTGCAAGAAGCTAAGGAAGAGCTAGCTGAGATCGTAGAGTTCCTTAAGTATCCAGAAAAGTTTGCGGCTCTCGGTGCAAGGATACCGAGAGGAGTGCTTTTGGTGGGTCCACCTGGTACTGGAAAGACTCTACTAAGTCGGGCTGTTGCTGGGGAAGCTGGAGTACCTTTCTTCAGCATATCAGGCTCGGAATTCGTAGAGATGTTTGTCGGTGTTGGCGCCTCAAGAGTGAGGGACCTTTTCGATCAGGCAAAGAGGAATGCTCCGTGTATTGTGTTCATCGATGAGATCGACGCTGTAGGTCGGCAAAGAGGGGCTGGTCTAGGTGGTAGTCACGATGAGCGTGAGCAGACGCTCAACCAAATATTGGTTGAGATGGACGGCTTTGATACCAACACCAATGTCATAGTTATAGCTGCGACTAACCGTCCAGATGTGCTTGATCCAGCCCTCCTTAGACCTGGCAGATTTGATCGTCAGGTTGTGCTTGATCGCCCTGATATAAGGGGTAGAGAGGCTATACTTAGAGTTCATACCAGGGGCAAACCTATAGACAAAGACGTATCCCTGCATGCTTTGGCTAAGCAAACTACGGGCTTCTCTGGTGCCGATCTCGAGAACACCGTAAATGAAGCAGCAATTCTAGCTGCTAGGAGAAATCACAAGGTCATAACACGGCAAGACTTTGAAGACGCCATAGATAGAGTAGTTGCTGGACCCGAACGCAAGAGTAGGATAATTACTGAGCGTGAAAAGTGGGTTACGGCCTACCACGAGGCGGGTCATGCTTTGGTAGCCCGAATGCTTCCCAATATGGATCCGGTGCACAAAATAACCATCGTAGCGCGAGGTATGGCCGGGGGCTATACCAGAGTGCTACCCACTGAAGACCGACATCTTATGACTAAGAGCCAATTCGAGGATACTCTCGCTTTTGCGATGGGAGGTAGAGTAGCTGAGGAACTGATATTCCACGAGATCAGCACAGGTGCCGAGAATGATATTCAGCAGGCTACTAACATAGCTCGCAAGATGGTTACTGAGTATGGAATGAGTGAGAAGTTGGGTCCTGTAGCCTTGGGGCACAAGGAAGAGCTTATCTTCCTCGGTAGGGAGATAAGCGAGCAACGTAACTATAGTGATGAGATAGCACTGCAGATAGACCAGGAAATACGTAAGCTTATTGATAATGCCTATCAGAGAGCTAAGCAGATACTAACTGAGAACATGGACAAGCTCATCGCGCTTGCTTCCTTGCTCGTGGAGAAGGAGACTCTGGATAACGAAGATATGGAGTCTCTGTTCGATACTCCAAGACCTCAGCCTAAGGTAGTGCCAATACCCCAGCTGGGCGGCAAGACTAAGGAAGTTAAGCCTCAGGAAGATGATAAGCTGAAGGGATTGCCGGACCTATCTGGAGGATTAGCACCGGCGTAGCGTATTGATATCGCCTAGAGAGTGGGAGAAGAGATACAAAATCCTTCTCCCACTCTTGTGTTATCTTAGGGCTAAATAATTGCACATAGGAGGCTACATTTGCTGCATGGTTTTGAGCAATGGGTAATTGAATTACTAAGGGACCTGATGCAGTCTTTGGGCTGGATCGGCGTTCTGGTGGCAATGGCTATAGAAAGCGCTAATGTACCCCTGCCATCTGAAGTTATAATGCCATTGGCTGGTTGGATGCTGATAAAAGAGCAAAACCTGCCTCTGTACTTTGTATTTTGGGCTGGTTTCTGGGGAGCTATTGGAAACACGATAGGATCTCTGACCAATTATGCTCTGGGTATTTGGGGGGGGAGGCCATTTGTCGAGAAATATGGAAGGTGGTTGCTTATAAGTAAAAGGGACCTGCACAGAGCTGAGAAGTGGTTTGATCGTTGGGGAGATAAGATCGCATTCTTTAGCAGACTTCTACCAGTGGTTCGTACTTTCGTGAGCTTTCCAGCCGGCGTGGTAAGGATGCACCCAATCAGGTTTACTATTTACACTTTTATAGGTTCTTTTATATGGTGCACTTTCTTGGCTTGGTTAGGTTACATAACAGGAGAGAACTGGGAAGTTATAAGGGCTTATATGAGACCATTCGATATACCTATCCTCATAGCTCTACTTGTGCTTTTGTTGCTTTATATAAAGCATAAGTGGTCAGAATTCAGAGAGTTTGACTTTAACAATTCTAGTTATACACCGGAAGGCGAGTAGAGGAGCCTGTAATGCCTAAGAAGAGGCGTTTACCTTTGGCCAGAATGTTATTGTCTTATAGACTCTTTAGATCCCAATCTAGGCGCGTTGGTGGCTTTGATATTTTTACGCTTCTTATAGCCCTCTTGGTAGTATATAGGACCTATAAGGCGGAAAAGCAAGCTAGGGAAAGAGAGGAAAATACTAAAACTATTGCGGAGGTGATTGGTGGCTGAGGATTGCATCTTTTGTAAGATTGCAAATAAAGAGATATCAGCTGATGAAGTTTGGCGTGACCAGGATGTGGTTGCTTTCAGGGATATAAATCCCATGGCTCCCGTGCATGTATTGGTTATTCCCGTATCTCATATTGCCTCTCTTGACCAACTGCAGGATCAATCACTAGCAGGCAAGCTTATCCTAACGGCATCAGAGCTTGCTCGAAAGCTAGATATCGATGACTCTGGTTATCGTGTTGTAATCAATACTGGACCAGAGGCGGGGCAAAGTGTCAATCACTTGCATCTGCATTTGCTTGGTGGACGCAGTATGAGTTGGCCTCCCGGCTGATATTGTTGGAGCTATTGACATATCCTATCTCTGCTGTTTATAATCACGCGTCCAACACGTTGGCCTGTAACGGCCGCGCGACTCCAGGACAGAAGGGGGGTGAAATGCGCGCATGGCCGAAGTTGTAGTAGGTGAAAACGAGAGCTTCGAGAGCGCTCTGCGTCGCTTCAACAAAAAAGTGCAGCAGGCAGGTATATTGTCTGAGGCGCGCAGACGAGAGCATTATGAGAAGCCAAGCGTGCGCCGGAAGCGCAAGGAAGCGGCTCGCAGGCGCAAGATAGAAGCCAAGCTGAAGCAGCAACAAAGCAGATAACTTGGAGGACGATTAGTAGTTGAGTATCACCGAGAGGCTTAATAACGACCTTAAGGAAGCTTTGCGCTCAGGTGATGATAATCGTAAGAGCGTGATAAGGTTACTGCTAGCTGCTTTGAAGAATCAGCAGATAGAAAATAGAGCTCCTCTGGATTACCAGCAGGAGCTCTCTGTCTTACAACGAGAAGCTAAACGTAGAAAAGAGTCTATAGAGGAGTATGAGAGGTTAGGACGACCCGACGTAGCAGAGAAAGAAAGACGGGAACTCGAGATCATACAATCATATCTGCCTGCAGAGATGAGCGAGGAGGAAATAAGGCAGATTGTAGCTCAGGCTATTTTGACTACCGGCGCTCAATCTTCTAAGGATCTGGGTAAGGTAATGTCGGTAGTTATGCCACAGGTTAGGGGTAGGGCAGATGGGAAAATTGTAAGTAATTTGGCTAAAGAAATGCTTGAGAATTCCTGACTTTAAGAAGTGTCCAATAGTAACCAGAAATACTCTGTTGATATCACTGTAAGCTCTGATCAATTATCTCGCTTTATCCCGTATGTACAGAGAGCTATATGTGTGGCTCTAAGGGAAGAAGAAGTTCCAGAGGGCCATTCTGTGTCTATATTGTTGACTGATGATGATCAGATCGCGAAGTTGCATCTCGAGCATATGGGAATCGAGGGGCCTACTGATGTGATGTCCTGGCCATCATCGGATTTTGAGAGAGAAAACTTTCATTTTCTAGGCGATATAGCGGTCTCGTGTGAGACCGCGGAGGCACAAGCTAGGGACCAGGGCCATCCTGTTGAGACCGAAGTAAGCGTGTTGGCGGTACATGGATTGCTTCATCTCTTAGGGTGGGATGATCAAACTCCCCAAGAGAGAGAAGAGATGCAGAAGCGTGTAGATTATATAGTATCTAAGGCCCTATCCACATTCACCAACTCTGATAACCTATCATCCTCTACATGACAGATAACTGCGTACTAGGTGTAGGGCACTCACAGTAGACCTTTCAGCTAGCGCATCAATAGAGCTGGCATACACTTCGTTCTTAGCCAATTCATCGTTGTTGATTAGGTCTACCAGCCTTACCAGGCATTTCAAGCTACCACTCTGTTCGACAGCTTTACTAGTTTCAAGAAGTAGGTCAGCAGGTATTTGTTGTTCGCCACCTACTACACCTCCAGCAAATATGGAGTTTGCTCCTTGAGTTAGAATACTTTTTGATAACAGTCCCATACTAGCCCACTCATGAGTAGATAATGTCTTCTTGGCGTCGGAAAGCAGCTTACATACCAATTGGGGCAAATCAACATCGCCTTCTGCCCAAATATATCTTTCAAGGATGATCCTGATCTTAGAAACCACTTCCTCAGCTAGTTTCTCTGCCTCCTCTCGTGTATCTCCAATCGATCTGACAACAACATGAACACCATCGGCTCTTGCATAAGTCCCTAGAAGTGGGTTACTAGAACTAAATAATGTCCCAAGCATGTCCGCTACTGTAGATTCTCCGAGCCCGCAAGTCTTTATGGTCTTTGTAACTATGTGTTGTCGAGATATGTCTCTTAGCCTAGGCTCTACTTCATGCTCCCATAAGGCATACATCTCTCTAGGCACCCCAGGTAGCAGCACGATGATCTTATTATCCTTCTCTACCCACCAGCCAGGCGCAGTTCCCCATTTGTTGTCAAGTGGCCTTGCACTAGGTATGAGAGTGGCCTGTTTGATATTCATAGAAGGCATATTTGAGCCACGACTTCTAAAGAAATCTCGCAGCTTTGACTCTAGATTTGGATCAACACTAAGTTCTTCCCCCAATAGTTGAGCCACAGCTTCCCTAGTTAGATCGTCGGGAGTAGGACCTATGCCACCAGTACAGATGATAACGTCTGATCTAGAGCGAGCCTGTGAGAGTGCGTCGACTATATCAGCTAGATTATCTCCAACTTGAGTGACCCTCTGAAGTTCTATACCTAAGTTTACTAGTTTCCTTGCTATATATGCTGCATTGGTATCTACTATTTCTCCTGCCAGTATCTCAGCACCTATAGATAATATGTCAGCCTTCATACTTTTGCCTTTCACTCCAACGGTCTCTGGTTAATTCCATATCGTAGTGCTTTACTGATATACCGCTGCCTGTTCGGCGAAAGTATCCTCTAATATTCTCATACTTATCTTCAGAAAAAACCTCGGAGAAGTATGGTGGTGGATACGAGCTCCAGTGTTCACCAGTATATATAAAACCCACTTTTTCATAAACTCGCTGAGCTCTTCTATTGAAGGCAGCAACATCCAACCTAAGCACTTTGTATCCTAATACCTCAAAATAGTATCTGGCGAAGGTTTGCAATGCATCAGTTCCATAACCCTTGTCTAGCTTGTCACTGCGCAGATCTATACCTAGTACTGCTGATTTCTTAGACCGATCTACCTGCCTTAGAAATAGTCTTCCAATGAGTTTGCCATCCTCGTCTGCAATAGCAAAAAGCATCATATCAGACCTTGAGGCATGTTCTATGTACCAAATATCCCTCTCGAGAGGACTCAGTCGAGGAGGATTATAGTCTTGGAATAGAGGATCGACATGAGGAGGCCAGTTAACCCATTCATCAACGTCAGCGCGGGTGAACTCACGAAGATATATTTTCTGGCCTCTAGCAATAAATGTTTCTGTATCCACGTTGTAATAGCCTTCTATTGTGTATTTACCAATGGGCGACCTGGCTTTAATATAGCAAGAAATATCCCCAATTATTCCTTGACGTATATAGATCGACATTGTATATTAGTGTGTGGCAAGGGCCGCTAGCTCAATTGGTAGAGCAGCTGACTCTTAATCAGCGGGTTGTAGGTTCGAGTCCTACGCGGCTCACCAGTGAAGCACAAATAGCATCTAAACGAGAGCTTCCTCATTTTTGTTGGAAGCTCTCGTTTTTATATTTACTTTAGGAGCTTACATCTTTTTGCTGTGTGCTATAATCTGCAATCAGGGCCAGAATGGTACTTCTTGCACCCTACTTTTTGTGGGTTAAGCTATGCAGCACAGTGACTATCCTAAGCCCTCACTTACAGTAGACTTGGTAATGTTTCTTTGGGATGGCAATAAGCTCTACCTACCGCTTGTACAGAGACTAAATGACCCTTTCAAAGGATATTGGGCCCTTCCAGGGGGATTCGTGGAAATAGATGAGACATTACGAAAGGCTGCAGCTCGTGAAGCACGGGAAGAGATAGGAGTCGTGCCTCAAGACCTAATAGAAGGGCCAGCCTTCGACGATCCTCATAGAGATCCCCGAGGAAGGGTGATAAGTATTCCATTTGCTTGTTTGTCGCTGTTACAAGAGGTTAGATTACAGGCTGGATCAGATGCTTCCAAGGTACAAATATTTGATCTGCAATCTATTCCTGACGAGTTGGCATTTGATCACGGGGATATTATCTCTACAATGTGTATCTGTGCTATAGATGCTATTAGAAAGGGACTAATAAACCCTGAATGGCTTTCCAGTGAAGATAAAAGCAAGATTATGTTACAGCTTCAGCAATGCGGAGGCAAGTCTCATGATGGAAAATAGTATGACAGGTTCAACCGATAACGAGCGTTCAGCATTTCTAAGATGGCTAGATGAATGGATTAGTTCTCTGCCTAAGCAGGAGATAGCTGATGGCCAGAATGTAGCGATAATGGTTGTAGATATGGTCAATGGTTTCTGTAAGACCGGTAATCTTGCTAGTGATAGGATAGGAGCTCTTATAAAGCCTATAAAGCAGTCTTTATCTGATGCATATAGCGTTGGTGTAAGGCGTTTTATAGTTGTTGAGGACACACACAAACAAGATGATAGGGAGTTCAGTGCTTTTCCCCCTCACTGTGTGAAGGGTTCTGGTGAGGAAGAGACAGTTGAAGAGATCAAGAGCTTGCCTTTCTCTTCTGAGTTTATCTACATTGATAAACCTACCTTGAGCCCAGCTATAGGTACTGGTATAGACGCCCAAATTACCAAGTTTATCAATGAGGGCGTCAGCACCTTTGTAATTATGGGGGATTGTACTGATCTCTGTGTTTACCAGTCTTCTGTTTTCTTGCGGCTTTTTGCTAATTACCTACATGAGAGGCAGGTGGACGTTGTAGTGCCTGCCAATTTGGTAGATACGTATGATATAAGGGTCGAGGATGCACTGAAGATAGGTGCCTTGCCTCATCCTGGCGATCTTATGCACCAACTATTCCTTTATCATATAGCTCTAGTTGGCTGCAAAGTCGTATCAACAGTTACTTGGGGGAAGTAGCTGTGAGTGTATTTGATCGTAAGCGTTTGCCTGTTTCGACGTTCAAGCTTGATGTTGAACGCATGCGTCAGGGTTGGTATAGCGATAAGTATTTCTTGAATATAGTAGGATTATTGACCGCTCTGGCCGAGGATGGTTATCCAGTAGAGTGGAGCTCCCCTACTTCTATTGGAGCCACTAAGGGGCTTGGGGCTAATGAGATTGGTAACATAGAAGTCGAAATGCAGATATTCCATCGTAGGAAGCCTTATGCTGTCGTGGTGGGAGTAGATAAGGCGCTAGCTATATTAAGAGAGTGTACTGGGTACTATGATAAAAATGGGTGTTTCGTGAACACATTCGATAAATTGGAAGTAGAGGCCGTGCATGACGGCGAAATGGTGCCATATGATGGTGATCCTTCCAATGTTGTGCCCGTAATGCGTATTAGAGGTAGATACAGGGATTTCGCTCTTCTGGAGACACCTATAGTAGGTGTTCTTACTAGGGGATCTAGGGTTGCAACTAATGTCTATGAGACACTCAAGGCAGCTAATGGTAAAACAGTGCTCTTTTTCCCTGCTAGGTTCGATGCCCACGAAGTCCAAGCTGCTGATGGTTACGCATACAGCATAGCTGTACAGTTATTCAATCATAAATACGCTAAAGATGCTGGTATTAGTGTGAGCACTGATGAACAAGGTAGCTGGTGGGGAGGGCTAGGAGGTGGCACTATAGCGCACGCTGCGATAGCTTCCTTTCTTGGTGACACTGCCGCAGCTATGATGGCGTTTGCTCGCACTCGCCCTGTAGACATACCAAGGGTAGCTCTCGTAGACTTTCATAATGACTGTGTTTCCGACACTTTGCAAGTTATGAGAGCTATGTTTATGGAATTCAAGAGATGCGTCGATGAGGGTAATTATGAAGAGGCTGAGAAGTTTAGACTCTATGGTGTCAGACCAGACACATCGGGTTCGCTACGTGATAAAAGTGTAGAACCCCTAGGTGATCCTGAACTTGACCTTGGGGTGGTTCCGAGACTGATATTCAATATGCGTAACGCCATGGATAATGCTTGGAAGGATTGGGACTTACCACCTGAGTGGGAGGAGCGAGCTAAGGAATGGTGCAGACAGGTCAAGATTGTTGCTAGTGGAGGTTTTACACCTGAGAGGATAAAGAAATTTGAGCAGCTTGGAGTGCCTGTAGACATATATGCTGTGGGCTCATGGCTTTTTAATAACTCTAAGGATGATGGTACTAACACTGATTTCACCGCGGACGTCGTCAGGGTGCGCGTGAATGGTGAGTGGATAGAGATGGCTAAGGCTGGCAGAAGACCTGGGAGTAATCCTGCTCTGGAAAGGGTTCGTCCTGATTATTAGATGTGTAGTCATGCAGAGGTGTGGTGTGGTAAGGGGTAGGGAGCGCGGCGGCCTACTTTTCCGGCTGGGAGAGCCAGTATCATTGGTGCTGGAGGGTTTCACTACCGGGTTCGGGATGGGGCCGGGTGGTTCCCCTCCGCTTGAGCCACGCTCCCGTGTTATGGGTAGCGGATGGGGTAATTTGGATCTTGTCGTAAGGGGAGGATGGAGGCGGGCAAGACGGTCGACCGTTAGTACCGCTTGGCTGCACACCTTACGGTGCTTGCACCTGCGGCCTATCTACCAGGTCATCTTCCTGGGGTCTAGTGGGGAGGTCTAATCCTGGGGTGGGCTTCCCGCTTAGATGCTTTCAGCGGTTATCCCGACCGGACTCGGCTACCCGGCGGTGCCAACTCTTGACAACCGGTACACCGTAGGTCCGTCCATCCCGGTCCTCTCGTACTAGGGACGGATCCCCTCACAACCTCCTGCGCCCGCGACGGATAGAGACCGAACTGTCTCACGACGTTCTGAACCCAGCTCGCGTGCCTCTTTAATGGGCGAACAGCCCAACCCTTGGGACCTACTCCGGCCCCAGGATGAGACGAGCCGACATCGAGGTGCCAAACCCTGCCGTCGATGTGAACTCTTGGGCAGGATCAGCCTGTTATCCCCGGGGTAGCTTCTATCCGTTAGGCCACGGCCCTTCCACGCGGTA